>CBDEMG010000036.1:0-83260 GCA_965240855.1 uncultured Bacteroidia bacterium | reverse complement strand
ACGAAACCCTCCGCTAAAATAAACGTGCACACCAAAGGTGCGCACGGACTGCAAATGCATAGCTTTTGTGAGGGTGAAACCTCCACGTTCATCCTAGCGGCGGGTGGGCAACCTGCCGCATAGAACCCCGCCGCATGGCGGTGGTGAGTTTTTCCCGCACGGCGGTAGAAACCCCGTGTTGTGGGTGTAGGGACAGGTTCTGAAATACGTATCCTCCGTTAAGCTAATGTTAGATGCTATGTGTCCAGCAGAGTACTGAATAAAATTCATATATGGTGTAGAAAAATATGGTCTGTTGTAACCAGTGAATATATTGCTTATTATTTCGCCCCTCTCATTTATTGAAATTTTAATCTACTGTTTCCGAAGAATTCTGTGATAGAAGAAATGAGTAAATTGTCTTTGGAATGTACTCTTCATGTAGAAGAGTAAAAAAAGTACTCTCTATATGCTTTTACACAACGATTTATTTATAATCCCACAAAATCAAAACTTAAACATTATATATGCTCCCACAAGGAGGTACGCCTTTTTTGCTAATTATGAATCCTCAGCACTCGTACAGAAGTATCTGCAACAAATAGCATTTACACCAAGCGAGCTAGCCTCTCCTGTTGTACACTATTTGCAACAACTCGAAAATATCACTCCTCTGCTCCCCATACCTAACATTTCAGCAGCCCAACAAAATCTTGTAGTTATTCTCTCACAAATGTGCAACCTTGCCTGTAACTATTGTTTTGCACAAGAGGGGCGCTCTAAAGAAGTACTAGCAAAAGAAAAATTACAAATGGCTATTGATTATATCTTTGCACACGATCGCAAGGATACATCACACTTTTTTTCTTTTATCGGAGGTGGCGAACCCACTGTAACCTGGGAGCTTTTGGAATGGGCAATTGCCTACATCAAGACTTACAAGAGAGCGAAACCTCCCAAAATATCTCTAACAACGAATGGCACTTTACTGACACCCCAACGCGTAAAATTCCTTAAAGAGAATAATATTTCCGTTGGGCTTTCCTTCGATATTTTGCCCGATATACAAGATACACAACGCCCCTTTTATAAATCGCAACGCTCCTCATTTACTGCTGTTGAAGCGAGCATTAAATTCCTAACAAAGTATAACCTTCCCTTTTCGTTTCGCTCCACCATAACCAAAAAATATGTGGCAGAAATGGAAAAAATGGTGAGCTTTGTGCATACACACTATTCCAATATTAGGCGACTACACCTCGAACCCGTCTCTAATCCCAAAGATAATGACGCTCGCTACTATCAAGATTATTATGAGCACTTTTTTAGAGCTCGGCGATTAGGTAATATTTTAGGGATAGATGTCTTTAATTCTATTACACATTCTGTAGATCGAATTCGGAATCAATTTTGCAAGGGAGAATTTTGTATTGTACCTACAGGAGAAATCTTTGCATGTCACCGAATTGCATCTATGAAAGAAAAAAACGGTGAACTCCTTTGGCGAGGTACACTCGAAGAGAATCTCCTTACAAAACAAGATACTATCAATATTTTCCAAACTGTAAACGATCAATGCACTCGATGTTTTGCTCGTTGGCATTGTGCAGGTGGATGCTTATACGATAAACTGAACCTCTCTGCCGAACAATTAAGTAGTAAATGTCAGCTTGTACGAAATCTAGTAGCAGGAATTTTACGCGAACGCTTACTTAACAAGTAAGAAGATGGATAGGCAAAATGAACTCCTAATAATTGTAAGTGAGAGTATATTCTCTCAAAATATTGCTCAACTACAAACAAAAAATGTACGAATTATGTAATGCTTGAAAAAAAACAGAAAGAAATTGTGAGCAATTAGATTCGAAATAGCCTGCCTTGCCCAAATACAAAAGGCAAGCCTCGCCTCACTGCGAAGTTTGCCTTTTGTATTACAGCTCTAATGCACCTTAGAAAAACGTCTTCTTAAGTATGAAGGACGATTCGCCTATCAACGTGTCATCCATGAAGATAGATACATGGTACTCACCAGCTGAAAAATGAGCCGCATTATAATAGATCGTAGCCTCTAAATCTTCGTTTTGATAATCTATCTCACGGTGTGCAGAGCAAGGCATATCTTGACCTCCGAATTTAAAGGTCGCAGCATCGCTTGCTACAAGGAGTACACCTTCTTTGTCTGTTATACGAATATATACTTCTCGCGGTCCTGGTTTAGCTAAGGCATTTTCCATCAAGATAAAACTAGTACGTATCTTACGCGTTCGTTTCGCACTCTTAGTCTCCTTATCATTCTTGTTAAGTGCCGTAATAACAATATTACGAGCCTTTACTACCGAACCACGCATTACGGCAGTACTCAATTCTTCGTTAGTCGATGTAAGTTGGCGTACTTGCTGTTGCGATTCGGCATAACTCCCACGCATACGCGAATTCTCGTCCATCAATTGCTTGTTAGCAGTATTAAGCGAATCGATCTCATGTACCATGTTACGCATAATCTCGCGTAGCGTACCCAACTCACGTTGGTAGGATTTCAATTGTTGAAAAGTCACTTGCTGTTGCGCACGGATCTTCTCTACCAATTCTTCAGCGCGTTGTTTTTCAATACGAAGTCGCGTTTGCACATCCTCACTTGTCGATTTTAGCGAATCGAAAGCCACAACTTGATGTTGTAACTCAACAAGGATCGAATCTTTTTCGTGTATATACTCCTCTGTTTGTCGCTCGGCTTCCACGTGCGCACTACGTAAGAAATACCCCAACACACCTGCGAGAATCAGGAGAAAGAGGATTATAAAAAAGAGAACACTCACTACGATGTTCTTACGACGCGGTTCGGTACTCCCGCCATTACTCGAAGAGTTAAAATCCTGCGATTTAGACATTAGCTTACATATTCATATTTTCGACGTAAGAAGGAAAGCACCTGTACTGCATGCCCTGCAGTTTGCACTTTAGTAAAGATATGCTCGATGAGCCCCTCCTCGTTTATCAAAAACGAGGTACGAATAATTCCTATACTCGTTTTCCCACAACGCGTCTTTTCTCCCCAAACTCCATACGCTTCGGCTAACTTGTGCTCTGAATCCGAGATTAAAGGAAAGGGTAATCCGTGTTTTTCAGCAAATGCACGGTGGCTACGTTCGCTATCGGGGCTCACCCCCACAACGTATATACCTGCTCTAACGATCTCCTCCCACCCATCTCGCAAACTACACGCCTGCGAGGTACATCCAGGTGTATTATCTTTCGGATAAAAATACAAAAGAAGTTTTTTGCCTAAAAACATCGCATTGCTACACTCGCGTCCATCCGCAAAGTGTGTACTGAAAAGCGGGGCTGCATCCCCAACCTGCAATACCATCGTGCTCTATTTTTCGTTAAAAGTCGCAATGAAGAGGAGTGCGTGGGAAGGGGATCACATCGCGTATATTCTCCATCCCAGTAATAAAGAGCATTAATCGTTCGAAGCCCAAACCGAATCCACTATGTGGCACTGTCCCAAATCTCCGTGTATCAATGTACCAGTTCATCTCTTTAGTCGGTACATGCATAGCTTCCATACGAGCAACAAGCCGTTCGTAATTCTCTTCGCGCTGCGATCCGCCAATGATTTCTCCTATCTTAGGGAACAAGACATCCATAGCTCGCACAGTCTTTCCATCCGCATTCAATTTCATATAAAAAGCTTTAATTTCTGCAGGATAGTCTGTTAGGATCACCGGAGACTTAAAATGTTCCTCTGCTAGATAGCGCTCGTGCTCACTCTGTAGGTCTGCACCCCAAGTTACAGGATACTCCCATTTTTTCTGAGTCTTTTGAAGAATATCTACCGCTTCTGTATAAGTAAGTCGAACAAAGGGTTGCTGTAGAATTGATTGAAGCCTATCGAGCAACTGCTTATCCCAAAGTTCGTTTAAGAGTTGGAGATCCTCCATACAATGATCGAGGGCATAACGCACCAAATATTGGAGCATCTCTTCTGCAAGATCCATATTGTCCTCGATCTCGTAAAAAGCCATCTCGGGCTCAATCATCCAAAACTCTGCCAAATGACGCGGAGTATTGGAGTTCTCGGCACGGAAAGTCGGTCCAAAAGTATAAACCTCCCCCAGCGCTGTTGCTCCTAACTCGCCCTCCAGTTGCCCCGATACTGTCAGATTAGCACTTGTCCCAAAAAAATCTTGGCGCCAATCAATCTTCCCATCTTCGCTCCTAGGAGGATTATCCAAAGGAAGTGTCGTAACTCTGAACATTGCGCCAGCGCCCTCTGCGTCTGAGCTAGTAATGAGAGGAGTATGCAAGTAAACAAAACCTTTTTGGTGGAAAAACTCGTGAATTGCAAAGGACATTGCATCGCGCAAACGGAATATCGCCCCGAAAGTATTGGTTCGTATACGTAAGTGCGCTATCGAACGTAAAAATTCCAGCGAATGTCCTTTTTTCTGTAGTGGGTAGGTCTGTGGATCAGCACTTCCCAACAATTCGACCTTCTCTGCCTGCATTTCTACCCTCTGTTGTTGTCCGGGAGAGGCTACAAGCAATCCATCAATGGCTACACTAGCACCCGTCGTAATTTCGCGTAACAAAGCCTCTTCTACCAAACTGGGAGCAAAAACTACCTGCAACATCGAGGCACAAGAGCCATCGTTAAGAGTCAGAAATACAACATTCTTATTGCCCCGTTTCGATCGTACCCAGCCCTTTACTGTATACCTACCGCCTGCTTTTCCGTCTCTAAGCAACTCCTTTATCCGCGTGCGCGACAACATTTTCTCTACTATTTACTACAATCTAACGTCAACAAGATGATGAAACTCATCGTGTATAACATCTTGTTCTTACTTTTTCTTCTCTATCTCTTCTACTATCGCGCTCATACCCAAATTAAGCGCCTCGCGTAGTGTACGCATATCCGTTCGATCTTGTGTATTTACAAGTCCATCCAGTACCGTTGGCTCGAGAACTAGTGGCGTCTGCCACTGCATTGTCGAGCTATAAGAGGCGAACGATATTACCCCCCGACTCTTATAGAACGTAAGCTCAACCTTTACTCGAGGACGCAAATATTCGTCAGGTTCAAGATCCGTATCTAAGCTAGCGGGTTTCGATCCAAAGACTCCGCTCTCAGGACTTGCCTCAATTCCTATATGCACCTTAAGGTAATATTTTGCATCCCCCCAACGCTGAGCTTTCTCTATACTGGTTTTTGGGAAACCATACGAGTCGTAATCAAACCTGCGTCCATATACATTGACAGGTAGTATGAAAAGATCCAACTCTTTCTGGAGCGTATTCTTAAGCATCTCATAGGAGATAAGTTTAAAGAAACTGTATATCCTATCTTCTTTCACGGTTTTTGGAGGTTCTGGAAACAATTCGTCGTAGGGAAGCAATTTTTTACTGAACTTGCTATCTAGCGAAAAGCTATAACCTATGAGTACCACCTGTTTGTTGTGCCAGTTGATGGCATATGCATTGTACACATCTAAGAAGAAGAGGCACACTAGCATAATCAACCAACGATTACCAGACTTCGTATTTCCTATATACAACATAAAACGAATTAAACTATAAGTGCTATACCTCGTATAGGAATTCTCCATATTCCGAACATATCTGCACTTGTGTATCTCCCGAAGAAGAGATTTCGCAATGACCAACAACTTGAGCAGCTACATTGTAGTGGTTTGCAATATCTATTACAGTTTCAGCCAACTCTGGCGCAAGATAAATCTCCATACGATGCCCCATATTGAACACCTGATACATTTCTGACCACGGAGCTTGAGATTCTTCTTGAATCAAACGAAATAATATTGGAATAGGTAAGAGATTATCTTTTACTACACGGAGGTTTTGCGCAAAACGTAATACTTTAGTTTGCCCACCACCAGAACAATGGATTAGAGCGTGTACTGCTTCGAATCCTATTGTAGCTAGAATATCGCGTATTATCGGTGCATACGTTCGAGTAGGACTTAATACCAAACCTCCAGCATCCAAGGTCGTACCCGCTATTGGCTGTGTTAATTCATAATGTCCTGTATAGGAAAGCGTAGATTCTAACTCGGTATCGTAAGTTTCGGGGTAGCGCAAGGCAACATTTTTGGAAAAAATATCATGACGCGCCGATGTCAATCCGTTACTCCCCATACCACTGTTGTATTCGGTCTCGTAAGTTGCCTGACCATACGAAGCAAATCCAACAATTACATCGCCGGGTTGTATCTTGTCGTTAGCTATAATTTGTGCGCGTTTTGTACGGGCAACGACAGTACTATCTACTATCACCGTACGAACTAGGTCGCCAACATCCGCAGTCTCGCCACCAGTGAGTTCTATATTGATTCCTAAAGAGCGCATATTAGCACAAAAAGCCTCTGTTCCCTCAATCAGAGCACTGATCACTTCGCTAGGAATTAAACGTTTGTTGCGTCCAATTGTAGACGAAAGCAAAATATTATCTGTGATACCTACACAGAGCAGATCATCTAGATTCATGACGATAGCATCTTGAGCTATACCTCGCCATACAGATAAATCGCCAGTCTCACGCCAATAGGCATAAGCTAGGCTCGATTTTGTCCCAGCTCCATCTGCGTGCATAACTATACAAGAATCTGGATCGCCTTGCAAATCGGGAAGTACCTTACAAAAAGCCGTAGGATATAAACCTTTAGAAAGCGATACTATAGCCTTATGTACGTCTTCCTTAGTAGAAGATACTCCTCGACGCATATAGCGATCTGATTGATTGAACTTGCGCTCCATCACTTATTCAAATATTTATCGAAGAGATGTTCCTTTGCTTTATTCTTCCAGCCAGCATCCTCAGCAGTTTCTACAATCCAAAGAGAAAAATCTGCATCCTTCTTATCATCAACAAACTGGAGAGAGAAATCTGCTTCTTGGCGTGTCGCAACTTGTAAGACCGTCCCGATCGTCATCCCTTTCATCTCAGCAATATCGTAGACAAAATAAGCATTAAAATCTGCCCCTTTGGCCGATTCTGCC
This sequence comes from uncultured Bacteroidia bacterium, assembly GCA_965240855.1. Classification (GTDB taxonomy): domain Bacteria; phylum Bacteroidota; class Bacteroidia; order Bacteroidales; family CAJPTX01; genus Bacteroides_D. Next base: position 76,261 of record CBDEMG010000036.1, on the reverse strand, counting down.
GCCCAGACTTTCAAATCCGGCGTTTCATTCTCTTCGCATTGATAAAATTTCTGCGCCTTCAGCTCAACACTGCAGCAAAAGAGAAGAGTCAGAATAACTAGACACAAGAGTCGTAACATGATCTACGCTTTGAGTGAGATTCGTCTACGGCATACCTCCCTAGGGAGCAGGTACGTAATCGTTGCGAAGAACTCTGAATTGAGTACGACGATTAGATTGCCAAGCCACCTCTTTCTGCTCTTCCGAGACCAAAGAATCAATAAAATTCTCATCTAACACTTGTCCTTCAGGCAGGTAATCGTACTGTTGATGTAGCGAACTTGTTACTACAAAAGGTTCACTTTGAGCATATCCCTTTGCCCGTAGACGCTCTGCAGGAATTCCGTGTTCTATCAAATAATTTACTACTGCTTGTGCACGTTTTTGCGAGAGTTCTAAATTGTATTCCTTCGAACCGCGATTGTCTGTATGTGAACCAAGCTCAATAACAATATTAGGATTGTCGTTCAAAATTTCGACCATCATCTCAAGCGATTCTACCGATTCTGGACGCAGTTCCCAATTATTGAAATCGTAAAATATATTGGGAAGGACAATTGGCTTTGCAACCGAATTCATCGACAACTCTACCGAGAGATCCTCGCTGACCGATTTCCCCTTAGTAGAAGTCTTTAGTTTACTATTCAGATAGCCTTTATCCGAGGTTATTGCAACATAGTCGGTGTTCGGTTTCAAGATAAATTTAAACTTCCCCTCGTCATTTGTCTCGGTATTTTGAATACTCCCATCGCTCCCCACCAATTTTACTTTAGCTTTCTTGAGGGGCGAGTTATCCTTATCGTCGCGTACTACACCCAAAAGATTAAACTCCAATGGCGGAAGATAGAACCAATAGATATCGTCACCGCCGCGACCTCCAGATCTCCGAGAAGTAAAAAAACCTTCTTCGCGTTCTTTCTGTATCGTAATTCCAAAGTCGTCCTCAGAGGAGTTTATAGGATAGCGCATATTCTCCACAAGAGGTTCGCTTTTCGCATCTTTGCCAACCCTAAAAATATCTAAACCTCCCATACCTGGCCAGCCATTGGAGGAAAAATATAATGTACCATCGCTATGCACGTAGGGAAACATCTCGTCTCCTTCCGTATTAATACTTCCCCCCATATTTATCGGTTCACCCCACGAATCGCTTGTACTTGCACGAGTCACCTTCCACAAATCCATACCACCGAACCCTCCAGGGAGATCGCTCGTAAAATATAATGTCAAGCCATCGGGACTAATTGCGGGATGCGCCACAACTACAGAGTCTACTGCTATGGGCAGTGCAGTAGGATTATCCCATCCTTCGCCAGCTAATGTCGCTTCATATATCTGACACCCCAACTTACCCTTTTTACCCGCCACGCAACGCGTGAAGTACATCTTAGTAAAATCTTGTGTAAAGTTGGGAGTTCCCTCCTCATCGTTCGTATTAATACTGCCTATCAAAGGTTTCGGTTTTCCCCAACGACCCTCCCCATTACTTAAAGAGATGAAGAGATCGGTAAATTTTTCACCCGTCGCAGCATGTTTATCGCGTCCCATGGCGATATCTCGCGAACTCGTGAGTACAATAGTTCGATAATCTGCAGAAGCATACGATGCACAGTAGTCGTTTTGTTTGGTATCAAGTACTGGCATCAATTTAACTATGTATCCCGAGGGGGATGCTTTCCATACCTTGGCTAATTCACAGGATTGCAAACCCATTTGTGCACGCTTATCATTGGGTTGCAATTTTAGATACGCCTCAAAATTCTCTTTTGCTTGGTCGTAATTCTCGTTCGAGAGAAGCATATAGGCATAATAGAGAAATACTTTGGGTTCTGGACATTCACGTAAAATTGCTTTTTGATACCAGAGCTCAGCCTGGCGCGGCTTACCTGTTCTACGATAACACTCAGCAACCCTATAAAGGTAATTCGGGAGTTCTTCTTTCGAGAGTAATACCAGATTCTCCTTATACAGATTCAATGCTTCATAGTAGCCCCCAGCCTCGTAAAAAGCGTCCGCTTTACGTATTGGGGCTGGTTGAGCCTGTAAAGACAAGGTACAGACAAGAGTAACAAAAAAAAGTACTACTGTAAATACCCAGACACAAGCCTTTTGCTGTAAACCATCAAACCGTTTTACCATTCTATCGCTTGTTGAAATTTGTAAGTTGGTGCACTTCCCCAGAGACTATTCAAAAACTACTCTTCATTTTGAGTTAGATTCCAAGTTTCGGGGCGCATCTGTGGAAAAAGGAGTATATCTTGTATCGAGGCTTTATCTAGCACCAACATAGCAAGGCGATCTATTCCAATCCCCATACCAGAACAAGGTGGCATCCCATACTCCATGGCGCGGATATAGTCGTAATCGATCACCATCGCTTCCTCATCTCCTTTTTGAGCCAAAAGCATCTGTTCTTTGAAACGTGCGAGCTGATCTACTGGGTCATTTAACTCGCTGTAGGCATTGCAAAGCTCGCTACCGTTGACAAAGAGCTCGAACCGTTCTGTTAATTTCGGATTACTCCGATGACGTTTGCAGAGAGGAGACATCTCCGTAGGGTAATCGATTAGATAGGTAGGTTGAATGAGATGTTCTTCAGCCGTAAGACCAAAAAGTTCGTCTATCAACTTCCCTTTTCCATACGTTTCATCAACATCTGCTCCGCGTCTCTTACACTCAGCTCGTAGTTGCGCTTCATCAAGCTCGTCAATATCCACACCTCCATACTGCAAAATAGCCTCGCGCATTGTTAGACGCACGAAGGGTTTCGAGAAATCGAATTCAACACCATGCGAGGTGAATTGCAATTTCCCATGGACGGCAAGTACCACTCGACGAAGCATCTCCTGCACAAAGTCCATCATCCAGAGATAGTCCTTGTAAGCAACATAAATTTCCAGCACAGAGAACTCGGGATTGTGCTTACGATCCATTCCCTCATTACGGAAATCCTTCGCAAACTCATAAACACCATCGTAGCCCCCCACCAACAAACGTTTTAGATAGAGTTCGTTGGCGATACGTAAGAATAGTGGAATGTCTAATGCATTGTGATGCGTTACAAACGGACGAGCACTAGCACCTCCTGCTATAGGTTGAAGAATAGGCGTCTCAACCTCGAGATAACCATTCTCATCAAAATAATTTCGCATGGCAGAGATAATACGCTGCCGTAATCTAAAGGTGCGTCGCGTCTCTGCATTCAATGCAAGATCTACATACCGCTGACGATATCGAAGCTCAGGATCGCTAAAAGCGTCATACTGCACTCCATCTTTCTCTTTTACCACGGGTAACGGACGTATCGCTTTAGCAAGCAGAACAAGCTTCTCTACATGAATACTAATCTCCCCCGTCTGCGTGCGAAACATCTTGCCCTCGAGACCAATAAAATCACCCAAGTCAAGCAATTTCTTGAATACAGTATTATAGAAGGTCTTGTCCTCTGTAGGACAGAGTTCGTCTCGTTTTACATATCCTTGTATGCTCCCCGATTCATCTTGCAATGAAAGAAAAGAAGCACTCCCCATAATTCGACGAGCTCGAATACGTCCTGCAACTACTACACGCTCCTGTGTAGCACTGAGGGACTCAAATTGGGTCAATAAATCACCGATATGATGAGTGATGGGATATAAAGCTGCAGGGTAGGGTTCTATCCCCAATGCTCGTAACTGCTCTAGCGCAGACAGTCGACCTAATTCCTGTTCACTACGTTCTACCATACTACTACTACTACTTTACACCTGTGCAAAATTAGTATTTTTTCCATAAGGTTTTTTCTGTTGCTATTTTGCATCTAGCGATAGTTCGATGCCTTTATATACACGCCCCTATCAGGTTGCACAACTCACATCAAACACTAATGTAACTGGAAATTCTTGCCAAGGTATACCTCACGTACACGCTCATTCGCTGCCAACTCCTCTGTTGTTCCTGACATCAAAATACTCCCATCAAAAAGCAAATAAGCACGATCGGTTATAGAGAGTGTCTCGCGTACATTGTGATCGGTGATCAAGATCCCTATATTCCGATCCTTCAGGTGTGCTACTATATTTTGAATATCCTCTACCGCAATAGGATCTACTCCAGCAAAGGGTTCATCTAACAATATAAACTTCGGATCGAGTGCTAAGGCTCGAGCGATCTCCGTCCGACGTTTTTCGCCTCCAGAGAGCTGTATCCCGAGATTTTTACGAATCTTAAGTAGATTAAACTCCTTAAGTAGACTCTCGGTTTTTTCTCGCTGATACGCTTTTGGGTGGCTCGTCATCTCCAAGACCGAACGGATATTATCCTCTACAGAGAGTTTTCGAAATACACTCTCCTCCTGTGCTAGATAGCCGATCCCTTGTTGTGCACGGCGATAAACGGGTTCGTGTGTTATCTCCTTATCGTCCAAAAAGATTGCTCCTTCATTGGGTACTATCAATCCGACAATCATATAGAAAGTAGTAGTCTTACCCGCACCATTGGGTCCAAGCAAACCGACAATCTCACCTTGCTGAACCTCTATACTTACCCCCTTAACTACCGTACGTTTCTTATAGCGTTTTACCAGATTTGTAGTATGTAAACGCATGCGCTCTCCACTGTCTGCCATTCTCTTGTTAGTTGCAATAGCCTTCTATATTTCTACAGATGTACACACTCCCCGAGTGCTTGGGCAGCTGCCTCCATTACAGCCTCCGAGAGCGTCGGGTGAGGATGAATTGTATGATGCAATTGCTCTGCTGTAACTCCCGCTTGCATCGCTAGGGCTAATTCTGCAATCATCTCGGTGGCCGAAGCGCCTACGATATGTGCACCGAGAAGCTGGTGGGTGGATTGGGCAAACAATAACTTTACAAAGCCATCCCGGGAAGCCATTGCTGTTGCTTTTCCTGAGGCTGTAAACGGAAAATTCCCTACAAAATACTCTATGCCACGTTCTTTGGCTTCTCGTTCGCGCAAACCTACAGAACCAATTTCTGGGGTCGTATAGGTACACGAAGGGATTACCTCGTAATTGGGTAAGGTCGCTTTAGCTCCTTCTACTATCCCAGCCACACAAGCTACTGCCTCTGAAGAAGCGACATGCGCAAGCGCTATCGTTGGTATGACATCGCCTACAGCATATACGCCCTCCACATTTGTCCGAAAATATTCATCCACAACAATACGTCCACGCTCGGTTTGTATACCGAGTGTCTCTAAGCCCAAATTCTCTATGTTTGCTTGAATTCCAACTGCCGATAAGACTTGTTCTACACCTAACTCTTCTACTCCACTCCTTGTCTCAATTTTTAATGTACAGCCTTTTTCGTCTATACTACAGGCGAGGACTTTAGCTCCTAACATCGTACTGATTTTCGCTTTGCGGAAAGCGCGACCAATAGCCTTCGAAACCTCTTCATCCTCCAAGGGTAATAAATTCGGGAGCGCTTCTATCACAGTGACTTTCGTTCCCATAGCATGGTAAAACTGTGCTAATTCCGAACCTATTGCCCCCGATCCCACTACTGCCAATGTGTCGGGACGGGTCGTCTGTGTCAGCGCTTCGCGATAGGTTATTATCCTTTTGCCATCTACTGGGAGCTGAGGTAATTCTCGCGCTCGAGCACCTGTAGCAATAATAATATGGTTTGCTTCCAACTCTTGCGTTGTCTTTTCATCGCTCACTTGGAGTTTGTGAGGTGCAACGAGACGAGCAGTACCATATATTACTTCTACTTTCGCTTTGTTGAGTAAGAACTGCACTCCTTTACTCATCGTAGCTGCTACCTCTCGACTACGTTCAATCACGCGTTCAAAATTGATGATTGCATTATCTACAACAACACCGAAATCGCCCGCCGTACGAATCGCCTCACAAACGTGCGCACTTTGTAATAACGCCTTGGTGGGTATGCAGCCTACATTCAGACAAACACCTCCGAGAGCCTCGCGTTCTATTATCGCAACATGCTTCATTCCGCGTTTTACCCCCTCAAGAGCTGCAACATAGCCAGCAGGTCCGCTCCCGATAACTATCAAATCGTATATCATAATAGAGTAAGGAATTTATACGTTAACTTCAAGTTAAATTACCTAATAAACTATAGATCAACCATATCACTCAATTCTAATAATGCAATATTCTCTACATGCTTTGTATGTGGGAACATATCCACGGGCTGAATCTCTAACACTACATAGCGTACCGATAACAATGCTAGATCTCGGGCTTGGGTAGCCGGATTACAACTTACATAGATTATCCTCCGTGGCAATAAAGTCAATAAAAAAGAGATGACTTTAGGGTGCATTCCTGCACGTGGCGGGTCGGTAACTAGAACATCTGGGTGACCATACTGCTCTATAAACTTCGGAGATAGGACATCCAAAACATCGCCCACCACAAAATCTGCATTGGTTATCCCATTGCGCTTGGCATTACGACGCGCATCGTCTATTGCCTCTGGCACAGTTTCTATACCTACAACGCGCTTTGCTGCACATGCAAGGTAGAGGGCTATTGTTCCCGTTCCTGTATATAAGTCGTAGAGAATTTCTTTCCCCGATAACTGCGACATTCTACGTACAGCATTATAAAGCGTAAGAGCTTGACGAGAGTTCGTTTGATAGAAAGATTTTGCACCTATCTCGAAAGTTAAATGCCCTAGTTGTTCCAAAAGTGTCGTTACTCCTGAGTGACAATGAATCTCGATATCGTAAATCGTATCGTTTACTTTGTCATTTACTGCCCATAATAAGGAAGTTATTTGTGGAAAGCACACTCGAACATAATCGAGCAAAGAACTTACTTCTGATGTCCAAGCTGTAACGATAAGTAAGAGCATAATTTGCTCCGTCGTTGTAATACGAAGCATCAAATTGCGCAAAAGCCCTGTTTGGGTTTTAGCATCGTAGAACGTGAGTCCTTTTGCAATGCAATACGTGCGTATCGTATTGCGAAGCGTATTCGAGATTTCGGGTTGCAACAAACACTGCTCTATATCTAGAACACGATCGAATTTCTTGGGGATGTGAAAACCCAATGCAAGGGGATACCCTTCTCCTTTCGTATAAGTTGCTGTCTGCCAACCGCGGGGTGAAAAAGTAAATTCGAGTTTATTTCGGTAATGAAATGTAGGGCTCGCTCCCAGAATTTTATGCGCTTCTCGCAAGGGGTGTATCCCCCCAATATGAGTAAGCTGCTCATAGACCTGCGACTCCTTGGCTTGCAACTCTAATGTATAGGGCAACATCTGCCACTGACAACCACCACACTCCTGAAAATGCTTACATGGCGGTGCTACTCGTAGAGAAGAGTATGCGAGATGTTCCACCACATACCCATCCATGTAATTCGCCTTCTTCTTGCTCACCTGTACTCTGACCACATCACCAGGTACAACCCCTTCTACAAAAAGAATGCACCCCTGTGCATAGGCAACCGCTTTACCCTCTGCTGCTAGTCGCTCTATACGGACAACGAATTCAAGCAAACGACCGCGACGCCCCATATACTCGCTCCATCCCTAAATAATACCTACTATACAAATATAGTACGCATTCCTTTTCCCAACAAAAAGGACGCGTTAGTCGCTTAAAAAGCGAAAAACAAATCAGTTGTAGAACTACCGTCAAATAAACTTTCCTGTAACACTCTCCGAATTCTTTGCGATCTCGTCTGGTGTGCCTACTCCCACTAACTTTCCGCCCAGATTTCCTGCTCCAGGACCAAGATCTATAATCCAATCTGCTTGGCGTATTACATCCAAATTATGCTCGATGAGCACCACCGTATGGCCATGATCAAGTAAGGCATCGAAAACTTGCAACAAACGGTCGATATCAGCAATATGTAAGCCCGTAGTCGGTTCGTCAAAAGCAAAGAATGTAGGAGGAAAATTTCCTGGATCTGCCAAATATAACGAGAGTTTGAGACGCTGCGCTTCGCCTCCCGATAACTCGCTAGTTCCAATACCGAGTTTGATGTAATCGAGTCCTACGTCATTGAGAATTTGCAAGCGCTTTACGATGCGTCTGCAATTCAGATTATCGTCATCCGCAAAAAAAGCTAATGCCTCGGCCACGGTCATTTCGAGTATATCGTAAATATTCTTACCTCGATATTTCACCTCGAGAATCTCCTCTCGATAGCGATGTCCGTGACACTGTTCACACTTTACTGTGACATCGGCCATAAATTGCATACCAATCACTTGTACCCCCATACCCTCACACATTTCGCAACGCCCCCCAGGTGCATTGAACGAAAAGACGGAACGCTGATAGCCCATATTCTTTGCTAAGGGTTGTTCAGCAAAAAGGCTGCGAATATCATCAAAAGCTTTGATATACGTAACGGGTGTAGAGCGTAACGAACGCGAGAGTGGATTTTGATCTACAAACTCCACTGCTAAGGGGCTACTCTCTGAATAAGATACCTTAGAATAGTTTTGCACTGAAGGGCGAGAGGCTAAATACAAGCTCTCAAGAGCAGGAATAAGAGCCTCGCGAACCAATGAAGATTTCCCCGAACCACTCACTCCTGTTATGACCGTTAGAACGCCAAGAGGGATACTCACCGTCACATCTTGAAGATTATTTACAATAACATTCTCGATCGTTACAAGCTTTTTTGAAGCTTTACGCCTAGGGCGCGAGGTAAGATGCAACCTACCCGATAGATACCCTCCTGTCAAACTCGTTTCCGAAGCTTCGAGTCCTTCAATATCGCCCTGATATACCACTTTACCACCAAAAATTCCCGCCCGAGGTCCCATATCTATCACCTCATCAGCAGCGCGAATAATATCCAAATCGTGCTCAACCACCAAAACAGTATTACCTTGTGCTTGCATACTCCGTAGTACCCCAAGTAGTCGCTTAGTATCAATACTATGCAACCCAATACTTGGCTCGTCTAATATATATAGGGCTCCCACAAGTGCACTACCTAACGAGGTCGCCAAATGGATGCGTTGTGTCTCACCACCAGAGAGGGTGCTTGCCATTCGGTTGAGAGTCAAATAGCCTACTCCTACCTCCAATAGGTAGTGTAAACGTGTACGAAGTTCCGTCAATATCCTCTTGGCTACCTGCATATCGTGCGCATCGAAGGTCAGAGAATTGACAAACTCTGCCAATTCTGTCAAGGGAATATCTACAAGATCTGTTATCGCCTTGCCTGCAATTTTTACCCATCTAGCCTCTTCGCGCAACCTACGACCATGACAAGATGAACAAAGAGTCTTACCCGTAAAACGAGCGATGAGAATCCGATGCTGAATCTTATCCTTTCGGCTTTCGAGAAATCTAAAGAATTCGTTTATCCCATGGACATCTTTCCCATCACCATTCCACAACAAATCTTTCTCCGATTCTGTTAGCTGATAGTACGGACGATGTATAGGGAAGTTGTACTTGGCAGATTTCTGTATAAAATCTTCGCGCAACAAACCTTGTACTTGCCCTCGCCAACATACTACGGCATCAGAATAAATTGAGCGCAATTTATCGGGGATCACCAGATCTTCATCAATCCCTGTAATGCGCCCATAACCATTACATTCTGGGCAAGCACCTTGAGGATTATTAAAATTGAACAAAGCAAGGGTTGGGGCTTGAAATTCTACACCTTCGGCTTCTAGGCGTGCACTAAAATCGCTATAACGAAAACTGCCATCCTCTTGTAAGAGTGCCACGCGACACGCTTGTTCTCCTATCCGATAGGCAGCCTCTACCGAATCGCCACATCGCATCAAAAACTCGGCATCATCTTCTACCACAAAGCGATCGATTAGAAGATAGATCGAAGCCCCCTCTAAATAGGCAGTAAGTACTTCGGAGGCGCCTAAATCGAATATCTTATCTTGTGTAAAGACTCGAGTATAGCCATCACGTTTAAATATTTCGAGCTGAATTTTTAGCGCTTCGATATCTGGGGCAGGAAAGGGTGACAATAATACGACTCTCCGACCTAAATGGGAGACAATGAAGTCGACGACATCTTTGATTCTATGACAGACAACCTCCTTTCCTGTCTTTGGCGAAACCAAGTGTCCAACTCGAGCATAAAGCAAACTCAAGTGCTCGTAAATTTCGGACATTGTACCCACCGTCGAACGGGGATTACGATTACTCACCCGCTGCTCTATTACTATTGCGGGCGGTATACCAACAATACGACGTGCATCAGGCTTAGGTAAACGATCAAGAAACTGGCGTGCATACGAGGACAAGCTTTGTACGTACCGACGATGTCCCTCTGCATATAATGTGTCAAATGCAAGAGAAGATTTCCCCGAGCCTGACAATCCTGTTAAGACGATAAACTTTCCGCGAGGTATGCGAAGAGACTCTATCTCCAGATTATTTACATACACACCCTCCAATTCTATATAACCTTGCGCTTCTTTGCTTACCATCGAAACTAAATATTAGCAGTACAAAGATATACCGAATTCAGTACTCCCATTTCATTCTTTTCTCCTGATTTGCAACGACAAAGCCTCCGCATAAGGATTCGTTATAATCCGTTGATTCGAACTTCCTCGGAACTCTAGCATCGCCCCGCCTAACATCTCATTTCTCAAATCTTCGGTACGAATCTCTTGAATGAACGGACCATCTACTAGGACATCTATATATTCCAAAGGAGCCAAGAGTCGTGGTGTAGCTGCTAATTTTTCTAAGGTATACCCCGTATAACACCAAATATTAGCATTTAAACTCGATTTCAGAATTTTTAGGAGTGCTAACAGACCTTCTGGATTATAAAAGGGATCCCCCCCCGTTATAGTAACGCCATTAAGCAGAGTATTCTCTCGAATACTCCGTATATGCTCTTCTAATAGCTCATCAGTTAATAATTCTCCTCTATTAGGATCCCAACTCTGTGGATTATGGCAGTGAGGACAAGCATGCAGACAACCTGCTAAATAAAAAGCATAGCGCAATCCCTCACCATCTACAATTGTCTCTGGATATACATCTAAGAGATGTAATTGATATTCTACTAAACTCATCTCGTAAAAAAAATCTCGCACACAAAATTACTCGATCGTATTTCTCTCCACAAAAAGAAAGGTCTCGCAAAATTTCTTCCGCGAGACCTCACAAAATCAATACCACTACACACTCTGTTTACTCTTTTCTTGCGTGTATACCGTGTTTTACTCTATCGCGCTCCTCGGCTTGTTTAGCACCATTCCAACTATCCAAGCTTCCCGTTAAATAGCCAGTAATACGCCGTATACGAGTAATCTGATCGGAAGCACAAACTGGGCATTTATCATGTATCACACCCTTATAACCACAACCTCGGCAGGTATCAACAGGATGATTAATAGAGCCATAACCTATACCATTGTCTATCATCATCTTTACAATCCGAGCAATCGAACTCGAGTTCTTCTTCGTCTCTCCATCGAGTTCGACATAAGTGATATGCCCTCCCAACGTGAGTGCATGGAAAGGAGCCTCTTTACGAATCTTCTCTTGCATACTAATTGGCTCACGCACATCGATATGGAACGAATTTACATAGTAGTCGCGATCTGTCACTCCTGGAATTGTCCCATACTTCTTTCGATCAAGCTTGGTAAAACGCCCTGACAAACCCTCCGCAGGTGTCGCTATTACCGAATAATTTAAGTGATAACGTTCTTTATACTCCTTCGCAACCTTGTTCATTAATAACAAGGCCTCATAGAGTGTGTCCCACGATTTTTGACTCCTACCATGCCCCTCTCCAAAGAGGGCTACCATAGCGTTATGACCACCAATAAAACCAATAGCAAGAGTTCCTTGGGAGATCACCTCACCTACCATATCATCGGGTTTTAAGTCACCACCGCCCTTCCAGACATTGTTAGTCATCATAAAGGGGAATTGGAAGGCATAAGCTGTTTGTTGAAATTTGTAGCGCTCATAAAGTTGATTTCCTACCAAGCGAGCTTTCTCCTCCAACTTATCTAGAAAATAGATCTTCGCCAAGGCTTGTATCTTCTCCTCACCCGCATTAAAGGCTTCGCGCTCTGCTGCCATACGAGCCTCAATAGCCAAACGCGGCATATTAATAGAGGTAAACGATAAGTTTCCGCGTCCTACAGAAGTCCGAGGTCCGTTTATATTCTCGTACACGCGTGTACGACACCCCATTGTAGCCACCTCATGATAGTAACGTTTCGGATCTTCTGCGCGCCATTCTGGATCAAAATTAAAGGGAGCATCCAAATTCAAAAAATTCGGAAAGAGAGCATGCGCTGTTGTACGACACGCCTCTACAAACAAATCAAAATTGGGGGCTTCGAATTCTAACTTCCCATCTAATGCACCTTGCCAGTCGTTCAACGCTTTTGCTAAATCGGCATCACTGAAACTCACACCTTTCTTGAGTTTAAAGATCTGGATAGGAAAAATAGGAGTCTCCTTCTTACCTAAGCCCTCCTCTGTTGCCTTAAGCAAAGCACGCATCAACATACGCCCCTCGGGCGATACGTCCGTTCCATAGTTTATAGAACTAAACACCACTTGATTTCCCCCACGCGAATGCATCGTATTTAGGTTATGAAGGAAACCTTCCATGGCTTGGTGTGTATCTATCTTGGTCAGACGAACGGCCTCACGTAATGCTAGATGCAAACCAGCAGAGGTGAGTTGTATACCTAGGATACGCGTAATCTCGTCTAGTACCGACTGCGTAGCATGATCATCTCCCAATGCAACCTCACGCTCCCAGAGTATCGCACGAATACGACGCTCTAACGACTCCTCTTCATGCTCCGAGAGTTCGAAACCATAGATGTCTTGATATGTATATACCAATTTTTGCGAGAGGTGTTTATGGAACGATTTCCGTACCCCAGGAGCCATAAAGAAATCAAAAGCAGGTATCGCCTGACCTCCATGTTGTTCGTTCTGATTAGTCTGGAATACTATCGTCGCCAACGTAGCATAACTTTGAATGTTCTGTGGTGTTCGTACCGAACCATTCTTCGTACGGAATCCGTTCTCGTAAAGTGCGCCAAGATCATACTGAAGGCATGTAGTTGTCTTGGTTGGGTAATAATCTAAATCATGGATATGGATCTCCCCCGTCGCATGCTGCATACCATAAGCGTACGAGAGGCGACCACTTATAGCATCCTTGCGGGCTAACTCTGAGGCAAAGGTCATCATCTGACCTGCGGGTGTATGCGCCGACATATTCGCATTACTGCGGTTTAGCTCACAAGGTTCAACGTTCACTATAGGGTCGAACATCCCCTTGAGGTTCATACGCTCCCAACGTGCTTTATCGCGTTTGTGACGATAATGAATATACAACTGCGCTACGTGAGGATTATAGCGCATCAGTTCTTTCTCAACTCGATCCTGAATTTCCTCTACTCCCATGCGACCAGAAATCTGTATCGCAGCATCGATACTCCGTACTATTACATTAATAACGGACATATCAGGCTCGCTCCCATCAGCTTGATAAGCTTTACTTATAGCGGCACGGATACGTTGAGGATCGTAGCTCACAGGGGTATCGTCTCGTTTGAGGACGACATAGCTAGTTGATGGCTCACTGCTCTCTGGCTCAAAGCTAAAAGCCACTGGTTCGTTGAATGATTGTTTTACTTCCATTGTGGTTATGTTTTACACTGACAAAACTAACAAAAAGACAATCTTGCCAAATCTTTTGTTGAATGTCCTACCAATGGTAGATACTGACATTTTATCAATATTGTCTACTCGTGTATGTCAAAAGACAGTTCTATTCTAGTATAAAAGAATCTAGAAGATCGAAGAAACTCTAGATGATCTAATTTCCAGAAAAAAAGATACTGATGTTTCTCTATTCATCTACAAAAAACTCTTTATACAAAAATATTCTACGGTCTGAACACCACTTTCCTCACGGTACTAACAGGGATCAATTCTCGCCCCTCACTATCCTTTCTCTTTTAATTCTATTGGCTATATTCCAACTTTATTTATTAATACATTATTATCAATTGTATTGTTATCATTATATAATATCCTATTATTCATATATTTATAACAAATATCTCTTGTAGATATCTTGTATAATAAAAAAAATCCCTGTATTTTTATTCTAGGTTTTATTATATCAATAAGTGTTTTTTGTGTTATATGTAATATTTTTTTATTCGAACAAACCGCTCTACTTATCCAAACTTTAATCACAAAACAAGCTTTTTCTACAAACGACTACTAATCTTAGACTTATCGAAAACGCATTTTTTAGATCCTCTAAAGACTATTTTTTCACTCTTTAGAGTACTATTTTCCCAAATTTTAATCCCAAACTACTACCCTTTCTAGTATCTTTGTACTACGTTTTTTACTCTTTTTATGTAGTTTATGAACAATCGCAAAATCTTAATCCTCTTTACCCTCACTATCTTCGCTTACGGTTTCGCATGCCAACGAAATACTACGACTACAATCAAAGTGCGCGATGCTTCTCTGACTCCCATCTCCTTCTCCTACGCACTGGTAAAAACTCCCTACCTCCCCAACGATAGTACTACCCTACTACACTTCTTACCTTGCGATACTACAGAACTACAACTCTCCCTCGCCGAGCCAACCTTCATCGCGCTTCGCACACAACAAAAACAAGAAACACTTCTTCTCCTTCTCGCTCCTAACGAAAAAGTAGAACTCACCCTACAACCAATCCTTTATACTGTAAGAGGATCTAAGCAATCTCAACAAGTCCTCGCTCTACTTAATACCTTCAAACATTTTAACGATTCGCTTGCTATACTCAAACACGAATACGAATGGGACTACGACCCTCTATTAACCACACAACGTCAAACACGAATCCTTATAGATCTTCAAAACCTCGTTTCGCACACTCACGATGCACTACTAAGTTTCATTGCACAAGAACCCCTCTCAAAAGCGAACCTTTTGGCTTTTTCTGCTCGATATAACGACTCGGTTCGTTTCTTCGCCTCTGCTTCCGATTCCTCTCTCATCCAAGATATTACCATGCAGATGCTCGAAATTTACAACGATACGCTCCTCATCGCAAAAATCCATAGAGAATTTTCTACTCCAAATGGCCACTAAAAAAATGTACTTCGCTTCCGACTTCCATCTCGGACTCGAAACGCAAACCCCTGCTCGCGAAAGAGAATTACGTATCGTACAGTGGTTGCAAACTATACGCCCTACAACAGAAGCCCTCTTCCTACTCGGAGATATTTTCGACTTCTGGTGGGAATACAAACGTGTCGTACCTCGTGGATTTGTCCGTTTCCTTGCCGCACTAGCAGATTTTACAGATCAAGGCATCCCCGTCCATATTTTCACGGGAAATCACGACGTTTGGATGTCCAATTACCTAGAGACTGAAATAGGTGCGACAATACACCACCACGCTACCCACTTCCATCTTTACAACCAAGACTTCTATCTCTGCCACGGCGATGGACTAGGAAAGTGCTCACTCCCCCTCCGTCTCATGAGGAGTATGTTCCACTCCCGCTGTCTACAATACCTTTTCGCTAAATTCGTACATCCCAATGCTGCCATAAGATTCGGACAAGCATGGTCGCACCATAACCGCTATGCGAAAGATTTCCGACACTCGTTTAGAGGAGATGACGAACCCGTTGCACGATTCGCTTCTAATCACTACAAAATTACTAACATCCCCTACTACATCATGGGTCATCTCCATATCGCCACAATGCACACGCTCCCACCAGCAGGACTACTCTTACTACTTGGCGATTGGATTACACAAAATACCTATGCAACACTAGACTCCTCCACACTCTCGCTCCTGCAGTTTACTACACCTTCTCAACCCCCTATCATACTCCAAGAATTCCGTCTACCCACTCAGCAGTAATACATCCCACGTGCCACACAATAAGCATCGCCCGTCAAATACACATTACGATATACAACCTCCTCCTCTTCCGTACGCTCTATCTCAAAATCTACTTCTAAGACACCACCCAAGACATGAACTTTTTGTGGTGAGGGCAGATTCTTTATACTCGAACCAATTAATGCCACTGCTACTGCTCCTGTTCCACAAGCGCGTGTCTCACCTTCTACACCTCGTTCGTAAGTACGCATTACGAGCTTACCCTCATGATATGTATAAAAATCTACATTCACACCACCAAAACTCCCACAAACACTGTTACGCAAAGGGCGAGCTACTGATACCAGATCCAAGTCTAGCAACTCCTGCAGCGAATCTACATACATCACTAAATGCGGTACGCCCGTATTTATCAAATACCCCCCCTCGCCAGGCAACCACTCTACTCCATCCTCCACAGGCATACTTATCCCTACTTTATGCTCTGTTATGTAATAACAAACTATTTCGATATCCCCTATTGCTAAGATGAGATGCTCTGGTGTCTTCATCCGCGAAAATAAATACGCACTGACACAACGCGAACCATTACCACACATTGTAGCTTTGCTACCATCGCGATTGTAAAAATCAACATGCCAAACGCCTTCTTTTGTACCCAAGATGACGAACAATCCATCAGCTGCCACACCATAATGAAGACTACATATCTGCTGCACTAACTTCTCAATGGTAAGATCCGCATTCAAGACAGACAACAAGTCCCTCTGTTCCAAGATTACGAAATCGTTGCCTGCACCTTGATATTTTACGAATGGTATTTCCATCTCCACTCACACCCTCTTCTCTCTTTATATTATTTTTTTTCTACTCTTGCTCCCTCGCGCCTGTCTCTTCTATTTGCATCGGAACTCTCGTACTCTCTGTTATAAGATACGGAGTCCCCCACTGCACTTTGTCTATCTCATAAGTTGACAATCGTTTACCACGAGCCTTATAGCTCTTCACTCCAATGAATTGCTCTACTTCTACCTCCTCGGATGCCCTATGCAGATTCTTACCGCCAAAATGCACAACCAGACGCGGATGTGCCTCCGAAGTAAGGAGCATTAAACGCGATGACGGATATTCTCCTATCAAAGTACGTGTTGCGAGCGACTCTTCTACTGTAAAACGTTTTAGATAATAAAAACCCTGTTCTCCATCCCAAAATACTGCACTGTATACACGTCCTCCTACAAACTTCTCTATTAACAGGATTCCCTCTCCAAAACGCGTTGAAAGATCAAAACTCGTGGTCTGATACGTTCCATTACTGTAAAAGACAACCAGTTTATCCTCACCAGAGAACTCGCCTAGATAAATACCTCGCCCATCCGTATTCAGACGATCGATATCTCTATCTATCCAAATCTTAATCCCTCCCAATGTCGAAACCCCCTGCGCCTTGAGTTTTATCGAGCCCAAACGATGTTTGGAAACGATATTACCCTTCACATCACGCCCCTTTATCGCAATACTACCAAAATCAAAATCTAGATCTGGATGACGTAAGCGCAAACCTCCTGATATATGTATCCGCAAACGCTCTGCCTCACCATTCGGGTTAACACTCAAATATAGGAGTCTACTTTTTGCATTGCCATTTGTCAAGTTATACTCTTTATCGCGTATCACACCTGTTATAGCACAACGTTTTACATACGAAACGCCAAGTTCATCTACGTAAATTATATTGTAAATAGTGCGCTGATCGTTACGGTTAAAGACATTTATGTAAAGTATATCCTTATCGAAAAATTTCTTCTCGGGGACTAGCGAAACCATGTAACGCCCACTGCGCAGTATTACTATCACCTCGTCTATATCCGAACAATCGCCAACCAACTCTGCGCCTTTAAGTTCTGTCCCAAAAAATCCATCTGTACGCTCCACATACAATTTCTTGTTGGTTGCTACTACTTTCGTTGCCTCTATCGCCTCAAAATTCGTTATTTCTGTATGACGAGGATACTCTTTACCATACTTCTTCTTTATTCCTTTAAAATACGCTATCGTGTAATCCACAATGTGTGCCAAATGCTCTTGTACTGCAGCGATCTCCTCCTCTGTACTCCGTAAGAGTTCATCGGCTTTCTTTGCATCATATTTCGAAATTCGCTTAATCTTTATCTCCGTCAGTCGTATGATATCCTCTCGCGTCACAGACCGACGTAACAAACTATGGTAAGGCTCTAACGAGTGCGCAATCGTTTCCAAAATCCCCTCCCAAGTAGTACACTCCTCGATCGCCAAGTACAACCGATTCTCGATAAATAAGCGTTCCAAGGATGCAAAATGCCAAATCGCCTCTAGTTCATCTGCCCTTATCTCAAGTTCGCGCTTAAGCAATGAGAGTGTGCGATCTACAGCATGTTGCAATATCTCGCTAACACTCAAAAAGTGAGGACGTTCTTCGTAAATTACACAAGCATTGGACCATATACTAATCTCACAATCCGTGAACGCATACAATGCGTCTATTGTCTTATCTACCGAAACGTCCGAGGCTACATGTACCACTATCTCAGCCGCTGCCGCTGTATTGTCCTCTATCTTACGAAGCTTGATTTTCCCACTCTCGTTGGCTTTACGAATCGAATCTATTATCTTTCCCGAATCCTTACCAAAGGGGATCTCACTAATCACCAAAGTTTTATGATCTTGGCGTTGTATTCTCGCTCGTACTTTTACAACACCACCTCGACGTCCATCAGAATACTTCGTACAATCAATAAGCCCTCCCGTCAAAAAATCAGGATAGAGTTCGAACGGTTCGCCTCGTAGATATGCGACAGACGCATCTATCAACTCATTAAAGTTGTGGGGTAAAATCATAGATTTCAATCCCACGGCTATCCCCTCCGCTCCCTGAGCCAGCAATAGTGGGAACTTCACAGGAAGCGTCACGGGTTCTTGCTTGCGACCATCGTAACTCCGCATCCATTCGGTAATCTTCGTATTAAAGACCACCTCCAATGCGAATTTCGAGAGACGCGCCTCGATATATCGAGGTGCTGCAGCCGAATCTCCTGTCAATATATTTCCCCAATTCCCCTGCGTATCTATGAGTAACTCCTTCTGTCCCAGCTGAACTAAGGCATCGCCTATCGACGCATCGCCATGAGGATGATACTGCATCGCCTGACCTATAATATTAGCGACCTTGTTGTACCAACCATCATCAAGTTCCTTCATCGTGTGAAGAATACGACGTTGTACGGGTTTCAAACCGTCTTCTAAATGTGGAACTGCACGTTCGAGGATTACGTACGAAGCATAGTCCAAAAACCAGTTCTCGTACATTCCCGTAAGTTGTGGTCGCTGGGTATCATGCAACAAACGCTCATGAAATGCTAGCTCACGACTCGAAAGCGTACCGCCATGAACTACTTCCTCTGTACCTCCTAGCTCTTCGTTTCCTGTACCCTCGATCTCAGTATCAAACAAACTCCCGTTCTGTCTCTTTTCGTCCATATCTTCTTACTACTCCATCGCAAAAATAACAAGAACTCAACGAACTTTTTAAGCTCTCTCTAGGGAATAGTATCTAGGACATAATTCTCTAACAGGTCTCACTCTATATTCAGAAAAATTGTACATTTGTAAGAGGACAATTTAACGATTCACTATTTACCATGGACGATACAGCTGGTGGGCACAGTTCTTATGTGCGAGAGGATAACAACGAAGAGCCTCCACGAGAACAAAATGTCTTAGTACTAACTGATTTTTCCGAAAAAGTTCATGCCGCGCTTACCTATGCGGCAACGTTTGTAAAAGCTAGCAAAGGCAAAATTCTGCTCTTGCACGTAGCACAACCACAAGAAAACGATCGGAGTCTCGATCTATCCAAGCTCGTAACCGAATATAGAGAGGCTGTAGAATGCAATTGGCTCTTGAGTCAGGGAGACTTCCTAACAGAAGTAAGTGCTGCTGTACGCGACTTCCATACTGCTATGGTGGTTATCGGGTCGCAACATCTCAATACTCCTGAACTGTATAAGAAATCGATGGCACGTACTCTATTCAAACATCTTGCAGGCGCCTATCTTCTTGTGCAGAGCGAGATCGATAACAAGCACCCCTTCCAAAGAATTCTGCTCCCAGTCGATTATTCAGACAAACCCGATTGCAAGCACTCTTGGCTAAATCTCTTTGTTGAGAGATTCCCTATTGAAGTGCATCTTATCCTCCCACAGGTAAATGAGACCGAATTACAAGAGACCGTCGAAGCGAATCTAGAAAAAATTCTCGCTCTCCTCGATGCAAAGGCTATTCCACATCTCGAATATACGGTAGAAGGACGTGAAGATTTTAGTCAAGAGATCCTCGCCTACGCACATCAAATCGAAGCAGACCTCCTAGTCATAAACAGTATGCGTACCCCCGAAAATCTTTACCTACTCGAATCGCACGAGAGGAGTCTGATTGTTCATGCAGCAGAGCTCCCCGTTCTAGTAGTCAATGCATAGTTCTCTACTGTTTTGACATTCCTTATAAATTGAGGTAATTGTTATTACTACTCTAGCTAGCAGCGTAAAGGGGTAATTTATTATGCCCTTTTACGTTGGTTCTCAGGAGGACTTGTCAATATGTAAATTATGAGGAATATAAAGCAAATAGGCAGTTCCATTTACTAGTAGCGAGTATACTCTCTCACTACATAATAATCTTATAATCAGTATTCTAGAGACGCAACGAGATTCTCCCGTTGCTGGTCTTTAGCGCATATTGTATAGATTGAGATGCGGTTATATTGATTTTGACACACCCTCTCGCAGATTTCGGAAAACAAAACACTTCAGTTTCTTATAATCTAATCACAATATATCGGGGAATTACTCTCCTCCGAAGTTTTTCAATCCAATTGCTTATAAAAAACTAAAGGTGTCGTATCACTAGAACATTCTGGGTGAAGGATTCGGACTAGATCGCGTAAAATAATATGGGGCAGTAGTACGCCCGATTCGTAAAAATCGTTACCTCTCCCCTTCCAATACCGACGCGTATTATTATAAACATGGTGAGTACGAACTGCTCGAAAAGTTGCAAAATCTACAAACTCATCCAATGTTTCACACACTCCCGGATTCAACCAATACATCGCCTCCATCCCTTGCAACAAAATTTCTTCGCGAGGTATTGCATGCGATTTGGCATCTGCATACTTACTACTTAATAAAACCTCGCCTCCTGCATCGCGAATAAATTGTGCCATATAACTCTCACTACCTGGTATGTACCAAATTTCTTTCCAAGGGAAATTTAGTAATACTGTAGATCGTGTCGCTGGGCTCACATCCACTACTTGTTCTAGATAGGAAGAGGAAACCGTATCCAATATAGTACGTGCAAGCTCTCTTTGATTAAAAAGATAACCAAAAACCTCCAACCATTCCGCACGCCCTAAAGGATGATTTTCCAAATACTCATTAATTACCAATACAGGAATTTGTAACTTCTCTAAACGTGACACAAAATCGGAAGATACAGTAGCACTATAGGCTAATACTAAATCTGGCGCAAGTGCCAAAATCTTTTCATAATGAAGATTAGGAGGCTCCCCAACATCTATTATATCCCCTGTTTCTACTTTTGCACGTAAACTAGGAGATGATATATATCGAACGCCAGCTACGCCTACTATACTCTCTTCACAACCCAAAATTTGCAAGAAAGGAAGCTGCGTTGTACTCAAACAGACCACTCGCTTAGGTATTCGAGGAAACACGAGCAAAGTGTCCGTAATATCGAGTGTATCGCCTACCCTATAGCGTCGTTGCGTAGGACTATAGGTTATCAACTCCGTGTCCCCGGAAGGAAGTACATCAAAAGAGAAGCCTCGTGCATAACCTGCTCCTCCCGCCGATTGGGAGTGTCCCGAATATGTACAGGCTCGAGCAAAAGAAGTGGCAACCAGAAAAGAAGCCACTACAAATCGTATTCGAACCCTAGTCACCACACTTAAAGTTTTCCTCGTAAAGTGCGCAGAACTTGTTTTCGTATCAATATTATTTTGTCTTTAGATGTAAGTCTATCGCACCTTTCAACTCCGTACAGAGACCACCAATGTGCCCCATTTGAAGATTTACACCTGTTTGTACCTTAACAAATTGTATCCCTGGTAGATTTACACGATTACCCTCTCTATCTATTGCATAGTTGATATCGAAGATGTTTTCTTTACGATTCGCTGCATAATCACCCTTGACAACCCAGCGCTTGGAATTGACTTGTAAATACTCTTTACCATTCTCACTCACTTTCCCCCACTCCTCTTCACCATTGTCTGCTAAAAGAGTCCCTTCGAAGTTCAACGAACTTTGATCTTTACGCCACAAAGGCCAATAATCGCGATTCATGTACTGTATAGGAGCTTTCGGATCGTAGATATCAAACTTCATCTTTGGCAAAAAACCTCCTGTCTTCGAGCGCTTAGAACCAAGCTCTGCCTCTTGTGCTGGATCTTCAAACTGCGCACTCCAAACAATATGCTCGGGAATCTTATAATCTCGCGCATTTGCCGAATCCAAACGCTCTCCAGCATAAGCCAAGGGATTAGTATTTTGGCTATAGGTAATCTTATAATTGCGCACTAACTTCAAAGGACTTTTTTCATCCATCGGATTATAAAGCTCATACCACTCATCCTCATCAGGCTTTCCATTATTATTCGCATCAAAGGCTACCCATACCACTCCAGGGGCACTATTCGCATACTCCTGTTGCGAAGGGGTAACTCCTCCTGAAAGATGTATCTCACTATAAATCTCAAAATCGGGCGAATCTGGCACATTGATTACAGTGTGATCGAATGCAAAAATAACATACCCACCAAAACCACCCAAAGAGATTGCTTTATTGATTTTCGAGCCACAAATGATGGTTTTACAACGTGCAAGCACCTCATCGTACGAATTGGGCGAATTTTCAAAAAATCCTAAATAACTATTGATGTAACGACCTGGTGCCGGTACATATTCCAAAACATCGGCTATATAAGGGCTATAGTTCACAATCTCCTCCTTGATATTGATCGTAAAACTCTTCTTTATGACCTCTTTACCCTCCCTATACGTAAATTCGAACAGATACTCCCCCACTTCATCTAGCACCGCCACATAGTTCTGACGATTGGATACTACCACATCCTTCGTTTCTCGCTTGGCATCAGAAGAGAAACTCACCCACCGCCACTCATATTCTCCCTTATCTAAACCACAGACCACTTGCACAGGTTGGAGACGAGTCCCAAAATAGGTATCACGAATTCCCAGACTCAATGACGGGATCTCCTCTTTACGACACCCAATTAAAAATATCACAAGTAGACTCAAAAGACTAAAATTGCGAACAAGCTTCATAACAACCGCATACTTACTTTTTTACAAATGCTACTCTGCAAGGTGCTATCCCCGTTTTTACCTTCCATTTCTGTACTCCCGAGGGTGAATAGCAGTACAACAATCCACTCGAAGTGCCTCGTCGAGCATCAGTGATATACAAATCGTACGTTACAGGATGTACTGTCACACTCGTCGGATTCTCTATTTGCACCTCTGTCCCATCTGTTATAAAACGCTCTACTATATTGTCCGATTTCGTACTATACTTCACAAAATCGATCTCACGTATATCTCCATACAGATTCCGTCTACCCTGCAACATGTACAATGTATCGTGCAATTGTACAAAAGAGAGGATCGGCAAATCGCACGCCGTATCCTGTACAAAAAAGTTAAGCTTCGTCTTATCCCGTAGTATACACAAACGCTGAGGCTCGTTTGTCCGATTCCCCATCGTACTCACATATAAATAACGACCGAGTATAGCTAGCGAACGTGGCGAGGTCGCAGTATGGATATATCCCGTCTGTACATAATTGTCAAGGTTTACTATCGAAATCCTATTGTCAAACTTCGGAGAGTTATATACCCCTGTATTCGCTACAAAAAGCATATTCTCCTTTTCCACGCCCGAAGACTCATTGCTCGTTGTAAAAGCAACCATCTCCTCGGGTTGACACCCAAGCGTTATGTGCTTTACATCATTCAAATCGTTCACGTTGATTCGCACCAACTCTCCCAAGGGGAGCTCACCATATATCTGATCCTTTTGTTTTAGGTAGGAGGTTACATAAACATAATTGTCGCGCACTAGTATTCGACGCGGATTATTTATCGACACTGTGCCTATACGTTGGGTTGTTGCTGCATCGAAAATCTCTAATTGGTGCGAACCACTCAAGGTTACATAGAGCTTTCCATCTGCTACAACAATATCTTGCCCAAAATCGCCGAGATTGGGTAATGCCTCGGTATTGCGCTCAGCATAAATATTTCGATGATAAATGCTCGTCGTATAATCAAAATAATCGAGCGTCGCCTCGTTATTACCACGCACGCCGCTATTAAGTACATAGAACCCAACAACCTCTGGATCTACAAGAGGCGGTGTTGCAATACTCTCCTGCTGTGAATAAGGTATTATCTCCTCGCGACGACACGAGAACAACACACACACAAGTAACAATCCCGAAGCAAATAAAAGCTTGCTATGCATGACTATATCTCTGCTGATAGGGTGAGACGAAACACTTGCGAAGGCATAGGATAGTTGGGGACTATCTCATAATCCTGTCCAAGGACGTTGTTCAACTCAATCATAGCGCGCATCTTCCACGTCGCTATCGAGAACTGCTTCGTCAATGCCATATCATGCGTATACCACGGTTGCATCTTATAATAAGCAATATTTTCTTGCCTACTATACCGTTCCCCTACATACAAAAAACTATAATTGAGTGCCCAACCTTGCCAAGTAACATTCAAAATAGCCGAACCACTGTGCCAAGGAATATTCGGGATCTGATCCCCAAAGTAGGTATCATATTTATTAGTAATATCGCGTGCTTGCTGATAGCTATACTGCAACTTTCCCGTTATATCCAACTGCTCGTCGTAAAGCTCAAAAAGACGTAAGGTTGCAAATAGGTTCAAATCACCACCAAAACTCTCTACATGCCCCAAGTTTGCCATCGTCCACCGATATAACGAGCCATTGGGATATGCAATTATCTTATTCGTGACATCATGATAATATCCTTCAAGACTTGCGCCATAGCGCCGCAATGCCGCATCAGTACGTTTGCTATAATTCATTCCAAGGCTATATTGCCACATCGTCTCGGGTTTTAAAGCTGTACCTTCTAACAACGAAATATACCGATCACTATAACTAGGTACTCGGTACGAACGCTTTGCATAGGCTTGTAACGAGAAGTCTATCAAACGGAACGGTGTGTAAGAAAATAGTACTGTCGGTGTTATAGCATACTCACTCTCATATTGTTTCTCACGGCTGCGCTCAAAATTCGACACATACGTAGCCAATACACTCGCTTGCCCCTGTACATGAAAAAAAGACCCCTGGGTCGCAAGCGATGCTAAATGCTTTAGACGCCAAGGACGTGTAAAAGTCTGTGGCTCTTGGAATGTTACCTCATCACGTTTGTTTATCTTGTTAAAATGGATATCATACGCACCACTCGCTACCCAATCTTCGTACACTTTGTACAAATGTGAACTTGAAAGATAGCCTTCGTACTGTCGAAACGACTCGTCGACGGTCGCCAAATGCGTATCCTTATTCTCATAATGCAAGTAATCGTAACCAAACTTGAAGTTCAGCTGTGTACGGTAAGCCTCCGTGATGTCCAGTTTCATATTCCCTTGCACAAAGCTATTACGTTCCGTCAACTCCTCGCCGCGATACCATATATTGTTGACGATAGACCCAGGAATCCCCCTATCCGATGTATAGTGGTAAAAATAAACACTCCACAAGCCATTCTCCAAAATACCATTAAGTGCTCCCTCAGCTCGTGCATAATTGATATGATTATTATTGCGTTTAGAAACCGAATCGTACACAATCTTACCACTCGAGTTCTTTCTTCGATATCGGAATTCGTAATTCCCCGCACTTCGACCTATGGCCAAACTTAGCGAGGTTGTCATATAATTCCCAAGATCGTGTTCGTATAATACTCCCGAATTGATGTCATAGAAAGAACCGCCACGAAGCGTAACCTTAAAATTGGTGCGCGAACTATCTGCGAACTTCGGACGCCGCGTTGTTATATACAAACTCCCCGCACTAGCAACATCGGAGGCAGACTGAAAAATATCCCCTTTCTGACCGCTATAAAGTGCTAAACTCCCCACATTATCCATCGAGAAACGTGCAATATCTACCTGAGCATTCAGCGCATTCGATATCTCTATACCATTGTAAAATACTCGCATACGCTCCGATCCTAAGCTCCGGAGATTGATAGTCTTAAAACCTCCTAAACCCGCATAATCCTTCAATTGTACGCCAGAATAATAGCGAACAGCATCGGGCATCGAATAGAGTCTACTATTATTCAATTCTAACCCCGAGAGTTCCAATGGTTGTATTACTTTTATATACCTACGTGCTCCTATAGCCACAATATCCTGAGCTACTGACTCTAGTACTATAAGATAGATTAGTAAAAACAAACTCACCCTAAGGGTAAATTTAGCTCGATAGCTTCTCATATTCCTCCGTTTCTCTCTAAAAAAAACTGAACCTCAGACCTCCTTATTTCTAAGAAAGTCTGAGAATTTATATTACAATATTATAGTAAAAGCTAGAAGATCTTCATATCATCCAGTTGCTTCATCACTTTCTTTACAGCCTCTGCAGACTTCCGAACAAGCTCCATTTCTGCAGCATTCAATTGCAATTCTATTACCTTCTCTACTCCTTTCGCACCTAAAATCACAGGAACTCCGAGATGCAAACCTGACAACCCATACTCACCAGCCAAACCAGCACAAACGGGCAATACCCGCTTCTCATTCTTCACGATTGCCTCTACCATCTCTGCTGCAGAAGCTCCTGGAGCATACCAAGCTGAAATACCCAATAAATCCACCAATTCTTTACCTCCCTGTTTCGTTCTCTCCACGATAGATTCTAGCTTCTCTTTTGGCATTAATTCTGCAATCGGAATCCCGCCCACTGTGGTATACCGCGGAAGGGGAACCATTGTATCGCCATGTCCTCCCATTAACATTGCTTGAATATCGCGAGGCGCTACATCCAAAGCCTCTGCTATGAATGCACGATAACGTGCTGTATCAAGCACCCCTGCCATTCCAAAGACTCGCTCGCGTGGAAACCCAGTCCCTATAAATGCAGCATAGGTCATTACATCCAAGGGGTTTGTCACAACCAGCACTATGGCCTCGGGCGAATATTTCTTGATATTCACAGCAACATCACGCATTATCTTGGCATTGATCTCTACCAGATCATCACGACTCATTCCAGGTTTACGAGCCATCCCTGCTGTCATCACCACAATCTCCGAATGTGCTGTAGCCGAATAATCGTTTCCCACCCCATATACACGCGTCGAAAAGCTATGCAAAGGAGATGTTTGCCACATATCTAAAGCTTTACCGTGCGTTACGGGTTCGTTTATATCTACAATAAAGACTTCCTCTGCCAAACTGCGGCGCACCAATTCGTAAACCAATGTGGCTCCTACGTTACCTGCGCCTATCACCGTAATTCGTTTCATAATCTTTTGCCTATTTATGCTGTGTAATAACTTTTTTTGGTATAGACAAACTACCTCGGACGGTAGTTCTTTAAATTCGGGACACGAAATAGCTCCAGTAAATATCCCATCTGATAAAAAGAAAACAACCACATAGCGACCTTACCTCGCTCGCAAGCCCTGCGGATTCGCTTTCCAAATACCCGAAAAAAGAAACGGAAAAGACGATCTATACTCATCCGTCGCAAAAACAATGCAACACGTATACGCTTGCTAGAACGTTGCAGTAGATCGTGATATAAAGGAAGGGCATTCCAACTACGCACCAAATTCTGAAGCGATGTTTCTATTTTCTGTATATATATCGAGTTCTGCTCCTGTCCATCATGCTTTAGTGGATTATTAATCCAACGCACTGTGTGTTGCTTGTTGTGGAGCTGAAGAGAGAAAAGTTGATCCTCCTGTCCATAGGTCGTAATACTCTCATCAAACTTTATAAGCGAAAAAACGCGCTTACGGATCATAAAATTCCCTGTCGAGACATGTTCGTAAATCCCACGACGACTAATACGCGAACGATGACGGAGCATCTGTTGACACATACGCCACTGCAATTGATACAATATATCCGCGGGCTTACTCCCATAAAAAACGCCTCCACAAACTACATCATCCTCTCCTTGTGAGACATCATTGTATGCCCGAAGAAAATTGTCATTAAGCAGACTCATATCACCATCCAAAAAAAGCAACCACTCTCCTTGTGCCATATCGGCCATACGATTTCGGATACGACTACGACCCAAATTCTCGATCAATGGTAAATAAAAAACATGGGGAAGTTCTCGTAGTTGTTCGTTAAATGCTCGGTAAGATGCCTGCGATAGATCGTCAAAAACTATAATTTCGATTTCTATATTCTCTGCTGCTGCTTGTTGTAATAAGCCATCAACTAAGGTTACGACATTATTATTGTGGATGGGGATACAAACCGAAATCATCTCCTGAATATTTACCTCGTCCTCATCTGTATACCTCGGGCACATTAGCTCTGTGCACCATACGTACGCTTGTCTCTACCTCCTGCGCTATACTCTCTAATTCGACCTCCTCCTGTTGTAACGCTTCAACGGGTTTCAATATCTGTATACGTACAGTTTGTCTGTAGGGTTCTATAAAATATCCCCTCACTATTTGCGCTGGTCCTGTCACGACTATAGGGACTAGTGGAACGCGCGCCTCGCGCGCTACTAGGAACGCACCAAGCTTAAACTTCCCAACTTGTACATTACGGTGACCTTCTGGAAATATCAATATATCCACACCCCGATTAAGCCACGACAAACATGCTGTAATCATACGTGACGCATCTCGTAAACTCGAACGATCAAGACTTATATCCCGCCCAAAAAAGAGCAACCAACCCACAAAGGGACGCGAAAATAACTCCTTTTTAGCTACCCACTTAAAATGACGCCCCAGAGAGAGCAAAACCACTATATCCATCAAACTTTGGTGATTGACCACGAAGATACACGTCCCTTTGGGTAAATTCTCCCGTCCTTCTATACGAAAACGCCAAAAAGGACAAAGCGTCATATAACTCTTACACCAGAGAAAAAGTATAAGGCGAAATACACTCCGTTTCGGATCAAAAGGCAATGCTAGCAACCAAGCAAAGGAAGCCACTGAAAGCCAGAAAGTAAACAATACAAGCGTATACGACCAAAAAAGAAGATTGAAAAGTACGCGAAGAAGCTTGTAGCGCATCACTCCTCAGCACTATTTATATCTCTCAAAATGCAGCGAGCAACTTCTTTACTAAATTCTCTATACCTAATGCAACCTCTGCTATACTAGAATTCAACATATAGCATGGTGTAGTGTATATATTATTTTCCCGATCAATATAAACCTCTCCAGCTCTCGTCTCCTCCACCACCGCGCCTAATTTCTTAGCAACTTCCCCAGCCTCGCATGCTGCCCCAAGCGTTAACTTTACCTGTGGGAGTACTTTAGCAAGTAGCATCGGAGCTATACAAAGCGCTACAATAGGCTTTTTATGCGCATGGAAGGATTTTATCAAATTCTCGATCTCCATATTGACCACATACTCCTCACCAGAGAAGGCAAAAGTGCAAAGGTTTTTCGCTACACCGTAACCACCTGGGAAACACAATCCATCAAAATCCTCTTCTTTCAATTGCGTAAGAGGTAAAGCAGGATCAACATTTATTCTACTCGCCTCATACAACACATTGCGCTGCTCTGGTTGTACTTTACCTGTATAATGATTTACAACCTCATGCTGAAGCATATCAGGGGCAAAACATTGATAGGATGCCCCATGCTTTGCCAACTCAGACAACAACAATACGACCTCGTGAATATTATTGCCATCTAACCTACCAGAACCAGCCAAGATTACTGCAAATTTTTTCATTTGTATTCTATTTTCTATACAAATGTACTAAATCCCACCCAGTCAAAAAAAAGTCTCACAATACAAAAAGCGGGAGCAAATAAAAATCACTCCCGCACTAACTCTGGTATTAGAAATACCTACTTGTTCTTTTTATGACGATTCTTCCGCAATCTTTTCTTGCGTTTATGAGTCGACATCTTATGACGCTTACGCTTCTTACCACTTGGCATTTCGTCGTTCCTCCGTATTTTTTAGTTCACTAATTATACTTAACCTCCTCTCCTTGCCTACAATGACAAAAAGCGGTTTACTTCTTCTCTGTTGTCGTATTACTATTGAGCGGACTCTCTGCAATCCGATTCATCAAATGCTTCGAGGGTTTAAATGCTGGAATCTTGTGGGCGGGCACTATTATAGCACAATCGCGCGAAATATTGCGAGCTAATTTCTCGGCTCGTTCTTTGATAATAAAAGATCCGAACCCACGCAAGAAAACACTCTCGCCCTGTTCAAGCGACGTGGAAACGGATTCCATAAAGCACTCTATACAGCTCAGAACAACTGCACGTTCTATCCCTGTCTTACGAGCAATCTCATTTACTACATCTGCTTTCGTCATGGCAAATTCAACCTCTCTAAGTATAAGTCCTAATCAAAAGGAAAAACTCCTCAATACAAAAGTAGTAAATGTTTTTATAAACAGCTTGTTAGCCTAACTTTTATGCCCTAGAGAAGGTCATTATTAGACAACGAGAATTTGTTAAATTCCCTTATCAAGAAATAGCTTTGTAAATCGTTAAGAAATAAAAAACTATTCCACTACAAAGAAATTTGCAGTGGAATAGAAAAGATTCAATCATAGAATTACTCTCAAGAATCTATAGCAAACCATAGATAAAAATTATCGTTATCACAATGGGGGCGATGTATTGAAGGATAAAGCGATATACATTAAGGAACGTATGACTAAGCTTTATTGTGCCTCCATTAGTTAGCTGATCGTAAACGATCGCTTTCTTCAAGCGCCACCCCACGAAAATAGAGACAAACAACCCTCCGAGCGGTAGGAATATTTTTGCCGTAATGAAATCGAGTCGATCGAAAAAAACAGAGGAGTACGAACAGCCAAAAGAGAGACCGATTAGTATTATTGTGAGCAATATGGTTGCTGTAGTACGCGAGAGTTTAAATTCCTCGTGTACAAAGACCGTAACAACCTCCATTAGGCTTATCATTGACGTTAGTGCAGCAATCCCCAAGAATACAAAAAAGCACGTCGACCAGAGTGTTGAGAGTGGAAGAGCTCGAAACAGCTCAGGAATGGTCATAAACACAAGACCTGCCCCACCCTTCTCAAGCACCTCTTTAATTTCATTTGCAGGGAGCGAAGTCAGTGCAAATGCCGAAGGGAAAATAGTGATCCCCGCTAGGATTGCAACCAATGTATCCAAGAATGCTACTTTCGTTGCTGTTAATGTAAGGTTGGACTTCTTCTTGAAATACGAACCATAGGTAATCATAATCCCCATCCCTAGCGATAAGGAGAAAAAAGCCTGTCCAATTGCATCCAAAAACAAAGTGGGCTTTAGTGTTTCAAGATCCGGTTTAAACAAAAATTCGATACCAGCTCCTGCACCTTCCAATGTAATAGAACGAACAGCCAGACCTATAAGCAACACAAAAAGCAAAGGCATCATAAACTTTGCTGAGGTCTCGATCCCTTTCTTTACCCCAGAGATCACAAAAAAGGCCGTCAATACAATAAATATGCTAGCCATCAAAGCTTGGCGAAGCGGATTACTCAGAAAACTCGTAAAATAATCATGATAAGTATTGTCGTTAAGCGGCACACTCATTAAAGACCCAGAGACTGAATCTATGATATACTCTAGTGTCCAACCTCCTACGACAAAGTAAAAACCCAGAATTAGGAACGAAGCCAAAACCCCGAGGCCGCCTACAAACTGCCACCCCTCTTTTTTAGGAACTAACTTCGAAAATGCCCCCGAAGCATTTGCACCCGCAGCACGTCCTATAAGAAATTCTGCAATCATAAGAGGAATACCGAAAATAAAAATACAGGCCAGATAGACAAGCAAAAAGATAGCTCCGCCATCGCTAGCTGTAACACTTGGAAATCGCCATATATTCCCTAACCCTACTGCTGAGCCAGCCGCTGCAGCAATCATACCTAACTTGGAAGCGAAAGTTGCACGATCCGTTGATTTTGATTCACTCATGATACTCTAAATTTTTATGGTGATTACTCTAATACTAATCCATACACTAATATGAAAAGGATGGCTACAGGAGCAACGTATTGAAGAATAAAACTATAAGTATGCAAGAAACGAGACGAATATTTCCGCGAGCCACAATGAACGAGCTGCTCGTAGAGCACAGCTTTTTTGAGTCGCCACCCTACAAAGATTGATACTCCTAATCCGACGAGAGGGAGTAAAACTTTAGTTGAGATAAAATCGAAGAAATCAAATGCCTGCTCAGAATAGGAACAAAGAATGGCAAGGAGAAAAATTAAAATCGTTGCTACTACAGAAGCCCACTGACGCGATAAGCGCACCTTCTCTTCTAGGAAAACTGTCACAGTCTCGAGATAACTCATTGTAGTGGTTAATGCTGCAATAACCAACAAAACAAAAAAACTAGTTGTCCAAAAGGTGGACCATGGTAGCTGTAAACACAACGCTGGCAACACTTTAAATACTAACCCCACACCACCAGTATGCAGCGCCTCGGTAACAACACTCTCATCGCCCTGGGTTAGTGCAAATAAAGCCGGAAAGATCATAAAACCTGCAAGAAGTGCAACAAAAGTATCGAAACAGACAACAACCGCAGTAGCACGTACTAAATGCGTATCCTTACGGAAATATGATCCATACGTAATCAGTACCCCTCCCCCTAAAGAGAGTGAGAAAAAGACCTGTCCCAAAGCATCTAGAAAAGAATAGGGACGCAGTTGCGAAAAATCGGGATGTAACAGAAAAGCCAGCCCCTGCGACGCGCCCTTTAAGGTTAGGCTTCCGGCCACCAACGTTATAAGAAGGACAAAGAGTATGGGAATGAGTATCTTAGAAGCACGCTCGATTCCCCTTCGCACTCCAGAATGAATCACGATAGCCGAAAGAAAGAGAAAAAGGATTACCAGCGCTACCTGTCTTTCAGGATTCCCTACAAGAGCATCGAACTCCTTCGCTATATTCGCATAGCGCGAAAGATCGCCCGAAACGGAGGCATAAATATATTGTAACGTCCAACCTGCAACGACAACATAGTACCCCATCAACAAAAGCGTTGCAAAAATTCCTAACGCACCTAACCATTGCCACCCCTCTTTTTTGGGAACAAAGTGAGTAAATGCACTATAAGCATTAGAGTTCGCTGCACGCCCTATCATAAACTCGGCTATGGCAAGCGGAATGCCAATAAATGCTACACAAACAATGTAGATCAGAATGAATAATGCTCCGCCAT
This sequence comes from uncultured Bacteroidia bacterium, assembly GCA_965240855.1. GTDB lineage: Bacteria > Bacteroidota > Bacteroidia > Bacteroidales > CAJPTX01 > Bacteroides_D. The sequence goes on along the minus strand of CBDEMG010000036.1, from coordinate 42,826 downwards.
TAGAGGCGGTTTCGCTTGGGAAACGCCAAATATTGCCAAGCCCCACCATAGCTCCAGAAGCCGCGGCTATAAGTCCGAACTGGGAGTTGAAATGTGCCCGTCTTTCTACAGGTCTTAGCTGTCCCATGGCAAACTCTCCTACATCTTATTGGGAGATCGCTTCAGGGATTTGTATACCAAAGCAAACATATCTCGAAAAAATACTACTCTTCTATTTCAGGAAGAGACACTGGATTCTGTATATTTTTCTTTACAACATAAAAGGCAGGATTTCTCATATCCTCCTTATTATAGTTAATCGGCTGATGCGGTTTAAACATCTTCACGACCTCGCAACCAGCCAATTCGCATATAGCTTGACCTGCTGCAGTATCCCATTCAGATGTTGGTGTTCGACGAGGATAGAGATCGGCTGTCCCTTCAGCTACCATACAAAATTTCTTGGACGAGCCTTGGGGAATATCGATCATATCGGGGTGTAAGAGACGCAGTGCCTCAAAATAAGAGGACATCTCTTTGGCAAGGTGCGAGCGGCTGCTTACTACCGTAAACCTGTGATCCGATTCCTGCGGAAGAGGTAATTGCGACGACCGCTTCAATAACTCTCTCGGTGCACACTCTTCGTAACTCTGTAAGCCAGCAATACAACGCTCTTCGTAGCGAAAAGACCCAAAATCGCGAGCAGCAAAGTATAATCGCTCAAACGAAGGAAGACATATTACTCCTATAATCGGTCTACCATCCTCAATGAGCGCTACATTAACGGTAAATTCACCATTTTCCTTGATAAATTCTTTCGTCCCATCAATGGGATCGACCAACCAAAAAAGCGACCATTTCGCTCGCTCCTCGTAGGTTACTACTCGCCCCTCCTCACTAAGGAGAGGGATCACAGTATGTCGTAACCTCTCGCGTATTTCAGTATCCGCAATTTTATCGGCCTTAGTAAGTGGAGTTGCATCCGACTTCATATTAACTTCAAAGTCGCCAGAATCGTAAATTTCTTTAACCTTTTTGGAGGCCGATATCGTTGCAAAGATGGCATCTTGCCATAACGTTTCTACTACATTTTTGTCTAAACTCATACTCTAACCCCATAAAAAAATACGCTTAATACAAATGTAATTAAATATTTTTTCTTTTCCAACGTTAGGAAAATGATGTTTCGAGCACGTTTTTACCTCCTATTGTTCTTTGGGGTATATACCCTGTTAGTAACAGATGTTGTAAAAACTCGTGCACAAGAGAGTAACGTCTCTTCTGCTCCCCTCTGCAAACTTTTTACAGCAGACAAGTTAGTAGATAAGAGCCGAACTATAATGGAGCAGCTCGTCGATTCTGGCTACTTGGCGGCTCACCTAGATAGTATCGTATACTACGACTCACTTGCAGGGCTTTTTGCTGTATATATTTCTCCCAATCAACGTTACCACCTACAGCTAAACGATACGCTTCATACATGGACGGACAATGCTCTTCAATCGTTGGCTAAAAGACAAGCACAAAACAACTTGAAGCGCAATGCAAAAGTTGAGAGTATGCTCGAAGCACAGCTCTACAAACTAGAGAACCACAACGGATACTTACATTTTTTAGAGAGCGAGTCTACACCAAAAAAAATCGTAGCCATCGAACATCATGGAAATTTCACAATTCCAATGTGGCGATGGTTTTTATTGCTCGGCATTCCACAAAATTCCCCTTTGGCAAGCTACCAAATCGAAGAACTAGACGAAACACTACGCCTCTACTCCGAATACGTCTCTCGCGAAAAACCAGTACTCGAACTTTTAGATACTGGCACTCTACGACTTCATCTCTTCGTAGATCGACACGCCGCAAGCTATGCCGAAGGACAACTCGGCATTCAACCAAGTAATAATAAAGAAATCCATCTTTTCGGTAATGTAGAACTTGCCCTGAGCGATCTTTTGCACCGCAACGAACACCTAAAGCTTCGTTGGAAAGGGAATGGAAAACAGTGGCAAAAAGGACTACTCGCGTTTACATACCCTTACTTGTTTGGTAGTGTATGGGGAATAACAGGACAATGTGCCGCCGAAATCCGAGATTCGACAAAGTATAAATGGCAATTCGAGGGAGGGGTAAGTTTCCGTATAACGAAATTCCATACGCTTTTAAGTTCTATAGAAAATTCTGTTGCACTATGGAATGAGGTGGAAAACGATGCTCCCATTCGTAGTAATTCTCTCTTCTGGAAAATCGGCTATATCTATCGTAAAATTAAAGACAGAAGATGGCTGGATGGTCTCTTTCTACACTCTTTTATAGATATTGGAAAACGTGCACTTACTAGAGAAACACCTAAAACAGTAAGTAGATACGAGTTGATTTTCCATTATACTTCTTCCATCAGCAAATGGATTTACCTAAGTTGCGATATTGTAGGAAAGGGGTATTTATGGAATCGGAAAGAAGGAAAAGAATACCCCTGGGAAAACTTCTATTTTGGAGGTGCGGGACATTTCAAAGGTTTAAGCGAAGATTACCTTTCTACCCCTCGCTACACCTATCTGGGATTGGAAATAGGTAGCACGCTCGGTTCTACATTCCGAGGGGGTATTACAACACAACTCGGCGAGCTCAAATATCAAGATATGGAACGATGGGCTATAAGCTACGGTGGAGAACTTAAATTGCGCACTAATGCAGGTATCTTGAATATTGGGATATCACAATTTCGTGCATTAAAACATTGGCTACCGCTACAAAAAACGATGCTCCATTTTCGCTTGAAAATCTCGTTTTAAGCTAGAGGGATTTGAATCCTACGTAGTTAAGCGATTTTCGTAATTTTGTAGAAACAATACAGCTAAATAAAAGGTGGAGAAATCAAAAACTATTAGCTCTCGTGGTGAGCTCTTTGTTAGAGAGGAGATCGGAGAATTTTACATTTGCGACTCTGGTTTTGGAGCTGCTGGAGAGTACGACTGGGGAGCAGATTTTACAAAAGATATACACGAAAACGCTATCGTCCAAGTACAATTTAAACATTCGCGCCGAGGCTTTTATGCAAATCGGACAATGCTACCTGTACGCCGAGGCGATGTCGTAGCTGTATCGGCTCTAGGAGGTCATGATATCGGCGTGGTTTGCCTCACTGGCTGGTTAGCACAGCGTCAGTACCAACAGCAACAATGCCTAAATGAGGACGACGAACACTCTATTGAACCTCTTCCCGATCTCTACCGAAAAGCAACGCCACAAGATATAGAACGTTGGATAGAAGCAACCGATCGCGAACTCGCCACTATGTTGCGTGCACGTGTCATCGCACAAGAGATGCACTTACAGATGAAAATCTCGGACGTTGAATTTCAAGGCGACGGGAGCAAAGCCCTCTTTTACTACAGTGCCGAACAGCGAGTTGATTTCCGCGAATTAGTACGAGCATTGGCTGGCGAATTCAAAATCCGGATCGAAATGCGACAAATTGGTCCGCGACAAGAAGCTGCACGCATTGGAGGAATCGGGAGTTGCGGTCGTACAATTTGCTGTGGGAAATGGCTAAGGAAATTTTCCTCGGTGACGACAGGGATTGTAAAACTCCAAGACCTCACACCCAACCCTCAAAAACAAGCAGGACAATGCGGCAAACTAAAATGTTGTCTGAATTTCGAAGTTGATGTATACAACGAAGCCAAACGGAAACAACCCCGCGTAAAAGCTCCATTACAACTAGAGGATTGTGTCTTGTATCACGTCAAGAACGATTTATTCCGCGACTGTATGTACTTCTCTACCTCCCCAAAGGGCATAGAACCCCTCCTTATGCTAACAAGTGAACAAGTCAATGAGATTCTGGAATTGAATCATTCTGGACGTAAGGGAGTAGCTTTAGCTACTTTCCAGTTTGCGCAAAACAGTATGCAAGAGGAAGAGACACAACTAGGGTATGGCAATGTGATTGAGGAGGAAAGTCTTACACGTTTTGACCGTGCCAAAAAGAAAAATCACGGCAGAAATAAGAATAAAAAGAACAATACAAAGAGTGCAGAAAGTGCAAATACCCAGACAGAAAGCCAAAATAATCCCTCGAAAAAAAATACAATAAAACCGCAGGAAGAAACTAAAAAAAATAACGAACAGCAAAAGCCGCGTAGAGATTTAAGCAAAGGAGAGTCTAATAATAAAACACAAGCAGTAAATTCCGAATCGCAAACGTCACAAGGCGAAACGAAACAGCAGAGGACTCTACAGCATCAACAACCTCGCAGAGAAAAGGAACTCCCTACTAAAAATTCGACAACAGGAACATCTCATACACACACAAACAAACATCGTCAAAATAGCCATCGCACCAGAGGCGAACAAGATTTGACACCAAAACAACAAGTAGACGAGAGTAAGAATAAAAACGAAGATTCCAACAATGCGTAGATTCTTATTACTCTGCGTGCTCGCTGCCGCAAGCTTCGCATTCTTCTCTTGTAATGGTGATATCGAATACTCTGCCGACTGCTCATTTAATACCTCTGGGTGGCACAAAGATAGTATCCTATCGTTTGTTTATGAAAATAGAGATACCAACCAACAGCACGACTTGTACTTTTATCTCCGTCACGATGCGCAGTATCCACATGCCAACATCTATTTGTATGTAGAGCTCGTCTCCCCCTACAATATGTCTGTCTTCGATACTGTACAATTTATGCTTGCCTCCCCTGAGGGGAAATGGTACGGACGCGGTTTCTCGCATTCAAAACAAATCTTACTCCCTTACCATACAAATTTCCGCTTTGGCATCTTAGGTAAGTATGTTTTCCGTATTCGTCATGGTATGCGTTACGAATCGCTCTTAGGTATAGAGGATTTTGGGATTCAGATTTACCGGCACCTAGAAAAAGAGAATGGCGAAGAATAAGTTGGCTCGTTTTCGCGACAATTTAAATTATAACTTCTTATACCAACCAAACTTTAGCGAAGTTTGGGATGGCGAATTTACGCTCCGTGGACAGTGGCATAATCTCCAGTTCCACAATACAGCCCCCATCACATTAGAACTTGGATGTGGACGCGGCGAATACACTATAGAGATGGCAAAGATGCAACCCGCCGCCAATTTTATAGGGATGGATATCAAAGGCGCTCGTCTTTGGGTGGGAGCCAGTACGGTAGCCCGCGAATCTCTATCGAATGTGGCTTTTATACGTGGGAAGATCGAAACATTAAGTGCCTTCTTTGCTCCGTCGGAGATTGCCAATCTCTGGCTCACATTCCCAGATCCTCAATTAAAGGAACGACGCGCAAAAAAACGACTCACAGAGCGCACTTTTTTACAACTTTATGCACGCATACTCGCACCCTCGGGTGTAATCCATTTAAAGACAGATAGCCAAGAGCTCTACCACTTTACTCTAGACGAGATTCAAGCTATCGGAGGTAGGGTTCTTCATGCATACGACAACATAGATAATATTCTAGGAGCATTCCCTCTCTTACTGCTCTCCACGTACTACGAGCGCTTTTTTCGTGAACGCGGTAAAAATATCTGTTACTTAGCCTTTCAGCTTCCTGTTTCGTGGCAAAAATTAGCACAAGATAAACGCACTCCACGTGCATACTGGTTGCAAGAAGAGATGGTATTAGAACCTAGTGCAGAATTATAACAACATGTCTAGTTGCTTAGTAGTCGTACCAACCTACAACGAACGCGAGAATATTGCGCAAATTCTAGACGCTCTGTTAGGACTCCCATCGAAAGTAGATGTTTTGGTGGTCGACGACAATTCACCTGATCGTACTTGGGAATACGTAGAACAGCTTATCGCAACTCGCCAAGATACACGTATCAACCTCCTACATCGGAGTGGTAAGCAAGGTTTACGTTCTGCATATTTAGCAGGCTTTGCTTGGGGGTTAGAACGAGATTATACTTATTTGTGCGAGATCGATGCCGATTTCTCTCACAACCCTAACGATATACCACATTTACTTGTAGCATGCGAAGAACAAGAGGGTGATGTCGCCATCGGTTCTCGCTATGTAAGCGGAGTAAATGTGGTTAATTGGCCTCTTGGACGCGTGTTGATGAGCTACTGCGCATCAATATACGTGAGAATTATTAGTGGTATGCCTATACGCGATGCTACGGCAGGGTTTGTTTGCTATCGCGCAACGGTACTCAAAGAAATCTTATCACATCCCATTCGGATGAGAGGCTATGGTTTCCAGATCGAAATGAAATACGTAGCCTATCGTATGGGCTACAAACTCGTCGAAGTTCCCATTATCTTCACAGATCGAAAGCGAGGAACCTCTAAAATGTCGGGCGGAATCTTCTCCGAAGCTTTGTGGGGTGTAATACGAATGCGTTTTGGCTTTTCTCACAAACGTAGTAGGGAGCACGCCTAATAGGTGAAAATGTGAAATGTGTAAACGACCTTTACCTCTAGTTATACATGATGTGCGTCTCGTAAATGAAGGCAATATCGTAGAAGCAAGTCTAGTCGTAGATAAAGATGGACGCATCTCTCAGATTTCGCAGAATAGCGTCTCACTAAATCCAAAACTTCGTTATAGCGAAATCAATGGACGAGGAGAATTTCTTTTACCTGGCGTTATCGATACCCACGTACATTTCCGCGATCCCGGATTTACACACAAAGGTGATATCGAAAGTGAATCGCGAGCTGCAGTGGCTGGTGGCATAACGAGCTACTGCGACATGCCCAATACTAATCCACAAACAACCTCCCTGGCTGCGGTACACGAAAAATTACAACACGCAGCAGGACGTTCGTATGCCAACTTCGCCTTCTACCTAGGAGCTAGTAAAGATAATCTAGACGAAATACGACGTTGCGATCCTCGCATTGTACCTGGAATTAAACTCTTTATGGGATCTTCAACTGGAGGAATGCAACTCACCACCACATCGTATCTCAACGAGATCTTTAAAGAGTCGCCCCTGATTATCGCCACGCATTGCGAAACAGACAGCATTATTGCAGAGAATTTGGCAAAAGCTCGTAAAGCATTCTCTAACGGTATCCCCTTTACAGAGCATGCCCGTATTCGTTCTACCCAATCTTGCGTTGCAAGCGTTGCACTTGCACAAACCTTAGCTAAAGAAAATGATGCGCGCTTGCATGTACTACATCTTAGTGCAGCAAATGAGTTAGAACTTTTCAGGAATCTCGAGCCTCGATATCAAAGCAAAATAACATGCGAAACTTGTCCACACTATCTCTATTTTAACGAAGCAGACTACGATCTTCTTCAGTGGCAAATTAAATGCAATCCTGCCATCAAGAGCGCAAGCGATCAACATGCATTGCTCGAAGCGATCAAAACAGGAGTTATCCAAACCATCGGCTCTGACCATGCTCCACACCTTGTCACGGAGAAACTGAAAGATTATGAGCACTCTCCCTCAGGGATTCCCTCAATCCAGTATAGCTTAATTTTGATGCTAAATCTAGCACGCAGAGAGCAGATCCCTCTCACGCAAATCGTTGAACTTATGGCACACACACCAGCCAAGCTTTTTGGGATAGTAGATCGCGGATTTATTCGAGAGGGATACTACGCCGATTTGGTCTTTGTATGCGAAGAGAGCAAGTCGCGTCCTATAAGGAGTAGACCCGCCGAGAGTAAATGCGACTGGTCGCCTTACGATGCAATGAATACGTCGTTTTTCATACGTCGTACTCTTATAAATGGCGAGATTGCATACTGCTATACCCATGGGATTCAACAACCTGCAGTCGGTACCCATTTGGTATTTAATGAAAATCTACGCGATGGAAAAAACGAATAACTTGTTAACGGCTAGTACGCGAGCCGAGACTATATTACTAACCTACCCAACCTCGTTGCTCGTATTCGAACGACTAGGTCTTCCCTTGCATGTATGCGATAAAGAGCTGGTCGATTTAGCACAGGAAAGTGGTTTTCGCGTACAACTGCTCATCAATTTATTGCAACTCACTCTAGGATACCCATTAGAAGTTCTATCGCCTTTCCAAATAGAGGACACGCCGTATATAATCAACTACTTGTTGGCTGGACACGAATACTACATGTACGAGGCTAACCCAAATATTGCGGCGATGCTCGGGAAAATTCTTCCTGATACCGAAGATACCAATCGCGATCTTTTGCGCAAATTCTTCGACCAATATATGAGCGAAGTGTGCGTACACTTTAACTACGAACGCGATGTGGTATTCCCCTACATTCGCTCATTTTTTGAAACACGTACACCCCGGACATTTCGGGTACGCGAATACAAACATCGCCACTCCGATATACAAGCAAAACTCGAAGATTTACAACACCTCATCCTTTGCTATCTCCCTCCTTTGCGCGATAAAAGCTTAGCTCGTCGTCTGCTTTATTCTCTTGGGGTGCTATGTACCGATCTTTCAATACATACAATGCTAGAGGACAAAGTAGTCGTACCTCTTGTGGAACATCTGGAGACGCAATGGAACAACTGACGCACCGTGCCGATGCAGTGATATTTACACCCCATATCTTTGTATCGCATTTTTTAGCCTACCTCCTTCAGAGCGAACACCCGGATCTGATTGTGATAGAACACTCGTACTGGGAACGTAACCTCATCGATATGGATTCGAAGACACTCAAACTCGTCGTAATAGATACCGCTCAGGCCTATTTTACTCCACAAGTGGTTGCAAATCTACGAAAAAACCGTCCTCAAGTAGGGATTGTAGGACTCGAGATGCAAAATCTACGACGACAACTCCAAGTACAATTCGATACTGTAATCAATACCCAGATGACACACAACGAGGTTCGTACGACACTAGTGAGTTTTCTACAAGAGCGCGTACGCACTGCTCCACCTCAATTATCGAAACGCGAAATAGAGATTTTGCAACGATTAGTACAAGGTAAGACAGCAAAAGAGATTGGCGAGGAACTCTTTATAAGCGTACATACTGTAACCTCCCATCGAAAAAATATAAGTGCAAAACTCGGAATTCGCTCTATTTCCGCTATGGCAATCTATGCAGCCAATATGAAACTCATTGATCCTGCGGAGGTAGGTGATGTGCGCGAGATTGAAGAGATCCTCCCCGCACGAGAAGTTTAGCACCAAGTATAGTCGTGTACCTCAAACGTATTTACAACAGATAAAAAATAATAACGTAACTTTGCGAAGAGATACGGGCGATAGAATGTCCGTAAAAATTAGGAGACAAGGAAATGAGAAAAGGGATACACCCCGAGAATTACCGTTTGGTAGCTTTTAAAGATATGTCTAACGACAAGATCTTTTTAACGAAATCGACAGTTAATACACGAGAAACCATCGAGATTGATGGTGTGGTTTACCCATTGTTCAAGATGGAAATTTCGAGTGCTTCGCATCCTTACTACACAGGTAAGATGAAACTTGTAGACACCGCAGGACGTGTTGAAAAGTTTATGAATCGTTATGGTAAACGAAACGAAAAGAAGAATTAAATCAGGGTTTAAGCGTTTAGGGCTACTCGCATAGCAAATACCCGTTGCGCGAGTAGCTTTTTTTTATGTCTAGTTTTTTGACTATCTCCCCTCACTAACCTTACAGAAAGATGACAGATGCTCTCTAGAAGCCCCCTATATCCTCAAATTAGGTTAGTATAAAAAGAGAAAAAAAAGCAAAACCTGTACGTATAGATGCGAGTATTTCTTCATGATGCGGGTATGCGAAACAACCTATTACCGCTAACGTATTTCAAGTCAATCGGCGAGCTACGTATCGGGATACTAACGCAGCAAGAGTCGTGGGCAAAGGCAATAGGAGATTCAGTAGAATTATATTCAGAGAACACTATAATAGCCGAAGGTGAAGAAATTCTTGTTATATACGCTGGTTTGATAGCCACGCCACGCGTGGTGGAACAAGTAGCCACACTGGAACGAGGTAAAAGGCTTAGTTGTAATGTCACATTGGCAGCACGTTTTTACAACGAAGGAAAAACTTCTTTGCATTGGGACAATTTGACAGCGTTAAAAAACCAAGAATTAGTCATAGGAGACGATGTACGAATCGTAACACGTCCTTGGCACATTTTTCAACAAGCACAAGCAGCAATCGAAGTCGATTTTGAGCGTATAACTGCAGGACGCACGAGTGCACCACTCGATCCCTCTGTTCGGATTTATGGCAACCACCGCATCTTTTTGGAGTCTGGAGCTCAGGCAATCGACTGTACTCTAAATACCCACGGTGGAATCATATACGTAGGTCGAGGAGCTGAGATTATGGAAGGGGCTGCCATACGAGGTACGTTTGCCTTAGGAGAGTATTCTGTAGTAAAAATGGGGGCTAAAATATATGGAGCAACTACCGTAGGACCTGAGTGTAAGGTAGGCGGCGAGCTATCGAATGTCTCCATACAGTCATACAGCAATAAAGCGCACGATGGCTTTATTGGGAACACTGTAATTGGTTCGTGGTGCAACTTAGGAGCAGATACCAACTGTTCGAATTTGAAGAACACTTACGAGCAAGTAAAGATCTGGTCGGAGGTAGAGGGACATTATACCTCCACTGGTTTGCAATTCTGTGGACTCTTTATGGGCGATCATTCCAAGACTGGGATTAATACGATGTTAAACACAGGAACCAGTATTGGTGCATTTTGTAATATCTTTGGGAGTGGTTTTCCACGTACGTGGATTCCCCCTTTTTCATGGGGTGGCGCTGCAGGCTTTGAAACCCAAAATATCGAACAAGCTTTGCGAACCGCAAGAATGGTAATGGCACGACGCGGTTGCGAGCTAAGTAAGGATGCCGAGGACGCGGCATATAAGTTGTATTTTGAGGTTTTACAAAACAAGAAAAAACAGTAAAACTACCTACCTGCATACAAGGAAAGGAAAAGCGATGTCGGAGAAAAAAAATATAAGTCTGGATGCTGAAAACGAAGATGTAAGGAAGCTACAACACTTTATGCCTTACATCCTTACAGATTTCTCTCATACAATACAAGATGTACACCCCGAAGTACTTCCACTTATCGAGTTGCGCAACAATATTTTCTTCCCGCGCACACTTACACCTATTACAGTCGGTAGGGAACGTACGCTTCGTTTAATCGAAGATTTACCTACAAATGACAGCTATATAATTGTTGTAGGACAGAAGGATCCCGACGAGAAATTTCCCAATCCCGACGACCTTTTTGAGGTCGGAACACTCGGAAAAATTGTACACAAATATCGCGAGAACGGTACTTTTTTTGTATTGATCGAGGGTTTGTTGCGTGTTAAGATTACTGAATTCCGCAATCCAGACCCCTATTATACAGTGATGTACGAGGAGATCCCCGAGAAGGATCTCTCAAGTACGAATCCGAAACTAGAAGCCTATGTAGCCTTGCTCAAAGATTCTGTATTTAAATATTCCGAAGAACTTCGTCTGCATCAACAGGAGGTAGAGAATTTCTTCTATAAGATGCAAAACTGGGGAGCGGAGGCCATCGTGAATTTCCTTTCTATGTTCTTAAATCTTCCCACTACAAAGAAGTATGACCTCATCACTTGCCCGACTTTGTTGGAGCGTGCACAGATGCTTCTTGAGTTCGTCGAATTGGAAAACGAGACCGAAAAGTGGAAAAAAGACATACACAACAAGACGCGCAAGAATCTAGAAGAACAGCAACGAAACTTCTTTCTACAGCAGGAGCGTCGCACAATTGACGAAGAGTTGGGTAATGACGAAGAACATGACGCTGACCGTCTACTTGCAGAGGGGGCAAAAAAGAAATGGAGTGCTGAGGTGGCTGCGGTTTTCGAACGCGAAGTTGCGCGCTTGAGACGATCGCTTAGTATGGTCGCCGACTACTCAATGCAACTAAACTATTTGCAATTTTTTCTCGCACTCCCATGGAACGAATATTCAAAAGACAACAATGATCTGAAGCGTGCACAAAAAATTTTGGATGAAGATCATTTTGGGCTCGAAGAGGTAAAAGAACGAATCTTAGAGTACTTGGCAGTACTTCGTCTGACCAAAAATATGAAGTCGCCCATACTATGTTTATATGGGCCTCCTGGGGTAGGAAAAACTTCTTTAGGGAAATCAATTGCTCGTGCTCTTGGGCGAAAATATGTCCGGATCTCGTTGGGTGGAATGAGCGATGAGAGCGAAATACGAGGACATCGACGTACGTACGTAGGAGCACTCCCCGGACAAATACTCACGGGTATGCGTCGTGCAGGTACAGATAATCCTGTAATGGTACTCGATGAAGTAGACAAGCTTACGGCGAGCAATGCTGGCGATCCAGCAGCAGCATTGTTAGAGGTACTCGACCCGGAACAAAACTCAACATTCCACGACAACTATTTAGATCTCGGGTACGATCTTTCGCACGTACTCTTCATAGCAACGGCCAACGATATTTCGACCATTGCTCCTGCCCTACGCGATAGAATGGAAATGATCGAAGTCTCTGGCTACTTGATGGAAGATAAGATCGCGATAGCTCAGCAATTTTTGATACCTAAAGTTGTTAAAGAACACGGACTTAAAAAGAGCCAGTTTGCTCTATCTGATGCAGTGCTCGAAAAGATTATTTCTGAATATACTGCAGAGAGTGGCGTTCGGAAACTTACACAACAAATAGCTAAGCTCGTACGCCAACAGGCAAAGTACATCGGTATGAAAGAGCAATTCAATAATACCTTGACTGCGGAAGATATCTTAAAACGGTTGGGTAAGCCACGCGTTTATCGTGAAAAAACGGCTAATCTACACCAAATAGGTGTAGCTGTCGGGATGGCATGGACTCCCGTAGGAGGAGAGATTCTGTATGTAGAATCGAGTCTCATGCCTGGTAAAGGAAATCTGACTATGACCGGTAGTCTGGGCGATGTGATAAAAGAGTCTGTGACTATTGCATACCAAATTGTTAAACAAAAGAGTAAGAAACTAGGACTCAAACCCGAACAATTCGATTCACAGGATATGCATGTACACTTCCCCGAAGGAGCAACCCCAAAAGATGGACCTTCGGCAGGAGTAACACTGGTGACAGCAATAACATCCTCTTTTTTACAAATTGCACCTAAAGCAGGAATCGCTATGACGGGAGAAGTTACTCTCCGAGGGAAAATACTCCCTGTAGGCGGTATAAAGGAAAAGATCCTAGCTGCAAAACGAGAAGGCTTAACGCATATACTGCTTCCCAAAGACAATAGACGAGATGTGGAGGACATCAAGGCGAATTATCTCGAAGGACTGACATTTACCTATTTGGACAACGTAGATGAGCTCCTTGCCAATACCTTCGAACTTTAGTTGCGTAGCAACACAGAGACGTGCAACAAAATTGATCTACTCTACATGGCAAGAACAGATTGGCAAGAAGCTTATCTGAACAATGACGAGCTTCTTGCTTTGGCTCGCAAGACAGTCGAAACTGAGGCGCAGGCAATATCTTCTCTTATAGAAGGTCTCGATTCGACATTTGTTGAAGTAGTGCAGTTACTACTTCGTATGAAGGGACGAGTGATCTGCACAGGGATTGGTAAGAGTGCTATTATTGCTCAGAAAATTGTTGCGACGTTCAATTCTACTGGAACGCCCGCAATTTTTATGCACGCGGCAGATGCTATTCATGGCGACCTCGGAATAATCCAGAAAGAAGACGTAGTACTCTGTCTTTCTAAAAGCGGCGAAACGGCGGAGATCAAAGTCCTTGTACCTCTCATTCATATCAACGGCAATCCTCTTATCGCCATGGTTTCGAATACTGAGAGTTTTTTGGCGCAACATGCCGATTACATATTACGCGCGAGTATAGATCACGAGGCCTGTCCAAATAATTTAGCTCCGACTTCTAGTACTACTGTACAACTAGTACTCGGCGATGTACTGGCAGTCTGCTTACTCAAGGCTCGCGGTTTTTCACCAGCCGATTTTGCTCGTTATCATCCAGGAGGAGCTCTTGGGAAACGTCTCTACTTACGAGTCGAGGATCTCCTCGCTCGAGATGCAGTTCCTAAGGTACTGTGTACCGATACTTTGCAAAAAGTAATACTTGAGATCTCGCACAATCTCCTCGGTGCAACAGCTGTACTTTCTAACACTGGAGAGTTAGAGGGAATAATAACAGATGGCGACTTGCGTAGAATGCTTCAACGGTCTCCTACGCCCTCCCTAACAACGACATCGGCATTAGATATTATGACACGTACTCCAAAAACTATTCAAGCCGACGCACTGGCAATTGATGCTTTTAATTTGATGGAGGAGTACAAGATAACGCAATTAATCGTTAATAAGGGAGATGTGTATGTAGGAATGATCCACATACATGATCTATTGAAGGAAGGAATTATTGGTTAGTATTCCAACATCTACCTGTTTTATTTATAAATCTGGAATTATATGAGCATTTCAAACTTTACAAAAAAGCATACGATAGTACTTTCGATATATATATTGCTACTTGTGCTAGCAAATTTTTTCTTGATTTTACAATTCGAAGATTTCTATCCTGGCTGCCTGTATATGTGTATGGCTATCGTCCTCGTACTGATTCCATCACTGTTTTTACCTGTTCGTGCATGGCTTATTTTATGGGGAGTCCTTCTACTTTTTTATCCAATCGAAATTGCCTGTTGGAGTACAATGCACGAGCAATTAACAGTGGGGTTCTTAGCATCGATCTGGTATACTGATATGGCAGAAGCTTCCGAACAGGTCGGAAATTTTATTGGACTCATCATTGCATCATTCATCTTCTTTGCAGCGTATTTCCTTTTCATATTCCGCTATTTTCCTAACAAATTATGGCTACCGCGCAAGCTTCGTCTTAAGGTTATGCTTCCAAGCCTTTTAATCGGCTTTTTTGTATTCCCGGCCTTCACCCATAATCTTTCTTTTTTCAATGATTTCACACTAAAAGGATACCATCGAGTTCTAAAAAGAACGATCAATAGTATCTATCCATTCGATTTTACACGGAGTGTTTTTGCACTAAAACGTCAACTGAAAAAAGTTCAAAAAATTGAAAAAGAGCGCAAGCTATCGCTTGACAATGCTGGTATAAACTACAACGGTTCGGAAGACCTACTCGGAGTTTTTATTATTGGCGAAACTTCTCGAGCTTGTAATTGGCAACTTGCGGGATATGAACGTGCAACAAATCCGAGATTAATGAATCGGAAGAATCTCTACTTTTTCGACGATGTATTCACTGGAGCTAATTTCACTTTATATTCTGTTCCACAGCTCTTGTCTGCTAGTACTCCCTCTAACTTCCAAGGTTGGCATAATCTACCCTTTATTACAGAGATCCTACAAAAAGCTGGATTCTATCAGGGTTGGATTACGCAGCAATCGATAAGCGAAGTTTGGATACGTTTTGCAGAAGCACCCTGCAATTTTAAAAGTCTTAGATATAGCAACGAAGCGGATAAAGTGCTAGATGAGTTACAGCTACCTTCTGTAAAAACGTTCATAGACGAGAGTAAAAATAGGTGTATGCTATATTTTCATACCATGGGAGGGCATTATGCCTATACAGGGCGCTATACAAAGCAATACGAACATTTTACTCCAGTAATTGACAATGAAACATTCTTTAATGAATACTCTGAGGATTTAACGACTAAACAGAGGCAAGCTATTACCCATCTTAATTCCTTTGACAATACCATTGTTAATACTGATATGATTATTGACTCCGTGATATCGTTTATAGAGGCAAAACACCGTCCTGCATTCCTAATCTATGTAGCAGACCATGGTGAAAGTTTATTTGATCCGCCACTATATCAAATTTATCATGGACACAGAAATCTCCCTCACTACGAGCTACATGTTCCCTTCTTGATATGGCTCTCGGACGAGTACAAAGCACAATATCCATCTACAGATTCATTGCTTAATGCCCACAAACATCTGAAAGCGCATAGCAATTCAACATTCCATACACTACTTCAGCTAACGCGCACTAATTTTAGCGATCTTGATTCTACCCAAAGTTTTCTGAGTCCATATTACAAAGAAAGGACTGTACGCACAATTGTAGATTGGGACGACGTTGTGCATCCCGAGCCTTACTATGACTTAAAAAATGGTAGATGTCCTGTTTACAACAAAAAAGTACTGAAGGAGGACGAGAAGGCTTCAAAGGGAAACTGATCCGCCCTAAAAATAAAGACGGGTTGCTATATAACTATTAGGTATTGTCCTCTGCATTCCATTCAGCGCAACTAGTAGCCGTTTCGTAGAGCGAGACCTTATATAATTCAACACTACTAGGTAGTTCGTTCTGGAGTTGTGCAACTATCCACAAAAGTAAATTCTCGCTTGTGGGTTGTACCTCAAGTTCTATTATTCGGAATTTATCTCGAAGTTCTGTATGGCAGGGTAAAGTATCTCTACGAATAATCAAAGTATGATCCAAAGGCAGCACAACCCGTTCCTCTACTAGGTGTTTGAGTTGGCTAAAATCTACTAACATTCCATTTTTAGGACTCCTAGTATCTTGCAATATCTCGCCACGAAGTGTAACTAGAAGTTTGTAGGAATGACCATGTAAATTAGCACAGAGTCCATCATATCCGGGGAGAAAATGTGCCGCCTCAAAATGGAATTCTTTAGTAATACGCACTACAGCCATTACTCCTCCTACAATTTTTTTGGCAACATCATGTGTGCTAACAACTACTCGCTCTGGATTTGCAGCAAGGTAATTACTCCAAGACTGTGTAGTGGATTTTTTTACCTTACTCTTCTTCTCCTTCTCAGCTACCGAGGCTATTCGACATTTCAAACTTA
The DNA here is from genome assembly GCA_965240855.1 of uncultured Bacteroidia bacterium. Classification (GTDB taxonomy): domain Bacteria; phylum Bacteroidota; class Bacteroidia; order Bacteroidales; family CAJPTX01; genus Bacteroides_D. The sequence continues at coordinate 26,046 of CBDEMG010000036.1, read as the reverse complement.
CAGCATCGGACAAATAGTAGTGACAAAGAGCTATCGAAAGAGCATCCGTGGCATCAAAGGTTTTCATTGCATCAATAGGAGCGTCTGGAAACAATAAGCGCAAGCGTCTGGCGACATCACCTTTCGTAGCTTGACCGCTAGAGGTTACCACCTCCTTTACCTTACGTGGCGAATATTCTACTGCATTTACATTTTTACTCAAACTCGCAGCTATAGCAACCCCCTGAGCACGCCCTAACTTTAGCATACTCTGAGGATTTTTTCCATAAAAAGGCGCTTCTATGGCAAGCTCCGTAATACGAAACTCCTCGATCAACGAAACTACAAGAGTATGAATACGCGCAAGTCTAGCATAGGGATCTGTAATCTTTATCAAAGACTCTACTTCGGCAGTAGCGAACTGCGGCTTGAGTACTTCTGTGCCGTAAACTACCGCATATCCCAAATAGCGTGTACCAGGATCTATACCTAAAACTCTCCGCTCACACATAAATGTTCTCTAGACGCCAAGCTAGTCTACGTCCAAGGTATTACCTCACACCCTATATAGGGTTGAAGCGCTTTCGGTATCATAATTCCTTGCTCACTCTGATGGTCTTCTAATATAGCAGCAACAACACGCGGTAAAGCAAGTGAACTACCATTGAGCGTATGCACTAGTTCGTTCTTTTTCTCCTGTGCACTCCGATAACGAAGTGAAAGACGATTGGATTGAAAATCCTCGAAATTACTAACCGAGCTCACCTCAAGCCATTTATCTTGCCCAATGGAATAGACCTCTAAATCGTACGTTAGAGCCGAAGTAAAACTCATATCGCCAGTACATAACTTCAATACGCGATAGGGAAGCTCTAGTTTTTGTAAAAGTCCTTCAACATGTTGCACCATCTCCTCGAGACGATCGTAAGATAGTGTTGGTCGTTCTAAACACACCAATTCTACTTTATCGAATTGATGCAGACGATTTAATCCACGAACATCTTTGCCATACGAACCAGCCTCGCGTCTAAAACAAGGCGTATAGGCCGTGAGTCGTATCGGGAGTTCGTGCTCCTCTACAACCGTATCGCGAAAGAGATTCGTCACAGGCACTTCGGCTGTAGGTACCATATAGAAATCGTCAAGAGGTGCGTAATACATCTGACCATCCTTATCGGGCAACTGACCTGTAGCATACGCACTAGCAGCATTTACCATTATAGGGGGTTCTACTTCCAAGTAACCTGCTCGTGTATTCTCATCAAGAAAGAAATTGATCAGCGCACGTTGCAATTTTGCACCATACCCCTTATAAACAGGAAAGCCTGCGCCAGTAACTTTTACGCCGAGTTCAAAATCTATAAGTCCAAGCTTACTAGCAATCTCCCAGTGCGGAAGTCCTTTGCCTTCTACCTTAGGTTTCCCACCCTCCGTACGCACAACTAAGTTATCTTCAGCATTCTTCCCTGTTGGTACTGAACTATGAGGGACATTCGGTAGCAATACTAACTTCGCTTGCAAATGTTGTGCTCGCTCTTCTATCTCTTTTTCAACTTGTTTCGCACTCTCCTTTAATGTTTGCACTCTCTCGCGCAGCCGCTCTGCTCCCTCTTTGTTACCCTTGACCATGAGCGCACCAAATTCTTTAGAGAGACTATTTACCTCGCGCAAAATCTCTTCTAGACGAGTCTGTGATTCACGACGAAGAGTATCAAGATTCAAAATCTCTGCAACCGACTCTTTCACTTGGAGACCGCGACGTTCCAAACCAGCTACGATCCGCTCCGAATCCTCGCGCAAACGTTTGAGTGTTATCATTCTCTTCCTAAATTTTAGGTTACAATTTTAATAATTTCTCTGTTTCTAAACACTTCGCAAAGAAAAAAGGCGTAGCAGATTACTCAACTACGCCTGAAATCTTCGCCTATAACTTTATTACCACGTAAGCTTTCGTGAGAGATACATCACCAACCCCAAGACAATGAACAAGAATACACTACCAACCAAGAGTGGGAAGGTATCCATCTGTAAGATGATGTATAAGAATGTATAAAGGATTGCTAAGATTCCTACACAGAGTCCTGTAGCACGATAACTCCGTACAAAACTCCAAAAATAAACTCCGATCATCGCAATTATAGCAAACGAGGTTATCAAATAAGCCCAACCAAAGGAGATATACTCCGATATCGAGAGCAACAATGTGTAAAAGAGCATGATAGCAAATCCCGTTAGAAGATATCCTATCATCGGCATATTGGTCTTAGAGAGTGTATCCGTAAAAAAGAACGTAAGGAATGTGAATATTATGATTAAAATCGCATATTTCAACGAACGTTCTATAGCTCTGTAATAGACATCCGTAAATTGTGTTCGAACCGAAAAAACTTTGGGCGAATCGTCATCAAATTCGTAATACCTCGATCCTGCCTCTCTTTGCGAAAGTTTTGGGAACAGACATGCTCCCGACATCAACTTCCAATGTGCCTTAGTCAGTCCTTCCTTAGAGATTGTAAAATCATCGGGGATATAGTCGCCCAAGAAAGCAGGAGATGGATACTGGAGCTCCAAATCCACTTGCATAGATGAGGATAACACTTCAAAGCTTAGATCCTTGTAACCATTAAACTCGTAGGTATACGAAAATTTACCTAAAGAATCATGATTGAGATCAATAGATGCCGAAAAGTTTGTACCTCCCGTTATAGAGCTAAGCGAACGCGAACGCAAAGAATACTCCCTATCCCCCATCTTTACCTTCAAATCGGATTTCAGCCCCAACGGTGCATCAATCGCAGTACAAAGATTTGCAGAGGACGACACATCCTCTCCCTTATAACCAGCCTCTTGAAGCTCCTCGCGCAGTCTAGTAGAACTAAAATACCCATCCACCGAGACAATGGCATGATATAATGTTGCAGAATAAAAACCGCGCTGACGCTTGCTAGTAGTCATTTTTACATTGATATAAGCACTATCTGCTTGAAAAAATGCTACATATTTCTCTTGCTTTGCAGCATGCGCAGACTTTATAACATCCAGGGTTAACCACAAGGGACGCACTACCTGCTCGCGTCCCCACGACTGTGCAATATCTCCTTGTACCTCCTCGGAGTATGTACGACGGCTATCCACCAACAATTCAATAAAGAATTGTGGAATCAATAGGAGTATCGCCATCACTGCGAGAAGTATAAGCTTTATACTCGGCGAAACAGGTTTACTGCCTGCTAACTTTTTTTCGTTCTCCATGGAGTGCTATGTGGAATTCTACTGTTTGTAAAACTTCTTGGCATTGATTTCAACCTTAAGGATAAAGAAAAAATATTCTTGATCCTGCTGTAGGAACTGATACTCAAGGGGTTCTTCCGTCTTACGCGCTATATCAATTAGCCCGAGTCCTGCACCTCCTTTATCTGAGATCCGCCCCTCTTTAATCTGCTTCTTATACATTTCCTTAAGCTCTTCTGGCGATGCATTGTTCACAGTGTTGAGAGCAGCCTCTAAGTTATCTTTATGCTCACGTGCCACTTTATTTGAAGTAATTACATAATACGTGTCGTTTTTCTTACCTATGATAAATAATCCACCACCTACTCCATCTTTCTCTCCAAGCTCGTCGGAATGCTTATTCATATTTTGCAAAGTCTCCACCATTACGTGGTAGACGCGTCGCTGTACCGATCGCTCCTCACTATTCTTCTCCATATCCGATTCAGCCATCGTTGTAAACATCTTAGTTATCTCATGGCTAAACTCGCCAAAGTAGACTAGCGAGAATCCATTCGATGTCATCTCATCATAGATATTCGATATGGACTTTACAAAATTGAAGGTCAAGTTCATCTGCTCCATCATTTAACTTATACTCTTGTTTTCATTACTAGTGTTTCGGTGTGAGACCCAAAATCTCTTTTCCCTGTTCAAAACGGATATCGATCGGGATATTGGCATCCATTATCTTCTTCATATCCTCTAATAGGAGATCATCGACAATACCTTGTTGGAGAAGCATCTTTGCTGCACGTTGGTAATCACCATCCCCCTGAATTTGCAGGATTTCGTGAGCCAAAGCCATCACAGCTTCAGACATTTTTTCTGGAACGATACGATAAAAACCCGTTATCGAATCGCGCACAAACGCACCCTTATCTTGGAAATAATGAAAACGCACCATATTCGCCTTTCCATGTGCCGAAGCTGCACCAAAGCGAACAGAACGAAAAATCCCAGCAAGGAAGGTTACGTAGTTGTTCATCATATCATGATCTGGGAGCTCGCCTAGTTTTGTCAATTGTTCAAGCATAAAAATCCCAAGAATATCCGCTTTTCCTTCTTCGATAGAAGAGTAAGTCTCAAGGAGTGCCTCCTGAGGAGTAGACTTCCCATCCAACGTACGTTTTATACCTAAACCGTGCGCTACTTCATGAAACATCGTATTTTCAAAGAAAGCTTCGAACGTCACATAATTACGCTGAGCAGGATCTATCAACAGGTTTGCAATCGGTTCCATTATCATGTTGAACTTGTACTGCATCGCATTACGAAGTTGCAAACGTCGCGATCCCTTTTGTTCTTGCACCTTCACATCGTTAGGAAGGTTAATTGCAATCGTCTTACTCCCCGCATTGCAATCGCCTGCATAGAAAACCACATCGTAAACACCTAAATCAGACTCTGTTCCAGGAAGCTCCGATTTGTACTTATCTTCGATTGGGAGACGCTTCTGCAATTCAGGTAAAAAGCTCATATAACGACTCAAGCGCTCACTCCACTCCAAGTCTTTTACCAAAACAAAAGCCTCGTGAGCCGCCTTCGTACCATAGAGATGATCTTCATAGTTTTCAATAGGTCCCACAACGAGATCTATTTTATTGTTCTTCATTGACATCCACGCCATGTCGCTCGCAAAATATTCATCCGTACGTAGAGCATTAGCGCGCAATGTGAGATAATTTTTCAAACCGGGATCTTCTGCCAAGTTTGCGGCACTATCTAAAAGCTTAGCCGCTTGATTAATCTTCTCAGCAAAGAATTCGTGATAAGGAATAACTTTTAGTTTTCCTTCTTTATCGCGTCTGAGCACAGAATACATACTTTCCTTTAAAGGATCAGTGCATGATTCGAATTCCTCTTTAGTGATATCCTGTGGATAAAAGTTTGCACCAAGAGGTTTAGCTCCAAATGTGGCTACAAAAGGTTCGTTACCATTCAAACGCTCCCAAGGTCCGTAGTTGATGCGTGCAAAATCGCGGTAAGTATCGTTGGGCAGTTGCGCTAGGAACGACTCTTTATCACCATAAGCCTCCTGCCAAAACAGATCGTCCATCAATTGCGCCGCATCAAAAAACAACGATAAGACATTCCTATCTGATGCCGAAAGATGTTCAATATTGCATGTTAAGGGTACTTGTACAAAAGCATCGACTTTCTGCTGGAGTTCCATCTCTTCTTCAGTTTGCGACTGTTTATTCTCGGAGGTTCTCGTACACCCCGAGTGAATGACAAAGAGTAGCCCTGTAGCGATTAAAATTAAAACCTGTCTCATTCTCTATTATGATTCTTTGTGTTTCTCTCTATTGTTTAGACTTCGCCAGCAATGTCGTCTGAGTTAAAACGAAAGCCTAACCGTTTCCCTGTCTGCAGCTTGCTATTTTCTACCTTCGTATTGAGCTGCGAGACCGTCGCAATCTTTACGATGTCATAGGGGGGAACTAGTAGATCGAAGTCCAATGTGTACTGCATAGCCGTCTGTATGATATTCACCAACGCCTCCTTGCCAATAGGTTGAGTACCAAACGTTCCGCAATGGTAGTCGCTTTGCCGTTTCCCCTCTACAAAATATTGCAAATCGCGATTTATAAAAAGTCTCCCAACCAAATATCCTAAATCCTCAGCACGATTATATTTGAAGGAATCTGCCAAGAAATTGTACATATTTATCACTCCACAATAGGAATTTAAGCGATCCTTCTCTACATACGATAGATGCCAAATCGAATGCTCTCGATCAAATTCGAAAACATTGGTGTGCATACTAAAGAGTAGGACATCGCCTGCAAGTCGTACCTCTGCTTCAAACTTCCCACGATCGCGATATTCCAAACGGATACGACGATCCAACTCATGTAAATACGGATTAAGATCATTCACCAACTCGTGAAGGATCTCTTTCAGCAGATTAAAGGTTTCGAAAGTGCGGTCATACACCGCCATCTTTACAGCGGATTTCTGTGCTAAAGTCTCAACTATAGTACGCCCTCTAGCATCTAAAGTTTCTACTCTCAACGAATGCGTACTCTCATTCTCTTGTTCCATGAGATTTAAATTTTGTAAACGGCTTTTGTTTACCAACAAACGAAAATATTTAGTAAGCTCGTGCAAACAATACTCTTTGATGCGAAGGTTTTCCTGTACGGACACACTTACCTTCCTCGGGTTCACTATCCAGAGGAAGACAACGAATGGTAGCCTTAGTTTCTTCCTTTATCAGAGCCTCGGTCTCGGGCGTTCCATCCCAGTGTGCAGCAACGAAACCTCCCTTTTCATCAAGTACACGTTGAAACTCTTCGTAGGTATCCACCCTACGGATATTGCTTTCAAGAAATCGAAGAGCCTTTTGGTACATATCGTTCTGAATCGTATCTAAGAGCGTAGGAATTCGTACTGATAATCCTTCTAACGGCTCAGTACTCTTGGTTAGAGTATCTCGACGCGCAAGCTCTACAGTGCCATTAGCAAGATCGCGAGGACCGATAGCTATCCGAATAGGAATCCCATGCAGTTCGTGCTCCGCAAACTTAAAACCTGGTTTAAGATTGTCACGATCGTCAAATTCAACACCAAGTCCGAGAGCTTTCAATTCTTCGGAAAGTTTTAGGGCACAAATTCGTATCTGTAAACGTTCCTCCTCCGTCTTATAGATTGGCACAATTACTACGTGTGTTGTAGCGAGTTTTGGGGGTAATACTAAACCATTATCATCCGAATGGGTCATAATCAAAGCACCGAGTAAACGAGTAGAAACCCCCCAAGAAGATGCCCAGACATACTCAAGATTCCCGTTTACATCCGTATATTTCACATCGAAGGCTTTGGCGAAGTTCTGACCTAGGAAATGAGAAGTACCTGCTTGTAGCGCCTTTCCATCTTGCATCAAAGCCTCAATACAATAGGTATCTACCGCACCAGCAAAGCGTTCCGTCTCGCTCTTCACACCTACAATTACGGGCATCGCCATCCATTCTCTTACAAACTTTGCATAGACTTGAACCATCCTCTTGGCTTCAGCCTCGGCTTCTTGCCGCGTTGCATGTGCAGTATGCCCTTCTTGCCACAAAAATTCGGCAGTTCGTAGAAATAACCTCGTACGCATCTCCCAACGTACTACGTTGGCCCACTGGTTCACAAGGATCGGCAAATCGCGATACGATTGTATCCACCCCTTATAAGTATTCCAAATTATCGTCTCTGAAGTGGGACGGACAATGAGCTCCTCCTCCAACTTCGCCGCCTCATCAACCACTACACTGCTACCATCTGGCGAGGTTTTTAGACGATAATGCGTCACTACCGCACACTCCTTTGCAAAGCCCTCTACATGCTCAGCCTCGCGACTTAGATACGACTTTGGAATAAACAGCGGGAAATAGGCATTCACATGACCTGTTGCTTTAAACATCGCATCGAGGGCATCGTGCATCTTCTCCCATATCGCGTAGCCACGAGGGCGTACTACCATACAACCACGTACGCTACTATAATCGGCAAGCTGAGCCTTGATCACCAAATCGGTATACCACTGCGAATAATCTTCCGCGCGCGTTGTAATCTCCTTTGCCATTGCAACCAACTACTGGTATAAATTTTGTTATTAATTTTAACAACGTAAAAGACTTAATTTTACGAAACCTAAGTGCAAAATAACCAAATAAAATGCACATACTATCTTTTTATGTAGTTTCTAAAACAATACGACCATGAAATGCGCTTCTACAAAGATCCTCCGTTATTTTAGCATCGCACTCGTACTTGCTTTGGGGCACGGTGTTGCTATTGCACAGTCGCCATACGACGATACGTATGTCAACAAATCTTCAATTAAAAAGAATGCCGAACAAGCAAAACGGCAACGGGAAATTGAGGAACAAAGACAGAAAGAATATGAACAGTGGGCAAATTCTCAGAATACAAAAAAAGACAGCGAAAGGGGACAAGGGGGCTCTGCTGTAAAAAGACCCGAAGATTTTGCCTCCTATGCAGAATACCGTGAGTACCTAGATGGCCTAGGACAACCTTCGCGCACAACTGTTACCCACCAAAATACACAAGAGAGCTCTCAACAAGGAGCAACAGTCATAAACCAATATATCGTTAGTCAAACTCCTGCAACTACATCTACTACAACAATAGTGCACGATCCCTACCACAATACCTACTACAATTCATGCTACAATACGTGTTGCAATACATACTACGATCCTTTTTGGGATTCTCCGTCGATCACGATGTCAATCTTCTTTGATCCTTGGTATTGCTCAACATACCATTATAGTTACCCATCGCACACACCACACATCTGGTATGATCCTTGGTATGACTATGGCTGGTACAATCCTTGGTGGTCTAGTAGTAACAGTTACAAACGTGGTTTCAGAGATGGGTATATAGCAGGTCAATACAATCATAATTACTACTACCCATACTATCCTCAGTACTACGATGGCGGTACGCTCTACATTCCTAGCGAGAGGGTCGTATATGGCGCGAGACGTTCCTCAACAAGTTCTATGGCAGGATACGGGCAAGTACAACGTAGTGCTACTGCACAACAATATGTACGAATGCAGGGTAATGGTAACTCCTATTATCGCACCTCCGATCAAGGAAATCAGAATACAAACAACTCTTCCCACTACAATCCTACGCGCGATTATACTCCAACCTATACTCGTCCAGAAAATGGAAACTCACGGCAGTATAACAACAGCTGGCAACAAACCACACGGGGGGGGATAGAGAATACTCAAAACTCTTCTTCGTACCAAGCTCCCACATCTCCCTCACAAAACAATAGTTATAACAACTCCTACTATCGTCCGCAGAGCAATACGCAGACCTATACTCCATCACGACAAGGCTCGTATTATCAATCCACTCGCGGAGGGAATGACACAAACAATGGGACTCCCTCCTCGTATCAAACACCTTCCCAAGCTCCACAAAACAATTCTTACAATAGTACTCCTTATTCTCGTCCACATACAACGCAACAGACCGTTACCCCTTCTACGATACCGTCCAATACAACACCTACCTACCAATCTACACGAGGAGGTGGATCGAACAACACATCCACACCCTCTAATAATTCTAACAATGGTAGTCGGTATCAGACTACTAGGGGTCATTAATCTCCCAATCTTATTAAAGAATACCGACAATGCGAAAACCGAAAGCTTTTATACTAGCATCCCTGCTTACCCTTTTCGTAAGTAACGGACTACTTGCACAAGATGTAAACGACCTTTTACTCTACTCCCAGAATCTCCCTACTGCTACGGCTCGTTCGGTGGGTGTGGGGAGTGCTATGGGGGCAATTGGAGGCGATTTCTCTACGATGTCTATGAATCCTGCAGGACTCGCATTCTATCGTTCCCACGAAGCAGCTGGTTCTCTCAACCTAGGGCTTAATATCGGAACCGATATCTACCGTAAGCGTAAACTCTCCTCGCCCGCTTTTCATGCCAGTATGGGAGGACTCTCATTTGTTTTTAATCTCCCCATCAACCGCGAATCACAAGAGGGACTCGTAGATATAAACTTTGGTATTTCCTACATTGAACTTGCGAACTACTCCTATAATTTTGCTGCTAAGGGTACTAATCCAGAGCACTCTTACTTGGATGTTCTTACACAGATGGCGCGGGATCGTGGTCTCACACCCCAAGCCTTCGATGGCAACAATATCCTAGAGTCCGAGAATTGGTTTATGGTAGCGGCTCGCAAAGTCTTCCTGTTTGAACCCTATAATACCTCTGGGCAACCTTGGAAAATCCACGATCCGTTCAGTCATTTTGAGAGTGTACTAAAACAAGGTGAGGTTGTAGAACAGGAACAGACTTTATCCAGTCAGGGGTATCTCGGAGAAATTGACTTTTCAACAGCCTTCAATATCTCAAATCGACTGTATATCGGAGCAACGATTGGAATACAAGACATCAATCGCAGTTGGACTTTGAAACACTCCGAGAGGGTTACCTATTCCGAGTCGCCCAATGCTACGTTAGATAATTTTTCTATTTCTCAGAAATCGACAGATGAAGGCTCTGGAGTAAACTTCAAGCTAGGCGTTGTAGTGCGTGCTAACGACTATCTTCGTCTAGGTGCAGCAATACATACTCCCACATTTATATCTATCCAAAATTCTTTTAAAGTCCGCTCTTCGGCGTTCTATAAGGTTGGCGACCAAGTACCGAAATATGAATCGCCTCGTGGAATCAATCATGCGAAGTTCTTCGAACCATTACGTGCTCTTGGTTCAGTAGGGGTCTTTCTGGGTTCATACGGATTCCTCTCTGCAGATTATGTGTTCACCTATACTCCTCTCACTCGTTTTTCCGATGCTGCGGCTTATAGCCAAGATAACGACGTTTTAGCACACAATACACTCCCTACACACGAGATGCGTGCTGGAGCGGAAATCCTCTTACTCCCCTTCGTGTTGCGCTTAGGAGGAGGCTACCAAACCTCTCCCTATAAAAAAGAGCTTTACAACGTCTACGGCGAACGTCTTTATGCTACACTGGGATTCGGAATCGCTTTTGATGGGTTATACTGGGATATTGCCTACCGTCATTTATGGCAAAATGGCGAGGGAGTACTCTATAGCTACCGCACCTTCGAAGCGGTTTCAGAACGACGTAATTTTGAAGGCACACTCCTAACTACTATAGGTTTTCGCTTCTAATCCTCCTTTTTGTTATCGAAAACGTTTGAGGTGTGTCAAAATGTAAATAATGAGAGTGCGTAGAGCCCTATGCACTCTCATTTTTTTGAAAAGGCATATTTCATTACATTATATAAAAATTTAATAATCAATACTATAGAGATATTACAATGTTCATTCATTACGTTTCTAGCACACATTCTAACGTTCTCGCTTCCGAGATGTGTATTTTGATTCACTCTCTTTCTTAGATAAAAGTCTGCGAGCATGTACTCAGGGTCAATTTCTTATCTTTTCCTACTTTTGCAGAGGTTTTTAATTTTAAACGGGTACAACGATGGTGACACTTCTCATTACTACGTTGATCCTTCTCGGGATTTCGTTTTTAGGACTTGGCGTGAAGATCTTTTTTCACCATTCCCACAAATTCCCTGAAACCTCAGCTGGGCACTCTCCAGCTCTTCGCAAATGTGGTATTACTTGCCCACATGCTGAAGAAGAACAAAATGGCTGTACCTCCTGTCAGAAATAGTCGCTTGTAGCAAAAACATTTATTTTTGTATTGTTCGATTCCAAACGAGGATACGTAATGGTTATCTCTACGACACGATGGGCAAAATATCTGCTATCCCTAGCTCTAGGGGTAGTCGTATTCTTCTTTGTGGCTTGCAATAGTACAACAACTAACAATACACACACTAGAAACGGTGCAGAGACAAAAAAAATAATTACAGACAATCCGATTGACACAAAATGTGAAGAGACTGCAAATAGCGCATGCAAAAACTCCGAGGAGAAGAGTCAGAGATGTCTGCGTACTAGCGAAGAGTGTTGCGGAAAAGCAGAATGTAAGAAAAAAAATACTGTTATTGCTTCCGAGAATACTACTCAATAGAACATATATGGTAGTACTTAACGAAATGCAAAAAATCCTAGCCCCGTATTCATAAGAATGGGGCTTTTTTGTAACGCTATAAAATCTATACCTCGCAATTCCACACTATTCTACTGTTGGGAAACAAATTATATAGAGGAGAGTGTATTCCATGGATTCTAAAATTGAGATTTATCAAGCTCTTTGGCGTTCCTTTTTTGGGCTACGACTCACGATAGGACAGGCTTTGAACGATGGCGCAACTGCGGGACTAACCTTCGAGGATGCGATAGTTCTCATACAAGTTGAGCAACACAATTTTATTAGTGTGAGGGATGTTGCACGTACCAACGGACGAGATGTTGCTTCAGTATCGCGACAAAGTACACGACTCGAACTCCGAGGCTGGTTGACAAAGAGCCATCATCAGCAAGATAAACGTCTCTGCATGCTTAGCTTAACGCAACAAGCCCAAGAGGTGATGACCTCAATACATGAGATTATCGAACGCGTTATTGAACAATGCGTCGAAAGACTAACTAGTACCGAGCGTTCGGATCTTGTACGGATGCTCTTTATCGTTAATGACAAAATTTCTTCCATCCGTCGCGAAAAAAATCCAGAGACCGGAAAAGAGGAATCTTAATGTCTCAGTAAGAAGATTTGCCTATCTCTCGCCCCCTTTGAGATTCTTATCTCAGTAATTTTGCAGAAATTGCTTAGCAACAAATCTCTATCTTTGTTGTACTACAAAATTGCGAAGCGATGAAGAACACCGAATTTAACGGGACTCTCGAAGAGCTACGAAAACCCCATACGACTAGCCTACGTGTACGATATGGCGAGACCGATGCAATGGGGTACGTCTATTATGGCAACTACGCACTCTATTTCGAAGTAGGGCGCAATGAAACAATGCGTGCTCTTGGTTTTCCTTATGGTAGAATCGAAGAGTATGGCGTAATGATGCCCGTGGTTGATATGCAACTTCACTACAATAGTGCTGCACATTACGACGATCTACTAGAGGTTACTACTGGAATTCTTGCTTTGCGAGCCGCGGCCATCCAATTCGGATATATTGTAGAACGTGTTTCCGATCATACTCGCATAGTATATGGAACTACCACGCTAGCATTTGTCGATAGTGCTACACGTCGTCCTGTACGAACACCCGAAGAAGTAAAACAGCGTATTGGTCTCTAATTTGTTGATTCTCCCCCATTTATTCACCTCTACGCTACTATTTATTGTAGAGTGGCATCTAGCAGCAGGCGTGCTCGTAAGTCTCTTCTATATCCTTACGATCCTCACGACCGTCATTGTAGTGATCCTCGATAAACGCGACCCTACCAAAGCAATGCTCTGGGTTGTAGTACTCGTGATGCTCCCCGTTGCTGGTCTATTGGTTTACCTTTTTTTCGGTCAAAATCTGAGGCGTAAACACATCTTTAAACGCAAGAAACGCGTCGATAACTCACTTCTCAACGAGGAGATACTCCCCTCTTGCATCTCCTATGCCGATGCTCAAAGCGAACTTCAAAGTATTACAGCCAATAGACATGTTGCACAGCTGCTGCTCAACAATAGCTTAGCGCCCGTTATAGGGGGCAACAGCGTAGCACTTTTCCACGAAGGGCAGAGTGCCTTTCAACAAATGCTTACTGACTTGGAAAATGCTACTGAACTCATACATTTGGAATATTTCATCTTCAAAGCTGACAACTTGGGGCAGTGTATAGCCGATGTGCTCATTCGCAAAGCAAAACAAGGATTGGACGTGCGTGTCATCTATGACGCAGTAGGGAGCTGGGGGATACCCAAATGGTTTATCAAAAAGTTACGCGAGGCGGGAGTTCTTATTCACCCCTTCCAAAAGGTAATTTTCCCTTATTTTTCTAGTCGAGTAAATTATCGTAACCATCGTAAAATCGCTGTCATTGATGGGGAAATTGCGCATATGGGAGGAATGAATATCGCCGATAAATACATTGCGGGTGACAAAGTCATTGGTCCATGGCATGATACACAAATCCGTATCCACGGACCTGCTGTGGCTGCACTACATCTTGTCTTCCTATCTGACTGGGCATTCGTCTCGCGTACAACCTATTCTTTCACTCCTATCGATTTTTCGCAGCGTGAACTCCCAGGACATATCTCACTTCAGGTCACCGATAGCGGTCCCGATAGCGACTGGGCTGCCATTATGCAAGCATTTTTCTTGGCAATCTCTAAGGCAAAGAAATATATATATATCACAACACCCTATTTTGTTCCGAACGAGAGTATTCTTACAGCTCTACGCGTTGCGGCTCTCAGTGGAGTAGATGTTCGACTACTAATCCCCGCAAAGAGCGATTCTCGCTTTGTACTCTGGGCCACTATGGGCTACATCAGTACACTACTAGAGGCTGGAATTCGTGTCTTTCTCTTTCAAGGCGGTTTCAACCATTCGAAGATAATGATAGTCGATGGCAACCTCGCAACTGTAGGATCTGCTAATATGGATATCCGGAGCTTTGAAGACAATTTCGAGGTCGTAACCTTTATATATGATACCGAGGTAACTCAACAACTCGAGACCGTATTTTTGCGAGACATTGCACAGAGTCGTGAAATTGAAATTGAGGAGTGGCTTCTACGCACCTTCCCCGATCGTATTAAACACTCTTTTGCTCGGCTCTTTAGTCCACTATTTTAATAACAAATATGATCGACTTAGAAGCTCTACTCGAGAAACCCGCACAACGGATCGCGAATTTCTGGCAGAAGCACGTGATCACAATTCTCTTGCTTCTAATTTTCAACCTTTTGATTGTTATAATACTCATGAGTATCACCCTTGCCGTCTCTATAGAGAAAGAGGATACCCATACACTCGCAATAGAGTTCGAAACCAGTCCCGAATCCGAAAAGGCTATGTATCAAGAAAAGGACGAAGCTTTATACGCTGCAGCAAAAATCCGTAACATCGCAGTAAATGTCATGCGTGAACAACAACTTAATGCAGGACTCTCGGACGACAAAAATACGAATGCACAAGAGATTTACGAGGAGATGCAACGGATTCGCTCAGAAGTAGCAGCAAACAGAGCCAGTACTCCTCCTGAGCTCACTAATTCTTTCGGCGAAGTAGACATACCCACACCTACACAACTCGAGAATAAACAAGCAGTCTATCAAGGTCCTTCCGTCTTAAATTATTACCTTGACGAACGCACTCCAGTACATCTCCCTGTTCCTGCCTATCAATGTGAGACGGGAGGCATTGTTGTGGTTATTATTCATGTAAATAAAACGGGAGCTGTAATTAACGCAGGCATCAATAAACAAGAATCTCATAACTCCGAATGTCTTCAGACTGCAGCATTACGTGCAGCATTACAATCGCGCTTCGATGCATCACCTAAAGCACCAGACCTCCAAGTAGGACTCATTACCTACCAATTTGTAAAACAATAGCCTCTGTTACACCCACTTACTACCTCCCTAGCTCAAATAGTGTTGGATTGCATAATTTCCATATTATAGAGCGCAGTGGGTACGATAAGCGGAATCCATTATACATTGATATACTGTTTCTTATTTTTTTTTGAATAAAAAAGTATATCGAGACTTATTTTGTACAACAATCTCCTTTTTTCTAACTCTCTACTGAAAACTTAAATTACTAAAACACCAATAACCCCCATATCGCCAAAGCAATTGGGGGCTACATTATTAAACGCGTGTGAAACACGTATATATATCGCGAGTTTACTCTAACTAAACTCGTATATGCGAGATCTATTATTTGGGAGAGTTCGCTAGAATTTCCGTCAAGAAATCCCAGAACAACTGAACTGTAGCTATATTTACACGCTCATCGGGACTATGAGGCGACAAAATAGTAGGACCAAAGGAGATCATATCCATCCCTGGGAAAATTCCACCAATGATACCACACTCAAGTCCTGCATGTATAGCCATTATCTTCGGTTCATTGCCAAACTTATTCTTATAGACGCTCTTCATCGTCTTGAGAATTGGCGATTCCATATTGGGCTTCCAACCTGGATAGGCGCCAGAGAATTCAACCGAAGCATCAACCATTTTGAAACAAGCTTCCATTTGCTTAGTAAGAGCAAATTTCGCAGTCTCTACGCTGCTACGCATGAGACAGAGCCCCGTAAAGTACTTCTCTTCCATTTTCAGCGCTGCAAAATTGGTAGAGGTCTCTACAAGCCCTGCGACAGAATCACTCATCCGTATCACTCCATTGGGACAATTGTACACACTCCGTGTTAGTGCAAGATGGCTTTGGGGTGTAAGACACTTAGCTGGAACCACTACTTCAGTAATATTGAATGCAACTGCAGGATCTGCAACCGCGAGCTCCTCCTGTATGTCTTTCTTTATTGTAGCAATACGAGCATGCAGCGCTGAGAGGTTCTTCTCTGGGACTACTACAGTAGCAAATGCCTCACGAGGTATCGCGTTGCGCAGACTACCTCCTTGTGCCGTTGCAATACGTATCCCAAGATCTTCGCATTCAACCAAGAGGCGCATTAAGAGCATTATAGAGTTTCCACGCCCTAGGACAATGTCCATGCCACTATGTCCACCCTTAAGACCTTTAACTTCGATACTTAGAGCTTTGTGTGCTGTTGGTGTATTCTCAAGTTCGTAGGGGATATGAATAGTTGCATCTACCCCACCAGCACAACCAACATAGAGCTCCCCTTCGGTCTCTGAATCCAAATTGATGAGGATACGTCCTTTTAAAAAGTCTGGTGCGAGATTCTCTGCTCCCGTCATTCCCGTTTCCTCGTCGATCGTAAAGAGCGCTTCGATCGGTCCATGTTTCAATGTCTTGGAAGCAAGAACTCCCATAGCAGCAGCTACTCCCATCCCATTATCGGCTCCGAGGGTGGTACCACGAGCGCGTACCCAATCGCCATCTATATAGGCATCAATCGGATCGGTAAGGAAGTCGTGTTGCTTGTCCGAATTCTTTTGTGGCACCATATCAAGATGCGCCTGTAGGACAATGATTTTCCGATCTTCGTAGCCTGGTGTAGCAGGTTTACGAATCAAGACATTTCCGAGTTTATCTGCATGTGTTTCGAGTCCGAGCTTCTTACCAAAGTCGACCATAAAAGCTGTAATACGCTCCTCATGCTTCGAGGGACGTGGTATCTGTGTTAGAGAATAAAAATTCTCCCAGATATCTGCGGGTTTCAGTTTTCTAATCTCTTCACTCATTGCCGTAAGGTTTGTTTAGTGAACTTTATACTCTTTCAAAAGTATAAATATTTTTGCTTACCCTAAGATGAGAAAAGACAAACGAGCAAACTCTCTTTATCCTCTTTTGCGTTTAGGCTCGATATTAGGTAAGAAGGCTGCGACAATTCCTAAGAAAGGGAGAAGAGTACTTATATGGAAGATAAAATCTATACTCGTCCTGTCTGCTAGCCATCCAAAAAATGCGGAGCCGATACCTGCCAAACCGAACGAAAAGCCATAAAACATCCCTGCCACCATCCCAACATGCCCGGGTTTGAGTTCGGTTGCATATACAAGTATAGCAGAAAAAGCCGAAGAGATTACCAACCCGATGATTATTGCAACGAAGACGGTGAGCGAAAAGCTGAGATAAGGAAGTATAAGGGTAAAAGGTGCAGCTCCGAGAATCGAGCCCCAAATAACGTACTTACGACCATATTTGTCGCCTAGATGACCGCCAAGTAACGTTCCTATGGCTACAGCAGCCAGAAAGGCAAAGAGACAAAGCTGTGAAATTTGTACTGAAATCCCGAATTTGTTGATCAGAAAAAAGGTAAAATAGCTCGTCATACTCGACATATAAAAGGCCTTCGAAAAGACGAGGATAACCAATACAACCACTGCCCAAGCTACTCTACGAGAAGAGAGGGGTTGCCTAAGAGCACTAACCTCACGCTTCTTAACCGATGCGTATACCAAAGCACGTTTGTACCACCCGCCTACGCGAAACAATGTAGCGCTGGCCAACAAAGCAGCAAGAGCAAACCAAGCAATGGCATATTGACCAAAAGGGATAACAATCACTGCTGCAAGGAGTGGTCCAAGTGCATTACCTCCATTACCTCCCACTTGAAAGATCGATTGTGCCAGTCCGTTACGCGTTCCCGCAGCCATCTGTGCAACACGAGAAGCACTCGGATGGAATACTGAGGAGCCCCAACCGATTATACTCACTGAAAGGAGAATCAGTACAAAACTATTGGCAAAAGAGAGTGCTATGATGCCTGTGAGCGTAAACAACATTCCCAAAGAAAGAGAATAGGGGCGAGGACGACGATCGGCGAACCAGCCTACAAAGGGCTGGAGGAGAGACGAAGTCATCTGGAAAGCAAACGTTATTACTCCGATCTGTCCAAATGAGAAGCCATACTTCTCTTTAATCATCGGATAAATAGCGGGGATAATAGATTGCATCATATCATTCAGAAAATGCGAGATGCTTATCGCCAAAAGGATTGCAAAAACGGTGCGTTCTTGCTTATGTACCATTACCTTATCCATGTTCTTTCGCTAATCCAAAGATACACGATTGATTAAAATTTACCTAAATAACTACCGTTTTTTTATGCACTGGAAAAATTCCAACATATCACAATAGTATCAAAACACAAATACGAACAGACTGCTATCGATATTGCTTCGCTAAAAATGTTACTTTCGGAGCACTATCCTAAAACTTGCATACCTCTTTGAGTATATCGGTTCTTTAACTCCATGCTCTTTATAGTAGTGCTATATTTGTTGTATAATGCCCTAGAGAAGCTCTAGAACATCGAAGATACGGATAACTGTTTGTGTTTTTATTTTGCAGTAAATAACTAGACTATGCGACAGTATAAAAAGATCTTACTTCTATTCTCCATACTATTCTCGTCGATGCATTGGCTCTTTGCTACCCCAATTAATTTAAAGCAAGCTGCAACGATTGCCTCAAACCACTTACAGCGTCTCTCATCTTTGCGCGGAGTAGAAGTAAAACTGGTACGAACTAGCGCAGGGAGTTCTATACGAGGTGCTAGTTCGGAAGTAGAATACTACATATTCGAAACCACAAGAGGAAGGAATGGATGGGTAATTGTCGCAGGCGACGATATTGTACCACCAGTACTAGCCTATTCTACAGAAGGGAGATTCGCGCAGACGCTTCAACCAGAATTTCAGTCTGTACTCGATAAATACGCACATTTAGTACAATACGCAAAAGCTAATCCTACGGCACCTAAACTACAACTCCTACTCGCTCCAACCGAGGTAATAGAACCCCTGATGCCCAAGATCCAGTGGGATCAAGCAATGCCATACAACCAAAATGTACCGGGACTCACAGGGTGTGTCGCTACAGCACTCGCTCAAGTTATGCGCTACCATGCATGGCCTCGCAAACCACAAGGTAAAATCGAGTGGCGCGGAAAAAAGATAGACTTCGATATACAACCACCCTACAACTGGCGAGCCATGATCGGTAACTATACAAGGGGATATACAACCGAACAAGGAGAAGCCGTCGCTCGGCTGATGCACGATATTGGATATGCTGCGAAAATGAAATATAAGACCGCAGAGAGTTCGGCCGATCCCAGAGATGCTTTGCAAGCACTACGTCGCAATTTCAATTACGCGAAAACTTTGCGATACTATCGTACGGAGTACCGCGATATCGCAGAATGGCAACTCACTCTCCTTGAAGAGCTGAAGGCAAAGCGTCCTGTCCCTTTGGATGGCATCGCCATGTCTTATGCAGCACACGAATATGTTTGCGACGGATACGACGGTCAAGGCTATTTCCATATCAATTGGGGATGGTCGGGTGCTAACGACGGCTATTTCCTATTGCAATCGCTTGAAGTAGGAAATGGCGAACCTAGACAGATGACATTCAATTTCGTCAATGCGATGTTGATTGGAATGCAATCTCCAGCCAAAGTTCCCAATGTTGCGGAGTTGAAAGAGGTATGTACCTCCCGACAACTCGAAGTTAACAAAGGTATTTTTGACAAAAAGAAGCCACTAGATATTACACTCACGGGCATAATGAATTTGGCATTATCGCCCCTTGTTGCAAAATATGCTGCAGTAATGCAACAAATAGATGAGCCTAAAGAGAAGCTATACGCTCACTCTGAGGATAAAGCAATCCTTCTTCGCTACGAAGACGAAAAGTTTGATAAACAAATCGTCCATTTTAATTTGGAAAATTGTAAGCCAGGTCGTTATGTTCTCCTCCCTGCCGTCTACGAGACCTCGATGGAACTATACATACTAGCACAACAGAACAACTATACTAAAAAGACTATAACAGTGGATGTTACTACAGACTCCTATACTGTTTCTCAAGTTGAAGCAAAACCAGAATTAGAGTTTACTATTACTCCTACGCAGGTAAGTACTAATGAACTAGCTACCTTCCAACTTAGTATTAAAAATACTGGGACACAGAGTTATAATCGACCTATTGCAGCACTATTTAGCAACAGCAACAATATCCCCACACTCCCCGATGCTAAAACACTTCCTTTTCTATCTTTTATGCGCATAGATCCTGGTACTACAGAGCGACGTACCTTCTCCTTTAAAATGCCTAAGGGGAGCGAACAATATATCCATTTCTTTATTCAACCCAGCGAACAAACATTCGGCAAATTAGCAAATTGGTTTGACGGGAAGCATGTCTACGTTCCTACTGTACATCACAGTGCTCAAAAAATAGTATTGAGTAATAATCTACCCGCTGCAAAATATACAATCAAACAGCTTTCGATAACCGAACGCGTAAAACAAGCAGAACACTTCAAGCAAGTATTCTCGGTAGAGGTAGCCTCGGGCGATCCTGCAGTAATACTAAATCTGATAGGATCTTTACAAAAGGATGGATCGCCTGTCGATGAGGTTAAAATCCCAACTTGTATTGTAGGATCAGGGGAAACTAAGACTTTTATCATAGATCGCAAGATGAAAGAAACGCCCGGAAGCTACCAACTCTTTGTATACGACAATTCGCTACACCTAATCCCTGAACTGCTCTGCAACCATATCGTTGTAGAAGCGAATAGCAACGAAATTGATATTCCTATATATGACGAAATACCAGTTGAACCGATGGCGCTCATCCATTCCCCAATCATTGAAAAAGGAGAAGGAATGTGCGAGATTTTCCAAATTGATACGGACTTTATACCAATCGCCAGCGGTGCTAAAATCCCTAAGAATAGCTTTCTAGGAGTAGCACCAAAGCCTAAAATAGGCTATAAGATTGAGAAGATCGAAGTGATCGGAGCAAAGTATCTTACCGACGATGTTTATGTTTCGAACTTTTTCACTTTCAGAGGGAAAATATTCCAAATTGTAGACGAAAATGTGCGCATTCGAATCTGGTACACTCCTACCAATGGTATATCGTATTGGGTACACATCCCTGCAAAACAAGAAGGTGGAAGCTGTACCATTCGCAAAGAGGGCGTTCCACTTACTCAAGATATGGAAGTTGAAGCAGGTACAATACTCTCAATTACGGCTGAGGCTACGAAGGGATACACACTCTCTCAATTCCTTGTCTCGGGAGCACAAAGACAAGGAAACAGCGATGAGTACAAAGTAACGGGAGATGTCCGTATTACCATAACGTTTACGAAGAATCAAGACAAGACGCCCCCCGATACGTCGAATGGGATTGACAAACAGACCTTTGCCGATGTAAAGGTGATCCCCAACCCTTTTAGTACAACCCTACGCATTAGTAAATATGTACAAGAGAACGAGGCTACTTATAAGTTATTAAACCTAATGGGGATTGTACTACGTAAGGGAAAGTTAGAATCCGAACTTACAGAAATATCAACAGCGGAGCTGGGGACAGGTATTTATTTCCTTCAACTACAGACTAAAAGTGCAATACGTACAGTGCGTGTAATGAAACTATAAACACTTGTGTTGAGACTATTGTATAATTTAGGTTCATGTTATACTAATACTGTAGAAGTCGCGAATGTTAACGACAATTCTGAATTGAATAATACTATCGTCAGATATAAAAAAGAAAGGGAGTCTCGCTGTGAGTCTCCCTTCTTTTTAGCCCCTTTTATTCAAAATACCCAATGAGATGATTTAGTACTAAATATGCGTTCTCGTCTAATTGCAACTCCTTACGGAGTGTATCACGATCCATAGTGGCACGAGGTCTATCGCGTAATCCTGCACCAGCACAGTAGAGCGAAATATTCTGTGATACAATTCCACCTTCTGTATAGCATACACATTTACGCGCTTCGTCATCTCCCACCTTGAGTGTTTGAGGATGCATTACAATAACGATCATCATCGGCGCTCCTGCAGCATTGATTTGCGTCCACGCTACATCTTTACGGAGATCTTTTTTTGTAACACGATGCAACTCGTGCTGCACTCTATCATAACGATAAGCTCCTGTTGGAAGAATGGCAAAAATGTCCCCGTTCTGCGCATTTTGCTGCGAAGGTACTACCAGATGTCCATTCTCTGGGCGATTGATACCATAGGCTACCCACATAAGCTCGCTAAGCTCTTGCAGACGAATATTACTACTACGCACATCCTTATCAATAGCTGCCTGACGCTCCCAAAAAGCCGCCATCAATTCTTTTCCCAAACTCTTACGCGGTGCAAGTAAACGAATAGTATCGGCATCAGGTACAGCTTCTTTTATTTTGTGGGCGAATGCAAGATTCGAATAAACAAGTAGCAAGAGAGCTACAAAACAAGAAAAAAGTATTTTCTTCAACATACTTCTTGGCAATTTAATTTACAACAATAAAACACATGCGAACCACTTTTGTTCAAACGCCAACTCTCGGACACCAACTCGCAAAGGGACATTGACTACATTTCGGTTTACGAGCAGTACAAATATATCTGCCATGCAAGATCAACCAATGATGAGCTCGCCCCCAATCCTCGCGAGGAATTCTACTCATTAACTGACGTTCAGTGTCTTCAGGAGTACGAGCATTTAACGCAAGCCCTAAACGTGCAGCTACCCGATGTACATGCGTATCGACCGCAATAGCAGGCACTCCAAAACTAATAGAAAGAACCACGCTTGCACTCTTTCTTCCCACCCCAGGCAAGGATTCAAGTGCTTCGCGCGAAGCTGGCACTCGCCCATGAAATCGCTCAACAAGCATCTTTGCTATCCCGACCAGATACTTGGCCTTCGTATTCGGATAGGAGCAAGAAGCAATATACTCCAAAACTTCTTCCTCACTAGCCTTCGCTAACATACTCGGCGTCGGGTATTTACGAAATAACGCGGGGGTAACTTTATTCACACGTACGTCAGTACACTGTGCTGAAAGTACAACTGCCACCAAAAGTTCGTACGGTGTACGGTACTCCAACTCTGAAATGGGGTCTGGCATCACCTCACGAAAATAATGACAAACCCTATCTGTATTCTCCTGACAGGAAAAAGCCTCGTTCGCGACCACCTCTAAAATCGATTAGAACTATACACTTTGCTTACACACAATACTTAACGTATTACTGTAAACAAACGCCGCCAACGAATATTGAAGGGGAAAAGCTTTCCTTTTTCTGTGGAGAACCAAATAAGTTTAGCTTTTCCAACAACGTGATCTTCAGGCACAAAACCCCAAAAACGACTATCTAAGGAATGGTGACGATTGTCGCCCATCATAAAGAAATAATCCATCTGAAAAGTATACGTACTCCTCTCCTCTCCATTTATTAAATATATGTCCGAGATTTGTGCCGACGAATCGTTAAGTACAGGAGACGGACGAACCTCAAGGGTGTTGTGCTCGTACACTTCAATAATCCTGCGATATAAAGGGAGATTCTCACGCGTTAATACTACAGTAGTACCTCTAGCTGGAATCTCAATCGGTCCAAAATTATCCTCCGTCCACCCTCTCCCGTCATGTGGGAAAATATAGCGTCCCATCAGTTCTGTGTCAACGTCGTTGTACTGCACCATTGATAGTACATTAGGGAAGTGTTGCAAGGTATCTACCATGCGACGAGTCAGTGGCATCAAATACTGATGTGTAAGTGAATTGTATAAACGGTCGTCTTCATATATTCCAAATTTATCTAGCACTCGCGGATTGAAGGCTGTACCATTCGTTTGAATCTCGTAGTTGTACTGAATATCAGGGAAGTGGGGTTGCGCTTGATCATTAACAAACACCTGACCAGCACGAACTTCAAGCACATCGCCAGGGATTCCAACGCAGCGTTTTATATAATTCTCACGGCGATCTACTGGTCGTACCAACAACTGAAACTCTTTTATTCGTTCTCGCCCAAGATCGCGTAGCATCTGGTAATAACTTCGATCTTGATAACCCACTACAACTGTATCTCCCTCGGGAAAATGAAATACAACAACATCGTTGCGCTCTACTTTACCAAAACCCAGACGACGATTGTAAGGTAACTGTACAGAACTTATAAAAGAAGGAGTATGATCTGTAAAGGGAAGCGTATGGTGTGCAAAAGGAAATGCAAGCGGCGTATTAGGCATCTTAGGACCATAACTGACTTTGCTAACAAAAATGTAATCGCCTATGAGCAAAGTCTTCTCCATTGAGCCCGAAGGAATTACAAACGCCTCAAAGAGGAGTAAACGTACGATAGATGCCACAACCACGGCAAAGATTATAGCATCCAACCACTCTACCCAAACCTTCTGCTTTTTTACACCCTTTTTACGCCAAAAAAACCAATGTACACGACGCGTTATATAATGATCGAAAACTATAATTAATCCCAGAAGCCACCAGTAGCTTCCCGTCCAGAGGACTACCAGCAAGTACAAAAGTGTAACTACAGAAAAACGCACATAACGATTGCGAAAAAGTGACTTCAAACGCGCAAACATATCTTTCTTACCAACTACTTAGATTGCATTTGTACAAAATTAGCGTTTTCGTAAGGAATTCTAATGATCTTACCTCTCCAACACATTGCAGACTTCTGCCCCTATTGTACTCACCACCCGAAGATACCACTCGATATCGTCAAAGCTCAAGACTCGCCCTACCCGCTTTTGCAACCAAAGCCTCGCGGGTTGATATGCCCCCACTTTGTGCTCCCAGACAGATAGAGGGATGTTCCCAAAATACTGCGTCTCGTTGATCCAAACGCGTTCGTTTTCAAACTTCACGATCTCAATAAGGTTTGTTCCCGAAATACTAAATGTTGCAGTTAAAGGGACATCTAGCGTATCATCCATCAAGTGCAAACGGCGCAACCACCTACCTTTTTCTACAAACCGTTGGTATTCAGCTTTATCCTTCGGGTAGGGGATACGCGGATAGTCAATCTTCAAAAACTCTATGTATTTCTCTCGATACTCCTTATCGTTCAGCACACCGTAGATATAATCAAAGACATCCTCACCTCGAACCGACTCGCCTACCGATTGGCTAATCTCATCTAGGAGCTCTTGCCGCATATTCAGCTCAAGTTCTATTGGCTCTCCGTCTTTTGTAGTGCCGGCAAGGATCTCTGCGGGAGTGTAATCCCACCCATCGGGGAATTTGTAGAGTGGAAAAGCGTAGGTACCATCTGAAATAAAAGCCTTATCGGGCAAACAAGTTGTAAGAAAGCTATGATGAAAACTCGAATCTCGTACTTGACGTGTTGTACACAATGCATAATTCTTTGGATGAAGCATAACCCCAAGGACACCAAAACAAGGACGTGCAAATAAGCCCTTTTGCCCAGTATATGGAACTTTCCTCAGATCAAAAGGTCGATAAAAATAATCTATCGTTAGAAGTTTCTCGTGATTCTTTTTCACATCGAGAATTGCGCCATTAACTTGCCAGTCCGTATCTTCTCCGAGCTGATAGAATGCTCGGAACTCTTCCGCCTTCATCATTTCAAGATTACGCAGTAGTTCCATTACTCCTTGCGATGAAAACTGAACAATAGCTTTGTCTCTCTTCGTAAGAGGAGCCAAGCCGCTATCGAAAAATAAGGAACGAAGTGAAAAGCCTTGCGTCATACTAGCACTCACCATTAACTCTTTGTGTACAAAGAAATAATACGGTGCTCTCGGATATAAACACTTCCACTCAGGAGACTCAAGCGAGAGGGTCTGCACGAAGCCAAACTTCTCCCTGCGTAAGCCATACAACTCGTGGTAAAATAGCTTGGCTTGCTTATTTTCACTTACCTTTTTCTTTACAAAAATATT
>CBDEMG010000035.1:0-19906 GCA_965240855.1 uncultured Bacteroidia bacterium | reverse complement strand
CCCTAATAAAACGAAAGAAAAAAGATATTGATCAACTCGATAACTACAATGGACTCCAGTTTTTAGGAAGTCTCGTTTGGGAATAAGCTCTAAATGTGGTATAGAGAGTCTTTTGCAAACTGCTTATACAGTACGACAGTCTGGGCTTCGAGCTGGAACGCATGCTCCCTGGCGGTATCTCGCAGAGTTTTGCCTATGACAACATCGGCAGGCTCGTCGACAGCAAGACACGTCAGTCGTCCAAGGTACGCAGAGAACGCAAGTACCATTGGGGCAAGGCAGACAGACTGCTCAAGACTGAGGACAGCCGGTATGGTACTACCACCTACGAGTACAGTGCCACGGGACATCTGCAAAAGGCGACCTATGCTG
Source organism: uncultured Bacteroidia bacterium (assembly GCA_965240855.1). Lineage (GTDB taxonomy): Bacteria > Bacteroidota > Bacteroidia > Bacteroidales > CAJPTX01 > Bacteroides_D. The sequence continues at coordinate 19,534 of CBDEMG010000035.1, read as the reverse complement.
ATGGCAAGGAAGAATACCGCCTGTCGGACAAAGTGGGCAACCTCTTCGATGACCTCGAATGCAAGCTGCGCAAGTACCTCCAAGGGGGTAAGATCGAGCAGTCGGGCAAGTGGCATTTCGAGTATGACAAGGATGGACAGCTTACCGAGAAGTACAAAGGCTCAGGCAAGTGGTGGGACACGAAGCGTGACGCTGGCGGTATGAGTGATACTGTCCTAAAAAGTGGAGCTTACACACTTTTTAGGACACTCATCTGATAATTGATCCCTTAGGCCTTATGCATCTAAATAAGCTTACTGCAAAAGCGAACTTCAAACTTTATATCATATACGAAGATGAGACTAAGAAGAAAGTTCTGTAAATTGGTAAGGCTAAATCGGATGATGTAATGGCCGATGGGAAAAACCGGAGAATGCACAACAGTGAAAGACAAGCTAAGAAACAGTATCCTAATGCTTTTGCAGAAGAGTACAGAGATTTAGGCTATACATCCATGCGAAAAGCTATAAGGTGCAGAAGCGAAAGAAGTGAGAACTCGCAGGAACAAAGGAGAAGAGCTTCCTCTAAATAGGGAGAAGAAAAAGTCTTATCGTAAAAATAGTTAGGGTCATGAATATAAGAATATATTTTAGTTCAATGTTGATCAATACTCCTCTGGTGCAAGATAAGCCACTTCTATTAAGTTTTATCAGCAACTACATTCAGCATATCGAAGGTATAGAGAAGTTAGACGGTTGGACTATGGTGATTTGTATAAACTATACAAGTATAAAAAATCATGGTCCTTTCCTCTGGATCTTTAAGGGGAGTAGAACCTACAAGAACGATAAAGAGAAGGAGTTTACGATTCACTTGCCCCTACCTTCTTCGATAGATAAGGATTGGGGGATAGGGTTGAAGCAAATCACTCCTCAGCTCCCCTTCAAAGATGAGCGTTTTCACAAAATCGATATTGACCTAGATACCTACAACAGTCTGTACGATTATGTAAACGACTTGATTATCAAAGGTGTGTGTGAGCTTTTCGCAAGGGGATTTACTTTCGAGGGGGTAAAAATAAAGATAAAAAAAGATGAGACAATACATCACTTAAATAGGTAATGCAATCCCTTAAAAAGTAGTGATTGTCATAATTATGAATGAGTATATCTAAAGTTCGTAAATTGCAAGATTCAGGAACTGCTATAAGCCGAATTCTTGATGATGTGGCTAATAATATAATTGCTGAAATGGAGCAAAATGTGACTGCTCCAGTGAAAAAGGGACCTTCTCATGTGTAATTTAACGTTATTTTAATATGGAGCTAGTAGAGGATATAAAGAGAGTAATTGTACCATACGAACAACTAGTTGAAGGGCTAAATCTCGCTCGCGATCTCGGCTATACGGAGCTTGTTGTAAGTACTTCTCCACCATATTACCCGTGGGAGAAAACAGAGATCGATCTAAGCAAAGTAACAGAATACAAATTCTTAGAGCATGTCGGAATTTCAGACATAGCTCCTCCGTATGCACAATACCCCATAAATCTCCTCTTTTTGTCTGATTTACCTAACCTCAAATCTATTTGTCTACATGTATCCGGAGATTGCATTATTGATTTTGGGGAAATGAAAAAGCTCCAAAAGGTAGATTTACCTTGGTGTAGTCAGTTCTCAAACTTCAATTCTTTGAGTACACTTATACAACTTCGGATAGTCGGTTATAATAAGTCATCACTAGAAGACTTTAGGCAAATGACGGAGCTAAAAAAAATGATATTATGGGATCCTACCATCAACAGCCTTATGGGAATAGAGGGTTGCATATCGCTAAACTATATGGATCTGTTTCGAGCTAAGAAGCTACAATCGTTAAAGGGTATAGAACGGCTAAATAAACTTGAGTACTTACATATCTTATCATGCCATAAACTTTTAGACATATCTGCCGTTTTCGAACTGGGGAATTTGCGAAAATTAACAATAGAAAAGTGCAAGAATATTAAAGAGATTTCTCTCGTAGAAGAGAGTAGCATAGAATGGCTTATTTTGGATTCCGTAGATAATCTGTATTTTATATCAAAGATGCCTAAGTTAAAAACATTGTTCTTTGAAAATATTGAAAACGGAGATTTGTCTCCTTTGTTAAACCATCCCACCCTGTCGATTGTTGACTTCCCAAACAAAAAGAAATATACTCATACTAGACTTGAAATTGTAAATTCTCTTGAGAATAATAGAACTCACGAGATAGGAGCTTCAGAGTAATAATAAAGTCGAGGCTCTTGATGTTTCTCAATGTCTCTCAAATTTTCTGTGTTTTTCTTTGTAGCTACGAGGGAATTGAGATTGTTGCACAATAAAACTTGTATAAGTCGCTGATTTATATTAATTTAACGGTATAAATCAGTGAAATTGACTTTGCTATGACAACGCGCGGCGAAAAGAAATTGAGTTTTGCAGAAATAATAATAGAAGACCGTCTGAAACGTTTAGACAACTCTCTTTTCTAGTTCAAATCGATCAATGCCTGAATTGGAAGAAAATTCGAACCTGCATTAACACCAAATACACCAAAACCCAAAATGCCGCAGATCGCGAGGATACGCGTTCGGAGTCGGAGAAGATGTCTGAGACGAGCTATCAATACGAGCTACGATTTACAGAACCTGGTGTAGAGTTAAGAAAGGTAAAGATTTTCGTTTTGGTTATAAGCATCATGTCGCAACAGATATCAATGGTATTGTGCAAGCCGTGATAACAACAACAGCCAACGTAAGTGATACGACAATGTTTAAACCGTTGCTCAAGCAGTTAACATTAGAACCAAGAACTTCTGTCATGGCCGACAAGGGGTATGTGAGTCAGGAGAATCGGGATTTTATAATTGCGTTGCACTGTATCGATGGCATTATGTATAAAAGACCAAAAGGAGGGGCGTTATCAGAATTTCAGAAGCGACGCTATCGTGAGATAAGCAGCGTACGCTATGCCATCGAACGAACTTTTGGCAGTATGCATCTTTGGTTTAAAGGTGGGAGAGCTCGTTTTAAAGGTTTAGAGAAGACGCATACTCAGGGTGTTCTAGAGGCGATTGCATACAATATAAAGCGTATACCACGCTTACCTATACGCGATAAGGGGTAGATACCCTTAGTGTGTCCAAACGTATCGATTTTGGACAAAAAAGATAACAAAAGGCTGGAATTCCCTTCTTTTCTCCCTAAAAAGGCGCGTTTTCGTCTAAAAAAACATCATTTTGGGGCTCATTCAAAAAAAATCTTTTCACTCGCCCAAAATTTCCCTTATTTTCAACGATCTCACATTGCTTATCGCTAAAAAAATCTCTTTCAAACGACAAACTACAAAAAAAAGGAGCTATTTCTAGCTCCCCATTTTTATTACTTCACCTAAAACAAAAAGACTAGACTTGCTTAGTAGCTGTCATAGTAAATTTAAATATTTTTGCTTTTTCTTTTCCTTCTTGCTTAAATTTGCTGACAAACAAATACTCTAGCTTCAACTTTTTATTCTTATTAGAATAAGTACCATTCGATTCAATTGTTCCATCCCTATCATAAAACTCGTTCCTTCTTTCTCCAGCGTATTCAAGGGTATATTCATCGCTTTTAGATTTCTTTACTTTGTAAAGAATACGATCAAGGTAAGGCATATAATCAAATACAATTGCATTTTTACCCACTGTTTGTATTATGATCACTCTCTCAAAAGTGCCTGCATTATCACCCTCAAGTAACTCAATTTTTGCTTTATAAATCCCAGCAACTTCTAGTGCAGGATTGGTATCTTTATCCTTTGAACAGGAAAACAACCCAAAAGCCACTAATACACATATACCTGAAAAAACTATCTGTTTTACCATTACGATTGATTTTGTTTATTTTTCTTCAGCGCAAGTTTTTTTTTCCTGGCGACTTTTCCAAATTATTAGTCAAAATATTTTGGTTCTAAATGCTAAAAGAAAATAACGCGACCAACTTTGGGTAGTAACACGAACCTCGCTCCTAAAAATCGCGTATCTTTGTAACGAACGCCTCAATGGATACAAACTCGCCCTTATTAAATTCGAAACAAATCATTTATAAAAAGTACGTGTCATGAAATCGCGCCGTGTACGGCTTATTGCTGCCGTAGTATTGCTAACACTCTTTCTAGGATCAATCTTTTTTACTGCATGCTCATCAACAGGTAAAGCTCCCTGTCCTGCCTACAGACGTGTCAGTATACAATAGTTTTTTTTCGTCCTGATGTTTGCGCATCATACGCGACATCTTAGATTAATAGAAGTGCGTAGTTAAATGAAGCGTGTACTTATAGCAACAGGAGGAGGCGATTGTCCTGGTCTAAATGCTGTAATTCGTGCAGTAGTTCGTCGTGCCTCGCAAGAACAAGGTTGGGAAGTAATCGGCGGTATACAATCGTTCGATGGTATATTGAGCGAACCCACGGAGATCCGCCTCCTTGACGAACAAGCCGTCTCAGGTATACATGTGCGTGGTGGTACAATTATCGGTACGACAAACAAAGGCGGACCGTTTGCATGGCCTGTAAAACAACCCGACGGAAGCTGGATTGCAGTAGACCGTAGCGACGAGATGTTACGTAAGCTCCAATTCTTAGGAATCGATGCCGTAATTAGTGTGGGGGGCGATGGTTCACAGCGCATTAGTCAACGCCTCTACGAAAAAGGGCTAAACATCATTGGCGTACCGAAAACTATCGACAACGATCTCTCCTCCACCGATTTCACTTTTGGATTTCAAACGGCCGTGCAGATTGCAACAGAAGCTGTTGATAAGCTCGTAACCACTGCTGCCTCACACAACCGCGTACTCGTACTTGAAGTAATGGGTCGCAATGCTGGTTGGATAGCTCTTCACGCAGCTATTGCAGGAGGTGCTGAGGTCTGTTTAATCCCCGAAATTCCCTACAATCTGGAAAAAGTTAAAGAGCGCCTTAACCAACGCTTCAATCGAGGGAAAGGTCATGCCATCATCGTAATCGCAGAAGGTGCACTCCCAAAAGATGGGACGGTTACCTCAAACGAAAACAATGAAATTGGCTACGAAAACGTACATCTCGGCGGCGTTGCACACAAACTGGTACACGACCTCAAAGCTATCGGCTTCGAAGCTGATATGCGCGAGACGATCTTGGGACATCTCCAACGAGGCGGAATCCCAGTAGCCTACGACCGTATCCTAGCTACCCAGTTCGGAGTTAAAGCATTTGAAATGGTTCTCGAAGGGCGTTTTGGCGAAATGGTAGCCTATCGCCACCCCAATATTATTTCTGTTCCACTCATAGAAGCTGTTATGCAACCTAACCTTGTAGATCCACACTGCGATCTTATCAATACTGCACGAGGAATCGGAATCAGCTTCGGAGAATAATGACACCACTGGCTTGGACATAAAAAGTAGTTGAGACGTAGCAATAAGTTACGTCTCTTTTTGTATATTTTTGTAGTTAAGTTTTTAGGAAATGACTCACATACCTGAAGAATTCAAAGCTACGGAAGATGATATAGCCTCCCAATCGTTTTATCACACTATGCACGCGCAAAACTGGCAAGAGTTACAAGCACAAATTGCTGGTGCTACTCCTGTTATGGTGCGGCGCGCTCTCTCGCATGCAGGCCATGGCGACATTAACGATTTTGTTGCACTCATCTCGCCCGCAGCAGAGCCCTATCTTGAACAAATGGCATCCCTAAGCCATCAACTCACACAACGACGGTTTGGTAAAGTAATGTCGCTCTACGTTCCTCTTTACCTTTCCAATGCATGCACAAATAGCTGTGTGTATTGTGGTTACAGCCACCAAAATAAGCTACTACGCAAAACCCTCACCCCACAAGAAATTATCGAGGAAGCTGAAAGTATTCGAGTACTCGGCTTCAATCACATCCTTCTTCTTACAGGAGAAGCACCAGAAGAAGCTGGCTTCGAATATTTACTCGAAGCAGTAAAACTACTCAAAGAACGCTTCCCTCAGATTTCTATTGAAGTACAACCGATGGCTTCCTACCAGTATGCCGAACTGGGGCGTAATGGTTTGAATTCTGTCTATGTATACCAAGAAACGTACAACGAAAAAGAGTATCCCCAATACCACCTACAGGGTATGAAACGTAACTATCGCTATCGGCTCGAAACCCCCGATAGAATCGGCGCTGCTGGCATACATCGCATTGGACTTGGAGCTCTCCTCGGTCTGGAAGATTGGCGAGTAGAATCACTTTGCGTTGCAATGCATCTGCGTCATTTACAAAAACTCTACTGGCAAAGTAAATACTCCGTTGCCTTCCCACGCTTACGCCCACATGTAGGACTTTTTGAGCCAAAATACGAGGTCAACGAACGAAATCTCCTCCAAATAATTACCGCCTACCGCCTCTTCGACGAAAACGTAGAAATGTCATTGACTACGCGCGAATCTGCTTTTTTTCGCAACAATGCTTTCAAACTCGGCATTACTTCTATGAGTGCAGGCTCACATACCGAACCGGGAGGATATGCACACGCCAATAAAGAACTCGAACAATTCGAAATCTCCGATGCTAGGGGGGTAAATGAAATCATTACTTTTCTTCAAGCAAATGGCTACGAACCCGTGTGGAAAGATTGGGATCAAGCACTACAATAACGTTTGATAAATCAACTTGTGCGGTTTATTTACAAACTCATGATTTCTCAATTCTTTTACCTGAAGATATGTAACTAATTCTTCTATTTTGGGTATCTCTTATAAGAAGATTTACCAAACGAATGGAAACGAAATGAAAGCTAATAAGAAAAGGAGACACTCGATCCTTGTACGAATAGGAACTATCGTCGGTATAGGAACTCTCATTATTATGCTCATCATGACGTTGTTCCCCCTAGGCGAACTGCGCAATTCTGGCTATAATAAACTTCTACAAGAAGTAGAAAGTGCTTCGCAAAAACTCGTAGAAAAGATTTCTACCGATCTACAACAAGGCGAAGAGGTCGTACGAAACATCGCCTATTACCTCTCAAACAATGCTAATGCAAACCCGTGCAGTCGAGAACAAGCCATCAACCTTGTACAAAATACTCTGGCATCTTATCCCTTCATTGTAGGAATCGGGCTAGCCTACGAACCCAATGCTTTTGACGGACAAGACGAGAGCTACAGAGGAAAACGTGGGAATGGCTATCAAGGTAGATTTGTTCCTTACATCGCAAAAGACGAAAATGGAGTTGCGCGACTAAGTGATACGTGTTCTACGCATAACGATCCGAAACTTGGGCAGTGGTATTTTCAGCCGCTACAGACAGGTAAGGCATTTGTTAGTGAACCCTATCGCCTCAATATCTTCAACCGTAAAGATGTGCTACTCTTTACAATGAGCGAACCTATTGTACAGCATGGTAAATATATTGGCACTGTCGCTGTAGATATCGAACTCTCAGGGATTCTTGCTTGGATTCGAGAGACTTCTACACTCAACGGTATAGCAACCTTCTCTTTCTATTCCCCAGCAGGCGCATTACTTGCTAGCTCCAATAAACAACACACCTCCTCTACATTCGATTGGAAACAACTACCTCAAGCAGAACGTGATGCGATTGTCAATAAACAACGCATCCTACACGAAGCCCAAGACAATGTTAACTACATTACGCCTTTCTATCTCAGTACCTCAACCACCCCACTCATTCTCTCACTTAATTTTAATAAGCAGGCAGCAATGCTCTCGGTCTACAAAGACCTCTCTTTAGCTTTCTGGGTAGGGGTTATTCTCACTGGTCTTCTATTAGTTGGTGTACTCTATGTAATGCGCAAAATGCTACATCCCGTACGTTTACTTGCCGAGCGTATTGCAAAACTAGCTCTTGGCGAACTCTCTACCTCTCCTATTGGATACGAACAGCGTAACGATGAAATGGGAGTTATCTCGCGTAGCTATGCGGATATGACACTACGCCTACAAGAGGTTGTAAATGGAATAGAACATGCTGCACACAATCTAGATCAGAGTAGCGACCATATTAGCTCTTCGGCTACTGAAATTGCTAATGCGGCTGAAGTTGAAGCTTCCTCTACCGACGAGGTTCTCTCACAGTGTACAAACGTCTTTGGTATTTGCAAGAATGGGAATTCTACTGTTAAAGCTACCTCTAATGCCGTAACACTTGCTCAGGAAAAATTAAAAAATCTAGCCAATAGTATTCACAAGACTACAAATGTGCTAGGAGAGATTGTGAATCGCGAGATGCTTCTTGCCGAAATATCTGGACAAACTAATATTTTGGCTCTCAATGCAGCCGTAGCTGCAGCACGTGCTGGCGAATCTGGACGAGGATTTGCTGTTATCGCTAGCGAGGTACGAAATTTGGCAGAAAATAGCGCCGAAATTGTTAATGGTATACAGGGCTTACGCGATAGTTCTATCTCCCTCTCCGAAGTTACCCTCAAGGAATTGGAAAACCTACAAGCTGTTATGCTCAATATTATTGAAAAAATGACTGGGCTAAATGACAACAGCCACCACATAACCGATTCTATTCAACAAATCGAACTCGCTGTTACTGGACTCAGCAATACTGCTAATAAAAATGCTCTAGGAGCAGCACAACTCTCTGATGCTAGTCTCGAAATCGTACAACAGGTAAAAACGCTACGCAACGAACTTGGGTATTTTAAAATAGAAAAGTCCTAATTGTACACAACGAGTACGCTTCCATTCAGGTAAGTCTTATAAGGTCGCAACTGAAAATTCCCGTCTGTAGAGATACCTGCATTCAGTAGTTGGTACTCTACCTTGCAAAAGGGACACGTAGCGCTTGTTCCCCATCTTGTCGTGATCGCTATATTATCAAGATGACGAGGACAGGTTACATCATAAGCAGAGTATGTATTGGGTACACTTAACTCTTGTAACACATAGAGTCCATTACCTTGAAACCCGTAATCTGGAACAGTAACAACCCCACCAGGAACGCCAAGATCTGTATATTGAGGCAACGATAAGCCTATATGTACCCGAAAATGAACATCCCAAGCCCCTTTACGTTCTTCTTTGTCGCAACCGAAGCTAAAAACAATAGATATCGCTAATAAGACAAGAATTCCTCTAGAAATATTCATCTCCCTCTGTAGGCTCTTCATGGGTTTCATCACAATCGAAACTTACTCCTTGCAACGATTCTGGGACAGCCCACTTTACATCCGGACGGATTCCTGTTGTAGAATCGGCATAAGCCTTCTGGAGAAAAAGCCCTTGTATTGGGAGCGCCATAGCTGCCCCTTGTCCTAAAGCCATACTCGAAAAATGCACCGCAGGATCCTCAGCTCCCACCCAGGTTCCCATCACAATATTGGGATGTACACACATAAACCAGCCATCAGCATTATTTTGTGTCGTTCCAGTCTTACCACCCAATGGTCCTTCTAAACGATACATATATCGCAAACGTTTTCCAGACCCTTGATCTACCACACTCCGTAACAACGAGAGCATTCGATAAGCAGTCTCCTGACTTATTACTTCTCGTCTTTGTGGGGTAAATGTCGCAAGTATATTCCCACTCTTATCCTCTATCCGCGAGACTAAATACGGTTCTGTATACACGCCTCCCGAAGCAAATACCCCATAGGAAGCAACAAGCTCATAGACAGAAATTATAGACGTACCCAAAAAGATTGAAGGAACCTCGTCGATGTGACTCCTTATCCCAAATCTACGTAATAGTTCAGCCATTGCTTCTGGCGAGAACTGTTTTATTAACCAAGCTGAAATATTATTCACAGAGTTCGCGAGCCCCCATTTTAATGTTACCATTTCTCCATCCTTTTTTGTAGGATTCGAATTCTTTGGCGACCAGATCGTATCCGCTACCTCAAAAACTTGCGGCACGTTCGGTACTTTCATACATGGAGAGTAACCCTCTTGCATTGCAAGGGTATATAGAAATGGTTTTATTGTCGATCCTATCTGACGTCGTGCAGTATATACTTGATCGTATTTATAAAACTTAAAATTAGTTCCTCCAACATAGGCGCGGACACGCCCTGTCCCAGGTTCTTGTGCCATAAAACCTACACGCAACTGACGTTTGACATAAAGAATCGAATCGCGAGGGGTCATGACTGTATCGCGAGCTCCATGCTTCCAAGTAAAGAGAGTCATTTCAGTTGGAGTATCAAAATTCTCCTCTATAGCTTTTTCCGAAACACCCGCTCTTTTCAAATTACGATAGCGTTCACTTTGATGCATACCAGAGCGTAGGGTTAACTCACGCACTCTCGTCTTTACATCCCAAGAGAACAAGTTTCGCTTTTTCTCTGCATCAAAGGCTGGTTGCAAAGTTGTGCCTATATGTTCTATTACAGACTCTTCAGCATACCGCTGCAAATTCGCATTGATTGTCGTATAAATACGTAAACCATCGCGATAGAGGTTATAGACGGATCCATCGGGCTTCTTATTCTTCTGACACCAACCATAGAGCGGATTATGTATCCACTCTATCGAATCGTGCTGGTACTGCTCATGTTGGTAGTACATCTGCGGTTGTGGGAACGGTGCCGTCATTATCTGACGAAGATGCTCTCGCAAGTAGGTAGCAATCCCAGAATTGTGATCTTGAACTTGAAAATGCAAAGTAAGAGGCAATTCGGATAACGAATCGTACTCTCGCTGCGAAATTTTATGGTAGCGGAGCATTTGTTGAAGGACGGTATTCCGTCTCTCTTTCGACCGTTCAGGATTCCGTACAGGACTATACCAACTAGGTCCCTTTACTAACCCTACCAAAACCGCCGCTTCCTCCAATTTCAACGAGTCTGGGGTTGTATTGAAAAATGTACGCGCCGCCATCTTGATCCCGTACGCATTCGAGCCGAATGGCACTGTATTCAAATACATGGTCAGTATCTCATCCTTCGTATAGTTTCGTTCCAGCTTTATTGCCGTAATCCACTCCTTAAATTTCGAAATACCCAAACGGAGTATGTTAGCAATTTTCGAATTCGAATATGTCGAATCACGAGGAAAGAGATTCTTAGCCAACTGTTGCGTAATAGTACTCCCCCCTCCAGCTTCTCCTTTTCCCAGCATTACTGTTTTAAACAACACCCTCCCAAGACCTCGAGCATCTATGCCCGAATGTTCATAGAAGCGGATATCTTCCGTTGCTATAAGTGCGTCCACCAAGCCTTGAGAGAGTTCTTGTCTTCCTACAAACGATCGATTCTGTATGTAGAAAGCACCCAAGGTCGTTTGATCATCTGCAAGCACCTCACTCGCCAGATTACTATTAGGATTCTCGAGCTCTTCGAAGGTAGGCATAACTCCGAAGAAGCCTTGTGCGATCATCACAAAAAGTATCACTATAAAAAGTACACCTCCGAGAAATATCCCCCAAAAAATACGTCCAAATACTGGCGAATAATGCCGTTTACCTCCTGCCATTACACACGTCTTGTACTCCAAATGTATTACACAAAATTACTCTTATACTACTAACTGAACGGTTGAACTCTTCTGCTCCATAGTTATCAATTGTATTTTAATTCTTACAGTATACCTCTACAAACGTTCAAGAATACGATGGATATATTTAAGTTCTCGTTCCAAACGAAATGTGTTATAAATATCTATTCAGTAACTTTTTTGCTTCTTAACCGTCAAACTTCCGAGATCAAACAAGTCAAATCATGAAAAATTTATTACGAGCAATCCTTCTTATCTCGATATGCTCATTTATGGCAAATTTCTCTTTGTCACAATCCATTCACATAGATGGACGCAACGTAATCCGGACCTCAGACGACAAGGATACCGTATCATCTCGCACTACACGCGATGTCTCCAACGAAGAGCTTAATGCTGCGCTCGACCGATTGGACAAATACATCGAAACGCAATTCGAGATACTTCCCAATAGTATTCATCGCTACTTCCTCTCAGATCACAACGACGCTCGTATCGAATACGATACACGTGATGGTCGCAAAGATACGTCCTTCGTAATCCCTTCCTCCGTAAATTTCCCAGAATTTCTTTTATTAGATTACGGAAATACGGTAAAAAAGTATGCAGACGAACAAATTCGGAAAGCTGACATTCAGATAGCGAATGCTGAAAAATTTGCAAAACAAGCAGAAGAACTAACTAAGCACTATGGAACACCAAAAAAACAACAAAACTTCAACTACTCCAGGAGGGTAGATTCTGCAAATAATCAATCTCGATACCAATCTATCGAAATTAGTACTTCTGACAACGAAATAAAAACCATCTCATCAGATTCAAAAGGAAATATTACAGTAAGTACAAGCAAACACATAGGTAGACCTCGGAATACGAACCAATCTAACTCAATGAGTCTAGAAGAACGATTTGAGGAAATAGATGAAAACGTAGACGAAGCGTTTGACTCCCTAGAGGAACATGACGAGGATGGGGATGATGACGATGAGATGGACGAAGATGTGAATGAAAGCCATGATGATTATAAGACCTACCAATTAGCTCATAAGATAGGTAATCTTTTTTGGAGAAAGGACAGATTCCGTGGACACTGGGCAGGTATTGAACTTGGTTTTAATTGGTTGTTATCCCCGCAAGGAAATATCTATCTCACTGGCGAGAACGCACCCATGCGTATAAACCTAGCCTCAGCTATCAACTGGAACATAAATTTCTTCCAATATAGCGTTCCTATATATGCTCAACACTTCGGTTTAGTCTTCGGTATTGGCGCGAACATGAACTTCATGCGTTTCAAAAATAAGAATACTATGGTCACTGGAGAAAATCATATTAGCTTCAACTCTGATTTACAAGCGAGTGGCCATATCGTAAAATCTAGCCAGTTCTTCAATTTGGCACTTACGTTACCGCTTCTTTTCGAATACCAGATGCGTGGCTATAATACGTGGAAACGCTTTTACATCGCCGCAGGAGCTCTACTTAACGTACGTATACATTCCTCAACAAAAATCGTCTACGACCGCAAACGCAAGATGATAAATTCTGATACGTTTAATATGCACGATGTTAGCTTCGCGCCCACGCTCCGTATCGGTTATGGCATTGTGCGTCTCTACGCTAATTTCTATCCCTTGGGATTCTTTGAAAAAGGGATGGGACCTAAACTCTACCCTCTCGAAATCGGACTCGTCCTATTCCGATTCTAAATTAGAAACTAACTGAGAGTCCTTATTACCTGATCTGCTAATATAAATTTCTCAGGAGGTATATAAAGTCTTCCCGCCTTTTGCTTTAATAATTGTGCTTGAAGTAAGGGGCGGGCTTTTTTTTCCAGCTCACCTATCTCTTGTTGCGAGAATCGCGATGCTCCTTCCGTCAAACATACTCCCCATTGTGTTCGCAACCCAGTTAACAACCATTCCTCCCACAACTCCTCATCGGTGAGTCGTTCGGCATCTACAAAACAGACACCGTTAGCAACTCTTTCATAGTAGGTCTTCAAATTCTGAGGATTCCACCATCGCAAGCGCTCTCCATCGTAGGAATGAGCGGCTGCTCCTAACCCTAAATAAGGGCGAGCGCACCAATATCCCATATTATGGATCGAGTAACCTCGCCCTCTTGCATAACTAGATACTTCATAATGTTCATACCCCGCGTTTTGCAAATACTCATGGCAGAGTGCAAAATGCTCCTCGCTTATACTCTCTTCCACTTCATACAACTTACCGCGCGCATACATCCTGCCAAAAAAAGTATTCTCTTCTATTGTAAGATGGTAGGCGGATATGTGTTCTATATCGCGAAGTCCTCTTAACGTAACCTCTAATTCTGCAACAGTTTGAGTAGGAATTCCATATATAATATCCGTAGAAATCCTTTTATAACCCACTTTATGCGCTAAAGTAATAGCTCGTTTCGCCTCTGTAGCTGTATGACCACGCCCTAAAAAACGTAGTATCCGATCGTCCAAAGATTGTATTCCTATACTCAAACGATTGATCCCCAGTATCTGCAAATCACTATAGTAACTCTCGGATGCTTGTTCTGGATTGCATTCAAGAGTTATCTCACAAGCATGAATAATAGTAAACGTTTTAGCTATAGCATTCAATAATCGTTCTATAGCTCGTATGGAAAGAAGAGAAGGAGTCCCACCACCCAAATATATAGATACTAAATCTCCGCGAAATCTCTCTTTATATAGTTGTAATTCTCGTTCTAACACCTCTAGATAATAATCTACATCTGCAAGAGAGAGTTGCGAATAAAAATCGCAATACGGACACTTACGTTTGCAAAAGGGGATATGAATATATAGACTAAACATTCGCTTTATTGAATGTCAGACAAGCGTATTATCACTCAATATTATTAGCAATTCCAATTAAGCGCCAATATCGCTCCCCTCGCTGACAATAATACGCTAAACCCCAATATTCGTTGCGCGTTTCTGAACTCACGCCCTCTATATTCACGCCTTTCTCCAGATAGCGATAACTATAGACCCCCTGTTTTAAATAAACACTCGTCTCGTACGCTCCACGTTCTTTGTTATAGAACATCTTGTACCGTTGAGCACCCAGTTCGAGTACTACATCGCTCCCTTCTATACCTTCCAATGTAAAATAAGCCCAAGCATATTCACACTCGAGGGGAAAATATTTTTCTTTCTGCACAAAAGGTTTATCCGTAGTGTATCCTACTACACACCAACCATTCAAATCTGAACGAGTAGTAGCATGATCGCGCACTCGTCCTGGTATAGAAAATTTGTCGGGCAAGACCTCTACATGATATTCTCCATTCTGAAATACGATATTACGAACCCCCTCACTTGCTGTTCGTAATGTTTGCAAATCTAAAACATGCCACTGATCACCTGCAGAAAATTGCGCGACATCCTGACCACCATAGAGTAGACTCGTAGAATTTTCCCAGTTGTACATCGGGAGCTCCTGTCCATGACCATTGTTCCAACCCTGCTGCACAAAGACTCGGAGATCTCGAGTATCAAACATTCGCGCTATCGCCTGAATATCCACATGAGCCCACAAATGTTGATGGCTCAATCGCCGTACTCCAGCCACCTCGCGTTGTTCTAAATGTAGAACAACCTTCTCCTCCAACAATGCAAACCGACGCTGGAAGAGTAATAAACCGTTACGAAAAGCATCTCGAACTTCGATTATATAATTTCCCGAGATACGAAACTGAACATCCGTATTCGGTAATGGAAGTTCATAATGTAGATATTGTTGTACTGTCCCTCGCGCTTGCGCTGGAGGTGCAAACTGATTTTCTTCAAAGCCAACCATATAATCCGAGACAAAAAGTTCTGTATACTCCCAATCTGGTGTACAGTGGTAAATTTTGTACACTGGACTTATGGGTTGTTCACCCAAATAGTCAAAAGTTAGAACTAAACGCTCATCGCCTCGCAATGCAATTATTGGAGGAGTATTCTGTTTTCCAATACGAGAAAATACAACAGAAGCAATGTGCTCATCTGCAATACTATCGCACACATTCTTGTCCTTTACCTCATACCCTGCAAATTGAGCCCATATATTGCTTGCTACAAGACACACCAACAATACAAAACATAACTTCCTCTTCATTGGGATCTTCATTCAAAGTCTTCATACAACAAATATTTCTTACGAACCTTCTTGAATTGTACTAAATCTCTTGCCCAAATCTCTCGGATCTCATGCTCAGTTTTCCCTTGCTCTATAGCCATGCGAAGTGCCGGAGTTCCAGCCAACTGATTAAAAAACTTTATAAAGAAATTGCTCGTACAAACTCTCCTCATTGCAAAAAGATACGAAAGGCGAATTCCAGGATTTGTATAAAAAGAATCTATGGCTACACTCTGTAAATTAATTCCATAACAAGTATCTCCGCAATACAACGGCAGCTTTGCTCCAACTCGTGATACTGGAACAAAGAAATAACTCTCCCGCTTATTTTTAGGACTACCCACTACCTGAAAAGGAAAATCTGTTCCACGCCCCACACTCTGTGTAGTGCCCTCGAAAAATGCAAGAGAAGGGTACAACAATATAGAGCGTATATTAGGGAGATTGGGAGACGGAGACACTCCAGGAATATACTGCGTAGTATGCGTATATCCTTCGCATGGCACAATCTCTAGCTTCAATCTTGCTCCCTTACCGAGCCAACCTTCACCCACAATCATCCGAGCAAATTCTCCAACCGTCATACCATGAACCCAAGCTACTGGATGCATCCCTACAAAGGACTTATACTGTAAGGATAGCACTGGTCCATCAACATAATGTCCATTCGGATTGGGGCGATCCAATACTATAAAACGTACACCTGCACGGGCACAGACTTCCATTACATTATGCATCGTAGAAATATATGTATAACAGCGCACCCCCACATCTTGCAAATCAAAGAGTACGATATCTAGATCCCTCACCTTCTCCAGCGGAGGACGCTTGGTATGATTATATAGACTCACTACTTCAGGCAATTTACTTGTTTTTGCTACTCCCTTAATACATTCACCAGCATCGGCCAATCCTTCTAATCCATGCTCTGGCGTAAAAAGACGTACTAATTTCACATCTAGAGCTTGCAAAGTGTCCCATAGCATAGTTGTTTCCCCTATACGCGAAGTATGGTTACATACTAACCCAACGCGTTTGTTTTTGAGTTGCGGTAAATAGTCTCCAAAACGTGCAGCCCCTACAACTACTTCAGCTGCTACGGGGTGTACCAACATAAAAACTAGGAACGGCAATATATACCGTTCCCTAAACCACAAATTCAATAACATTCCAAGAATTATAACCTTCACTAAGTCTAAAGAGTACGCCCCGGATACACTACCAACGCTCTTTTCAATAACTCTACTGCCCTGCGCAAATCTTCTATCTTCAACACATAGGCTAGACGGACCTCGTCTTTCCCAAGCCCCTCCGTTGCATAGAAGCCCGTTGCTGGAGCTACCATTACAGTTTCTCCATCATAACTAAACTCTTCGAGTAACCACTGAGCAAATCTATCGGCATCATCAATAGGAAACTTCGCTACAGTATAAAAAGCACCCTTAGGCAGTGGTGAGTAAACTCCATCGATCGCGTTCAATGCTCCGACCATACAGTCGCGTCGTGCTATATACTCATTATAAACCTCATCAAAATATTCTTTGGGTGTACTAAGTGCTGCCTCCGCCGCCATCTGCCCAAATGAAGGTGGACAGAGCCGTGCTTGTGCAAATTTTAGGACATTCTTCACTAACTCCTTATTACGCGATACAAAAGCACCTACGCGAACTCCGCACATACTATAGCGTTTGGAAACAGAATCGAACAAGACGGTGTGCGAATCCAACCCTTTCAATTGCATAATTGAGAAGTGTTTTGCGCCACCGTAACAAAATTCGCGATATACCTCATCCGCCATCAAAAACAGGTCATACTTCTTAGCAATCTCTCCTAACTGCTCAATCTCTTGTTGCGAATAAAGATACCCCGTAGGATTATTCGGATTACAAATCAGGATGGCACGCGTACGCTCTGTAATCCTCTTCTCAAATTCTTGCACGGGAGGCAATGCAAAATCTGTCTCTATACTGGAGGGAACAGGAACTACCGTAATCCCTGCCTGTACTGCAAATCCATTATAATTTGCATAGAACGGTTCGGGAATTATCACTTCATCCCCAGGATTAAGGCACGTCATAAATGCAAATATTATAGCCTCAGATCCTCCATTGGTTACTACAATATCGCTCGTATCCAGCGATATCCCCAATTTTTTGTAGTAGGTTACAAGCCCTGTACGATAGGAGAGATAACCTGCCGAATCGGTATAAGCGATCACCGGTGCTGTTATCTGACGTATCGCATTCAACGCTATTTCGGGAGTCTTTATATCTGGCTGACCTATATTGAGGTGATAAACCTTTATACCCCGAGATTTTGCAGCATTGGCATACGGCACTAACTTACGAATGGGAGAAGAAGGCATTACAACACTCTTCCTAGAAACTCGCGGCATCTCTTTCGTGGCTCCTCTACTTTATGTAATTACTCAAATACGTCTCGTTATTTTTTAGATAGTGGCACGTAATTATGGCTCTCGTTAAGAGATACCCAATCGCCCTCTTTTAATTTGATATCTATCGCTCCAGGTAAAAACTTATTGACTGTTTTCAGGCGTATCAGTTGCAAAGTAGCTATTTGCTCTACTGTAATCTTATTCGCGACCTGTTGCAATTCATTAGGAGTATATCGCTTACCATTTACAAAAATACTCGGTACTCCCTTTTTCCCCTTGAAATAATAGACTCCCCCCTTGAGCTGTAGACTCCCCTGGCGCGATAGGATTGTTGCAAGCGTCGTACTGGCTTTCTGTTTTGTCAACGGGATTTTTGTGACGGAATAGAAATCGCTACGTATACGAGTCTTGACATCTGAGCTTACAGCTCCCGAAGTTGCAGGAGCTGTATCAAATCGCAAACACTTGTAGGACTCATTTTTTGTCCCATAGAGCAATGTGACAAGATACTGTTTATGGATATCTATGGCTGTGCCTCGAAAAGAGAAAAATCCTGCACCATCGGCCATGGATACTGCTAGATACTGTTTAGGAGCACTGGCTAACGAAAGTACCACTGGAACAAACATGCCCCGCTGCTCTACCTTCTCCGTACTCGTTCCATATACATAGCCTTCATACCAATAATTTGTACTCGGTTGCCCTACGCATGTCATTGCAGCAAAGAGCAATATCGATAAGAAATACAAAACTTTAATCCGCACCATCGTTGTCTACTATTCATTTATTACATATTAAAGGTAGTATTTTGCATGAAATGAAACTGTACACAATCCAGAATTAACGTGCTAAACGATGGATACCCTAGCTATACAATCGTCTTGACTGAAAAGGGGTGTCACAAGACAAAAAAAAGTGTGTTAAAATGTAAATGATGAAAAATCGTAGAGCAAAATGCTCATTCATATCCTGATACCCGCCCCATGGATGCGCAAAGCAATCCCAACTCTGTCCAAAATTTCCATATTGAGTTGAAAAAAAACTCCCTCCTCTCGATACAAAGGGTTGGATTTCAGTTTGGTAGTCCCCCTGTGCAATCCTAGTAGGCAGCATCCTTCACAAAGTATTGAAAGATTAGAGCCGCAACCGTAGAGGCGTAGCACGATACGCCCAAAAAAAAATGAATATGCCTGTTATAAAGCGCCAAACGCTAATTGCGATTTTTACATGCAAAACCCATATAAGAATTTGATTATTAGATGATTATATAGAGACAGGGCATTCTCTGGACAAAAAATGTAAACGCATTTTTATACACATCTCCTTCATTATTCGCTCTCGGATACACTCTCCCTACAACGGAAAGTGATAATCGTCGATTATACAGATTTAGCAACACGGGCAAAATAAAAGAGGAGTAAAAACATTACGATTTTACTCCTCTTCTGCGGTCTGGACGAGACTCGAACTCGCGACCTCCGCCGTGACAGGGCGGCATTCTAACCATCTGAACTACCGCTGCACCTAAA
>CBDEMG010000034.1:0-10391 GCA_965240855.1 uncultured Bacteroidia bacterium | reverse complement strand
CGCTTGTCGCGAGTATGCCGTCTGCTAAGATCGACGATTACTGTTTTGCATCGAAAGTAAAAATTCTTGATTGTCTATCGTACCTTCCATCTTATCTCGAATAAATTGCATTGCCTCAGAAGAGGTTAGCTCCGAGAGTAGATTGCGCAAGATCCAAACTCGCCCTAAAGTAAGTTTATCCAGCAACAGCTCATCGCGACGAGTACTCGATGCTGTAATATCCACTGCTGGGAATATTCTCTTATTTGCAAGCTTTCGATCTAGTTGAAGTTCCATATTGCCCGTCCCCTTAAACTCCTCAAAGATCACATCATCCATCTTACTCCCCGTCTCGGTTAGAGCTGTAGCAAGAATTGTAAGCGACCCCCCTTCTTCTATATTGCGAGCGGCGCCAAAAAAACGTTTTGGCTTTTGCAGAGCATTCGCATCTACGCCCCCCGAGAGTACTTTACCCGAAGCTGGTGCTACTGTATTGTAAGCACGCGCTAGGCGTGTAATGGAGTCTAAGAGAATCACAACATCATGCCCACACTCCACCAATCGTTTTGCTTTCTCCAATACCATATTTGAGACTCTTACATGACGTTCGGCTGGCTCATCAAATGTTGAACTGATTACCTCGGCCTGTACGCTGCGTTGCATATCTGTGACCTCTTCAGGACGCTCATCTATCAACAAGACTATAAGATATACCTCTGGATGATTCGCTGCAATGGCATTAGCTATCTCTTTTAGCAATATTGTTTTCCCCGTCTTGGGTTGTGCAACAATCAAACCTCGCTGCCCCTTTCCTATCGGTGCAAATAAATCTACGATACGCATCGACAACGAATTCGATTTCGGACTCAATAAGTTGAATTTCTCTGTAGGAGAGAGAGGAGTTAAGAAATCGAAACCAGCACGATCTCGTATCTTTTCGGGGCTGTACCCATTTATCTTGAGTACTTTTTGTAAGACAAAATTCTTTTCGTTATCGCGGGGTGGGCGTATAGTACATTGTACCGTATCTCCATTTTTTAATCCCCACTGACGCACAAGATGCGTCGTAACTAAGACATCATCGGGCGAAGATAAATAGTTAAAGTCGGCCGAACGGAGGTAGGCTTGTCCTTCGTTCATTATCTCGAGCACTCCCGTTGTTTCTACTATTCCTTCAAATTCTAGCTGTGGTTCTGAGTTCTTTTTTACCTCTGCAGATTGCACAGGAAAAGCTCTTTCCTTTTTCTTCTGGGTCTGAGCCACTGGCTGCGCTGTGGGTTTGGGAACAGGAACTCCGATAGGTTGTTGTCGTTGCTGCACTGTATTCGGGGTTGCCGTACGTGGTTCATGTACCATCGGGGAACCCTGCACAGGATTAGTCGCACCCATAGATACTGTTTGTTGCTTTGCTACATATTCTCTACTTGCAGCATACTGCTCATTTTGCACACGATGTATAGGTTGCGCTCCTAAACGAGTAGGAGGGTTTCCTTCTGGGTGCACCATCGTGCGCTGCTCATTCTCTTGTTGCCCATGATGTACTGGAGAAGCTTGTGACCGTATCCCTTTGTTGATATGTTGTGGTACATTGTTGTGATGAGGGGTATGAATCGGAGTAACTGGAAGTTTCGCACTCTCCTCTTCTCTACGACCACGTACTACACTCGGAGAATTCGACGAGGTCTCTTGCTGCATCATACTTCTGTCTTTTACCTTCCCAAGCGAAGAGTCTCGCACTTCCTCCTTCTCTCCTTCCCGATCCTTAGTCTCCTCTACTCCAGCTTTTGTGTTCAAAAACTCTTGTCGTATACGTTGTATATCTGCTGGTTTTAGCTCCGATTGCCGATCGAGCATCGCGTATATTAAATCCTTCTTCTTGTAGGCCTCAACTCGTCTCAGATTCATTGCCTTAGCGATGATACGAAGATCTAAGAGGAGCATAGCCTCTAATTCATGAATGTCGTACATGTAATATTTAGATAATGGTCTAACCGAACACAAGTGCCTAATTCCATCCTAGGAGGGGCTACGTTAGTCTCGTGTAGATACTAGATTGTTACTTCTGCTCCAAATTTGAAAGCAAACCGCTCTCTGCCTTTTCTCCCCCATACTCTCTACAAACGATACCGACACAAAGCTCGAGCGACCCACAAAAGTATACAAGTTTTCCGAAAACCACTACTAACTACCCTTTTAGCTTCTCAAGCTCAAGTAACAAACACAACGCTAGAAAAAAAATGAAAATGCAAAAAAGAGAATTTTACTTTCCGTTTTAGCGCATTCGAATTATAATCTCACAAATAGTTTTGTAAAAACTGCTGAAGTGGACTTAAATTAGCCGAGCTTAAATCCCAATGTCCTTTGTTATGGTAGTCTCTCTTTGCTTCTTTTATCATCTCCTTTTGTCCATTGGATGTTCCTAAGAGAGCCTCCAGATATCCGTAATTTTAGTTTTACGCGTTGGCGTTGTTAAAGGCATTTGGGAAATAGAACGTACTTTAGGTGTCACGTTTTTTTTGCAAACAGCATACATACATTTCCCAACACTCAAGTATCGGCATGTTTTGACTTGGGATTATCCGCTCCAGCAAAGTTTCTAAATCCCCTGAATCGCAATTGTTCGGGAAAAGAAAAAAAATCGCAGAAAAAATAGCCCTAACTTTGTTTTAAATCAACTGGCATTTAGCAAGACTCTAAACCACAGGGTCCCTCGTTGAACAACAGATCGATAGCAGAAACGTTTGGGTAAAAGGGTAGACGATCTGCAAATACCTGATAGTATTCCAGCGCAGCGCTCCGCGGACGTTTAGGATGGAAAAAACTACGAAGATCTTGTACACCCTCTAACTCCAGATTGTATTGAGTGGTATACGCGAGAGGGGCACTAACCTTAAATTTCTCGAGCAGAAAACATAATAAGCGCGTATTATATTCTAGTAGCGAGGGTGTCCTACAACTAACCAACTCTGCTAATTCTTCGAAGTAGTGAATGAAAAAGGGGGCTGTTGCATAAGCCGATTTTAAAGCACGCAGAAATTTCCCCTGCCAAGGGGTTCGAAACTCAATAGCAACCTCTCTTATTGGCATCGGGCGTCCAGTATGCGAATGCACAATCGGCACATTAAGCACTTGTACGCCTTGCGAGGTTACGATTTCACACCGAGTGCGGTACGATTGTTTTTGGTAGTTCTCGTGGGCTTCTATGAGCACAGAATCGCTTCGATATAGAGCCAGCAAATAATCGACAGGCGGTAAGAATGCCGTAGTAACTAACGTAATCAAAGTTTTAGAACTATGAATTTTGACAAAAATAGACGTTCCTCAACAAATGTGAATAGACAAGTTTTGTACTCATTGTTCAAAATGTAGTACTGTGCACATTTTAAGACTCAAGGCTCGTTGATGGCGGAGATAGACAAATTTGTAGAATGCGAAAAAATAACGATCTTTGAAACAAAATAGAGTTGCGGCGGGTGTCGCGATGCTTAATAACGTAGTGTAATGAAGAAACACAATTTTAATGCAGGGCCTTGTATCTTGCCCGAGGTGGCTGTAAAAAACACAGCGAATGCGGTTTTGGATCTAGATGGAATTGGTCTGTCGTTGATTAGTATCTCGCACCGCTCAAAAGAATTCCAAGCTATTATAGACGAGACAGAGGCTCTCTGGCACGAACTACTCAATATACCAGCAGGCTACAAAGTATTGTTCTTAGGGGGTGGTGCTAGTATGCAGTTCTGCATGGTGCCCTACAACTTCTTGAACAAGAAGGCTGCTTACATAGAAACGGGGGTATGGGCTAAGAAAGCCAGCAAAGAGGCTAAGTTGTTTGGTGAGGTTGTTACGCTAGCCTCATCTGCAGACAAAAATTATACTTACGTACCCAAGGGATTTCAGATTCCTACGGATGTAGATTACCTCCATATTACAACCAACAATACGATTTATGGTACAGAGCTACGCGAGGATATCTCGAGTCCAGTACCTTTGATTGCAGACATGTCCTCCGATATTATGAGCCGTCCAGTAGATGTCAGCAAGTACGCTCTTATCTACGGTGGTGCGCAGAAGAATGTGGGACCTGCTGGGGTAACGTTTGTAATTATCAAAGAGGAGTTCTTAAGTAAGGTAGAACGTCAGATCCCCGCTATGTTGCAATACAAGACGCACGTAGAAAAGGGTTCGATGTACAACACACCTCCCTGTTTTGCAATCTACACCATGCGCGAAACCTTGAAATGGGTAAAAGCTGAGGGTGGAGTTAAAGAAATGCAACGCCGCGCTGAAGAACGTGCGAAACTTATCTACGACGAAATCGACCGCAACAAAATGTTCGTTGGTACCGCAGAGAAAGATTCACGTTCGTTAATGAACATCTGTTTCGTGATGAACGAACAGTATAAAGATAAGGAAGAAGCCTTCCTCGAATTTGCCAAGAGCCAAGGTATGGTAGGCGTGAAGGGGCATAGAGATGTAGGTGGCTTCCGTGCTAGCACCTACAACGCTCTACCACTAGAGAGTGCAAAGGCGCTGGTGGCTTGTATGCAGGAATTCGAAAAGAAGAATGCGTAATTCTGCCTAGAGTGCTAAAGATGATGTAAATAGGTCAGGTGGAGACTCCTCGGGGGCTCGCCTGACCCTTTTTTTAACAAATAAAATAGTAGTGGAGGTTTTAGGTTATGGCAAAAGTATTAGTAGCTACTGATAAGCCTTTTGCAAAGGTGGCTGTAGATGGAATCCGTAAGATTGTTGAAGGCGCAGGTTTCGAACTTGCACTTCTAGAAAAATATACTAGCGAAGCTGAGCTTTTAGCTGCTGTTGCAGATGTCGAGGCGCTTATCGTTCGTAGCGATAAAGTTACGCAAGCTGTTGTCGATGCTGCAAAACAGCTCAAAATTGTTGTGCGTGCGGGAGCAGGGTACGACAACCTCGACCTCGAGGCTTGCACAAAGCGTGGGATTGTTGCGATGAACACGCCGGGGCAAAATTCGAATGCCGTTGCAGAACTCGTTTTTGGTTTACTGCTCTATATGATTCGCAATCGTTGGACGGGCGCTTCTGGGTCTGAGCTCCGTGGCAAAAAGCTCGGTATTCAGGCATACGGTCATATTGGGCGCATTGTAGCTACGATCGCTAAAGGGTTCGGCATGGATGTGTATAGCCACACCCGTTCGGACGAAAACAAGAAGCAGATGGCAGCGGATGGAGTAAAGTTAGTGGGAAGTGTTGAAGAGCTTTACAGCACATGCGACGTCGTTTCAACACACGTACCAGCTAAAGACAATACAAAGAAGTCTTTGAATTACGAGCTCCTCTCTAAGATGCCTAAAGGGGCAATTTTGGTGAATACCGCTCGTAAAGAAATCATCGATGAGGACGGATTGTTGCGTCTGATGGCTGAGCGTGAAGATTTCCGCTACATCTCGGACATAGAGCCTGAGAAGAAAGACGAGTTCTTGAAATTTGGAGATCGCGTGCTATTTACTGCTAAGAAAATGGGCGCACAAACTGCAGAAGCTAATATTAACGCTGGTTTAGCTGCTGCTGAACAGATTGTCCGTTTCTTGAAGAATGGCGACCGTACGTTCCAAGTAAATAAATAAGATAAAGACGGAGGAGATACTTGAATGGTTATGATTAAGCCCTTTAAGGGTATTCGACCGCCAAAGGAATTGGCTAAAGAGGTAGCTTCACGCCCTTATGACGTACTAAACTCGGAGGAGGCAAAGGCGGAGGCTGGCGAAAAATCCTTGTTACATATTATAAAGCCTGAGATCGATTTCACTCCCATCGCAGATGAGCACTCGCAGCAGGCTTACGACAAGGCTGTAGAAAACTTCAAGAAGTGGAAGGAACGTGGCTGGCTCGTACAAGACCCAGAGGAACATTACTACATCTATGCACAAACCATGGATGGGCGCACACAATACGGTTTGGTGGCTTGCTGCCATTTCGAGGACTACCTCAGTGGCAAGATCAAGAAACATGAGCTCACTCGTACAGAGAAAGAGCAAGATCGGATGATCCACGTACGCAACCAAAATGCGAACCTCGAACCCGTATTCTTTGCTTACCCCGCCATCGCAGAGATGGATAAGATTGTTAAGGACGTTGTGACAAGCAAAAAGCCTGAATACGACTTCGTTGCAGAGGATGGTTTCGGGCACACTTTCTGGGTAATTGATTGTCCTGAAACGAATAAGCGTATCACCGAGATATTTGCTCAGATCCCTGCTTTGTATGTTGCAGATGGGCATCATCGTACGGCTGCTGCTGCTCTTGTGGGACAGGAAAAGAAGCAACAGAACCCCAATCATACAGGCAAGGAGGAGTACAATTACTTCCTAGCAGTAATCTTCCCCGATGAACAATTGAAGATAATCGACTACAACCGTGTAGTAAAGGATTTGAATGGGCTCTCGAGTGCCGATCTCCTCAAGAAGCTCGAAGAAAACTTTGTTGTGGAGAAAAAGGGTGCAAGTATTTACACACCTGCAGCACTGCACAACTTCAGTATGTACCTTGATGGCGAATGGTATTCCCTCACTGCAAAACAAGGAACATACAACGATGCCGATCCGATTGGGGTGCTTGATGTTACAATCCTCTCCAACCTTGTACTGGATAAAATACTTGATATAAAGGATCTGCGCACATCCAAGCGTATTGACTTTGTAGGCGGCATCCGAGGTCTGGGCGAATTGAAGCGTAGGGTAGATAGCGGCGAAATGAAGGTAGCCTTTGCACTCTACCCTGTTTCGATGAAACAGCTTATCGATATCGCGGATACGGGCAATATCATGCCACCCAAGACAACTTGGTTCGAACCTAAGTTGCGTAGTGGATTGGTGATACATAGTTTAGACTAGTAGCGTGATACTCTTGAGGGCGCAGGGCAACTTGCGTCCTCTTTTTTTACATAAATACGGAAATAGAGGGTGGTTTTGTCGGTAATTGCTACCTTTGACGTGAAAATATTGGGTACGTACTTTGTGGCAGCACGCAGGTAGTATGTGTATCACCCCGCCCAAGAGTTACTTCAACCACGTTCGTGTGCGGGATTTCTCTCCGATTTATGTCGGCTTCTTTTCTTTTTTCTCATGCGTTGTATTTCTGAATCAAATTTTAGGGGATGACGACGCGATATAAGACTATAAATGCTCCCGCCCAAGGACTCTACAAAGAGAAAGGGAGTCGTTTTATAGCTTATGCCTTCCCAGTTTTTTCGCTCGAGAGCATTCAAATTCATTTACAAGAACTCCGCAAGGAACATCACGCTGCACGCCACTGTTGCTATGCTTATCGTTTAGGATTCGCTGGTGAACTTTTCCGTGCAAACGACGATGGTGAACCTAGTGGTACTGCCGGAAAGCCTATCCTAGGAGTGTTACTTTCGGCAGAATTAACCAATATTTTCATTGCAGTGGTTCGTTACTTCGGAGGCATAAAACTAGGAGTCGCGGGGCTAATCGAAGCTTATCGTACAGCGAGCGAAGATGCGCTAGCACAATGCCAACTTATATGGCGCGAGGTTATGGTGCACATCCGTCTCCTATTTTACTACGACGCTATGCATGCTGTCTATGCAACCCTTAAACGCTACAATGGAACAGTTCTCTCCGAAAAGTGGACCGAGGGATGCGAAATGATTGCAAGCTTTTCGAAAGAAATGAGTTCTGAGGCTATACAAGAACTCCAGAACCTACCAAGGTTCGAAATCCTAGGAGAATACTAAACAGTGATACAGAACTAATCGCAAAAATACTTATAGCAATGCAGGGGAAAAGTTTAGTCTCGATCAACGATTTGACCCGCGAGGAGATCATCGCTATTCTAGATATGGCGGAGTTGTATTCGCAACAACCTCGCCAACATGTATTGGAGGGGCACATTGTAGCCACACTCTTTTTCGAACCATCAACACGTACGCGTTTGAGTTTTGAGAGTGCTGTAAACCAGCTGCGTGGTCGTATACTGGGCTTTGCTGAGGCCTCGAGCTCGAGTGTCTCGAAAGGGGAAAGTTTAAAGGATACGATTCTCACCGTATCGAACTATGTCGATCTGATCGTGATGCGGCATCCGATCGAAGGTGCTGCTCGGTATGCAGCCGAGGTGTCGCCTGTCCCTATTGTTAATGCTGGCGATGGCGCAAATCAGCATCCCACGCAAACGCTACTAGATCTATTCTCGATCCGTAAAACACAAGGTACGCTCGAAAACTTGACTATTTGTATGGTAGGAGATCTGAAATATGGACGTACGGTACACTCACTCCTTATGGCTATGTCGCTCTTCCATGCCAAATTTATCTTTATAGCGCCACCCGAATTGCGTCTTCCAGATGAGTATCGTAAATTCCTAAAAGACAATCGATTAGATTACAAAGAGTATTCGGCTCTCAACGAGGAGACCATAGCCGAAGCCGATATTCTCTACATGACGCGTGTGCAACGCGAGCGTTTCTCCGACCCATTAGAATATGAAAAGGTAAAGAATGTCTACGTTCTTCGCAATGCTCTACTACAAAACACAAAAGAGAATTTGAAAGTATTGCATCCACTCCCCCGCGTCAATGAGATCTCGACCGATGTCGACGATAACCCGAAGGCTTACTATTTCCAGCAAGCGCGCAATGGGGTCTTTACCCGTATGGCGATTATCAGTACCATCCTAGGTAAGAAACCCGAGAATTGTTAACACGAACCCTCTAAGAATCTTACAGAAAATGACAACAAACAATAAAAAAGACCGCGTAGTGAGTGCCATAGAAAATGGTACTGTAATAGATCATATTCCCGCCGATGTACTCTTCAAAGTAATTCAGATCCTAGGGCTCAGTAAGCTCGGAAATCAGATGACCTTTGGCGTAAACCTCGCAAGCCAGCGTCTGGGGAAGAAGGGAATAATCAAGATCGCAGACAAATTCTTCAAGCCTGAGGAAATAAATCGCATTGCAATGGTTGCTCCACACGCGAAACTGAATATTATACGCAACTTCGAAGTAGTGGAAAAGTTAGAAGTTCGCCTCCCAGAGGTTATTACAGGAATCGTCCGTTGCGTAAACCCGAAATGTATTACCAACAACAACCAAGTTGAACAGAAATTCGAGGTACTCTCCGATGCGCCAGTCTCCCTCCGTTGTCACTACTGCGAACGAATAACCGACCAAAGTCATCTAGAATATATCACCGAATAGATGGATCAGGAGAAAAAAGAACACCCGTTATCATCCCTAGGCGAATTTGCTTTAATCGATCTCCTAACCAAAGATTTCCCAGCACTTCACCCCGAGACGAAACTTGGGGTGGGCGACGATGCCGCGGTTCTACAACCCCCGAGTGGCGAACAGCTTGTAGTAACTACCGATGTTCTGCTGGAGGGGATACATTTCAATCTTCAGTACACTCCCCTCATGCATCTTGGGTATAAAGCCGTGGCCGTGAATTTAAGCGATGTCTTTGCTATGAATGCTCGTCCAGTAGCGATAACTGTCACCTTGGGTATTTCACAAAAATTTATGGTAGAACAACTCGAAGAGCTCTACCGTGGCATACGCTATGCCTGCCAAGAATTTGACGTAGATCTTGTTGGGGGCGATACCTCTGCCTCCTTAACTGGACTCACGATCTCTGTCACAGCTATGGGGTTTGCTAAACCCGAAGCATTGTGCTACCGTTCGGGCGCAAAAGCCAACGAACTCGTTTGTGTCACTGGAAATCTCGGTGCGGCCTATTGTGGGTTGCGTGTCCTAGAATTGGAAACAAGTATTCTGAATAAACAACCCGATGCAAAGGTTAAGTTGGATGGGTACGACTTTGTTATCCGCCGCCTTCTCTCGCCACGTCCACGGCAAGATGCTTATCTCCAATTGCAAGCTGCGGGCATAAAACCCACGGCGATGATGGATATTAGCGATGGCCTCTCGAGCGAACTCCTACATATCTGCAAAGCTTCGAAGGTAGGGTGTAGGATCTACCCCGAGCGACTACCTATTGATCAGGAGACTTTCCGAGTTGCAGAGGAATACCATTTGGATCCGTTGCTTGTCGCAATGAATGGGGGCGAAGACTACGAACTACTCTTTACCGTACCCGCGGAATACAACGAACAGATGGATAATATGGGGATAAGCGTCATCGGGTATACCACCCCTGCTGAGCGAGGATCCGTATTTGTAACCTCGGAAGGTAACGAATACGCTATCGAAGCACAAGGGTGGCAAGCATTTAAAGAGTAGAATGCTATATACTGTGACAAACGACGGAAGTGTTGAGACAAAATTGTCTAAAATAGGTATAAGTAAAAGTTGTTTATCTTTGCTTTTAATAAAAATATAGAGAGCATAAATATGTTTAAAAGTTCTATCTATAAAGCTCGTAGAGAAGAATTACGAAACGTAATTCGCAAGGGTA
>CBDEMG010000033.1:0-19598 GCA_965240855.1 uncultured Bacteroidia bacterium | reverse complement strand
ACAAGGCATGCCTTGTCCGGTCTTAAAACATACACATTCAAGACGGATAGGGTGTCGGTTAGAAAGACGGACAGGGTGTACCCTGTCCCTACAAAGACTCCAGCCCCGCTTGTCGCGAGCGTGCCGTCTGCAGAGCCCCTGTCCGTCTTGCATCGTATATAGATTTTTGTCAAATTCTGATGCCGTAGCATAGGCTCAAAACAATAACGGCGGGTTTAGAGTACCCGCCGCTAAGATAATTCAGACGCTACTACGTCTCGGCTTTTATTCGTTATTCTTTAACTCCTCATGCAATTGCGCAAGCTCGGGGATTGCTCCCAGTGTTGTATGCTGCTGCGATACATTAAGATTGTGTAATTGCTGTGCTGTATTGGGTTGCTTTGGCTCTTTTACCTTCGGTTTTGCGCCACCCTCCTCTTCTTGCCATGTCCGAGTGTGGGAGAGAACAATCTTATGCGTACCCTTATTGAATTCTAACACAACAAAGGGTAGCTTTTCGTCTTGGGTAGGTAGTGTTCCGTCTTCTTTACGGAGGTTTTTACCCGTAGCATAACCCTCTAGTCCGTAAGGCAATGCAATATTTCCACCCTTGTCTGAAATGTCCAAAATCGTACCCTCGTGTGTCGTACCTGGTGCAAAAATCTGTTCAAATACCTCCCATGGGTTTTCTTCGAGTTGCTTGTGTCCGAGACTCAAACGGCGATTATCTTTATCCACACTCAATACGACGACATCTAACGGCTCTCCAATTTTGGTAAATTGTTCTGGGTGTTTGATTTTCTTTGTCCACGAGAGGTCGCTCACATGTACGAGTCCATCTACCCCATCCTCTACCTCTACAAATATCCCAAATACGGTAAAGTTCCGAACGTATGCTACGTGACGACTCCCTACTGGATACCTCGTCTCAATTCCCTCCCACGGATCGGGGCGGAGTTGTTTGATACCCAGACTCATCTTCCTTGTCTCACGATCGAGGGCTAAGATTTTAGCATCTACCTCATCGCCTACCTTTAAGAATTCGGATGCAGATTTCAGACGCGGATTCCACGAAATCTCACTCACATGAACTAACCCCTCTACCCCAGGTGCAACCTCCACAAAAGCGCCGTAGTCTGTAACCAGCACGATTTTACCGTGTACAGCATCGCCCTCTTTCAGGTTGGGGTCGAGGCTCTCCCATGGGTGTGGGGTAAGTTGTTTGATACCCAAGGCGATACGCTTCTTCTCTGGGTCGTATTCTAGGATAACGACATTGAGCTTTTGGTCGAGCTCTACTACCTCACTCGGGTGATTTATACGCCCCCACGCGAGATCCGTTATATGTACCAAACCATCCACACCTCCTAGGTCTACAAATACACCGTAGGAAGTAATATTTTTCACAACCCCCTCTAAGATTTGTCCCTTCTCTAAATGCGAGATTATCTCGAGGCGTTGTTGCTCAAGCTCTGCTTCAATAAGTGCTTTGTGCGATACGACGATATTCTTGTGTTCGTGATTAATCTTTACAATCTTAAACTCCATCGTCTTATCGAGGAATATATCGTAGTCACGAATCGGGCGGATATCAATTTGTGATCCTGGCAAGAAAGCCTCTACACCAAACACATCCACAATCATACCCCCCTTTGTCCGATATTTTATATACCCCTTCACGATTTCACCCGCCTCGTATGCTGCCAAGACTCTGTCCCAAGCCTTAATATTACGAGCTTTCTTGTGACTTAAGATTAACTGCCCATGATTATCCTCTTGGTTCTCAACATAGACCTCGACCTTATCGCCGATGGCTAAGTTTGGGCTATACCGAAACTCGCTAATAGAAACAATCCCCTCGCTCTTAAACCCTACGTTTATGATTACCTCGCGCTTGTTCATCCCTACGATGGTCCCCTCCGTAACCTCGTTCTCTACGATCGAGGCGAGACTACTCTCGTAGGCTGCTAGGTCTTTTTCGCGTTCCTGTCCTGGTTGCGCGGCTTCTAGCTCGCTCCAGTCCATATTGGGGTCGCCACTTTGTGGTACCGTGATTTTGTTCTTTTTCTCTTCCATCTTTTCCTTTCTTTCTACTCGGTTAGACTTTATTTATAGACCCCCTCTTACGGGTTTATTACTTACTCTCTTCTTTAGGCAAGGCTCTAGTACATTGTTTATAACAAAGCGCCCAAGTCTGGGTAATCTCTCTCGTGTTTTGTAATTCTTTTTGTACTTTTGTGTTGCAAAAGTACATCAATTTTACACTATTCCAATTTTATAAGTAGCTCATGTTCTCCCCCCCCTTCCTAACTCGCCTTAAGTCCGAGGTCAAGATCAGAGAGGCGGCGGTGCTTTAGTTACTTTTTTTAATTATCCTTTTTCTATTATGAAAGCTTCGCATTTCGGTTTTGTTCTTGCAATTTTGGCTCTTGTAGTATTTGTTAGTTGTACAAACTCTAAAAAAGAGTTTGTTGGGGAAAATTTCCCTGTAATGAAAAAAAATGTTGCATACCTGCAAGATGTTAATAATGAAAGTAAGGCTCTTATAGATTCTGCGACCATTGAAAACGGTACTTTTGTTTTTAAAGGAGATTCTTTAAAGTCTGGGCTTTATTATCTCACTATTGGCGATCTTGATCGTGTCGTTGTTTGTATTGGAAAAGGAAAAACTCTATTATCGTACAATTCAGATA
This sequence comes from uncultured Bacteroidia bacterium, assembly GCA_965240855.1. Taxonomy (GTDB): domain Bacteria; phylum Bacteroidota; class Bacteroidia; order Bacteroidales; family CAJPTX01; genus Bacteroides_D. The sequence goes on along the minus strand of CBDEMG010000033.1, from coordinate 16,926 downwards.
TCAACTCTTATATCTTAAAGGGAACTTCAGAAGATGAATTATTGAATCAGTATTACAAAATTCATACTGAATGCATACACGAAATCGATGCTGTTGATAAAGAGTTTGCTTCTGCTAATTTCCCAAAAAAAGAGGATGAAATGACTTCTGAGCAAGAAGAAAAATATATGGCTCTCTATAATCGCAAAGTTGCAGCTCGAGAAAAATATTTTACTTCTTTACAAGACCTAGTCTTTAATTCCAGTGTTTCTCAAGCCTCTCTCATTTTCTTACAATCACAATTAGTATACTTCGAAGCAGAAGAACTCCAAAAAGCACGAGCATTAGTAGATGCTTACAACGGTAATGAAACTCTTGCATATCGAGAATGCAAAAAATTCTTCGCTATTAAAGATGCAATAGCTACCGGAAAACAATTTCAAGACTTTAAAGTACTTGATACTGCTGGCAATCCAGCTTCTCTAAGTGATATCGCTGGTAAAGGAAAGATCGTTCTTGTTGACTTCTGGGCCTCGTGGTGCGGATATTGTAAAAGAGCTTTCCCTGAATTGAAACGTATTTATGCCAAATACGCCTCGAAAGGTTTCGAAATCTTTGGATACTCTCTAGACCGCGATAAGAATAAATGGAAAGCACAAATCGCTACAGATACGTTGAAGTGGACTCAGTTTGTCTCTGATGCGAGTATTGAGAAAAAGGGTGAAGATCTGTATGGAGTCACTGGTATTCCATTCACCGTACTCATTAACAAAGATGGAAAAATCATCGGAACAAATCTAGAACTCGACGAAATAGAAAATATCTTGGCAAAAGAGCTCGATTAATGATCTCCATACAGTCTTCTGAACTTAATTTGTTTGGAGCAGGAGCACTGGCTACACAACTAGCCTTATCATTGTATGAAAAACGAATTCCAATAAAGCACATTTATAGTAGAAAATACGAAAAAGCCAGCTTACTAGCTAGTAAGCTGGCTTCTTTGCCTATTTCAGGATCTATCCCTGATTTTTTGCCTAAGCTAGCTTTCCATGCCACCTCTATTTTATCCATTACAGATGATGCAATATCCGAATTTGCGCAGCAGCTAGATTCTCTCGAGGGTATTGTAATACATACTGCAGGAAGTGTACCTCTTTTGAAATTAAAAAAAAGTCAATCCGCAGTTCTATATCCACTACAGACATTCTCTTACCTACGTACTGTGTGTTTTACGGACATCCCAATATTTATAGAAAGCTCTGATCCAAAAACGGAACAACTTGTTTATAATCTTGCTAGCACACTTTCTTCTAAAGTAATATATGCCAATACAGAGCAACGTCAAACAATCCACCTTTTAGCAACGATTACCAACAATTTTATCAATAGTCTTTTAGCTCACGTAGAACAAATAAGCAACTCTTGCAATATCGATTTTCAACTATTTCGGACTCTTGCTGAAGAAACGATTATAAAGGCTTTTGATATTCTCCCAACTAAAGCACAAACAGGTCCTGCACAAAGGGGAGATTTATATACGCTAGAAAAACACCGATCTTTAATATCTAAGCTATCTCCAAGTTTTCTTACACTGTACAATCTTTTCACTTCCGAAATCGAAAAAGCCTCCCAATCAATTCAACACCAATTATATCACCATAATAGCTAATTTTCTTAGATTTGTAAGTAGTTCACGGTTTATGTGACTTACATAATAATAATGCAAAATTTTAGAGAACGTTTACACGAAATTCGTGCATTCGCTTTTGATGTAGATGGTGTCTGCACTAACAATACTGTTCTAATAAACGAAAATGGACTTTTGTTGCGCAACTCTAATACACGCGATGGCTATGCAATACATGCTGCTATTCGCAATAACTTCCCTGTTGCAATAATTACTGGCGGTCGCACTCAAAGTGTTGCTGAACGTTTTAAAGCACTCGGTGTGCAAGATATCTTCCTAGGAGTAAATGACAAAACAATTGCTTTCAACACATTCATAAACAAATACAACCTAAAACCAAAAGATGTTCTTTATATGGGCGACGACTGGCCTGATTATGACACACTTCAACTCTGCGGATTACCTACATGTCCGGCAGATGCCGCCCGCGAAATCCAAGATATCGCAATTTATATCTCTCCGTTTAAGGGGGGAGAAGGGTGCGTAAGAGATGTCATCGAACAAGTTCTGAAAGTACAGCATTGTTGGGGAAAACTAGAAAGTGCAGGACAATAAATATGTGGTATCTTATCCGACTTATACGTCTTTCCCACCTTCTAGCTTTTATTCTCATCTTCCTTACAGTAAGATATGCCATAGTACGTCCGTGGTTAGAAGAATATCATTTCAGCGAACCACTCTCTTTAATACGATTTAGTCTCCTTCTTTTAGGAGGTCTTCTGCTAGCTTGCGGGGCAATTTTGGTAAACGATTACTTTGATTGGCACGATGACCGTATTGCACGACCAGAAAAAGTTATTGTAGGAAGACATATCTCGCGTCGTACTATTATTCTTCTTCACGGACTACTTACGACACTCGGCACATTGTTACTTTGCTCTGTCGCATTCCTATTCAATAACTTTTATTTAGTACTTCTTTTTCCTTTCATCGCACGTTTGCTTTGGTACTACTCCAAGGTATATAAACAACGATTTGTAATCGGCACACCACTCCACTTTCTCTTCTTATTCTCAATCCCACTTCTACCACTCCTCTTCGAGTTTTATGCTATCAACACTTACCTTTGGCAATCTTTAAGTGTCAATTCTATCAGTGTCCTAGATTTCCTTATTGAAGGACTAATTTACGCTCTCTTTGTAGCTCTGATAGGGATGACACTGGCATTTGAAAAACAAATTATCTCTTATGCTAAACAAACAAATCTCCGCACAGAGACTCTGCCTGAAAAATTCGGAATAGTGAATGCTAAAATTGTTGTTGTAGTACTTAAATCAATACTCATTTTGCTCGCATTACTCATAACTGGATTCTCTACTATTACTACAAAAGAGAAAAACAACTTCGCCCTACTCCTTTCCTCTTACACTCTATTATTCATTATACTCCCTCTCGTATTTTCTGCAATTATCAGCTACTCTAATAAAAATAACACAGCCAAATTCGCACGTTCTCTTACAACACTTGTTGCTATTTTCGGACTTTTATTCCCCTGGCTTTCTATCGTGCTGATAAGCTTTCAGTAAATGCAATCTCCAAATTTTTACCAACACATACCTCCTCTCGTTCTTGCTTCGACATCGCCAAGACGTGTACAGCTACTACGCGATATGGGGCTAAGTTTCGAACAAATTATACCTACATTTGACGAACGTTCTATTTGTATACCAAATTCTATACTAGCAGAAACCCTTGCAAGGGAAAAAGTTCGAAGTGCACAATCGAAATATACAAATCCCTCTAACAAACTCTTTATAGCTGCCGATACAATTGTCATCCTAAAGGGAAAACGATTAGACAAACCAACATCTAGCAAACAAGCACAGCAATTCCTTGCAGACCTTGCAAATCATTCACATCTCGTTATAACAGGCGTCGCATTCCGTTACAACAGTTATGAACACACCTTTCAAGTTACTACAACAGTAACATTTACCCCCCTAACCGCCAAAGAAATCGATTTCTATATCTCAAATTTTGCTCCACTAGACAAAGCAGGAGCCTATGGTATCCAAGAATGGATCGGACTCATCGGGATCTCTAAAATTAACGGTTCTTACACCAATGTTATGGGGCTTCCGACAGAAGTAGTGCACCAATTCTTACGCGACTTCAATCCTACTGGTCTATGACTTCTCTATTCAAAACTATACTTTACAATATACTCTACGCTCTCTTTTTTTTACTGTTAGCTAATTATACCACTGCACAAGTAATTCTACATGGTTCTGTTCTCGATATCGAACGACAACCCATTGCAAATGCATCTATCTTCGATAAAGAAACAGGACGTGGCACAACTACAAATGCAATTGGGGCTTTCGAACTCACTCTCCCCCTTAAAAAAATCATTTCACTTAGAATCGAAGCCATTGGCTTCGAAGCTATAGATACTATTGTTTCTACTAATGCTAAAAGATTACCGCCTTTTAGTATTATGCTTAATGAAAAAATCACAGAAATTGAAGAAGTAGCAGTTGTTTCTACACAAAAACAATTTGCAACACTCGAGCACATAAATCTGAAAACAATCTCAGCAATGAGTGCGTCTTCTCTTGGACTCGAAAATCTGATTAAAACCCTACCAGGAGTACAATCTACTAATGAACTTAGCTCACAATATTCTGTTCGAGGTGGAACTTTCGACGAAAATCTAGTGTATATCGACGGCAGCGAAGTATACCGTCCCACACTCATTCGTTCGGGGAATCAAGAAGGACTCTCCGTAGTTAATCCTGATATGGTAGAAAAACTAACTTTCTCAGCTGGGGGATTCCCTGCATACTTTGGGGACAAAATGTCTTCTGTACTCAATATACAATATCGTACACCGAAAGAACTCGCAGCACAATTTCAACTCGGACTACTAGAAAACAGGCTTTTACTCGAAGGAGCTACTCCTAATCAACAAATTGGTGCTATGCTGGGCATTCGATATAAAACTACGCAACTACTATTAAATACTACAGAGACCAAAGGAGATTACAAACCTTCATTCTTGGATATACAAAGCAAAATATCCTACAAGATCTCCGACAACCTCTCTCTCAACTTTCTCGCCAGTCTCGCAAGAAACTCATATCGCTTTATTCCTAAAGTTAAAAAAACGCAAGTCGGCACTCTCACAGGTTTATATAAAGCATTTATGGTATACTACGAAGGACAAGAAGAAGATCAGTACAATACCTCACTTGCAAACCTTACTCTCAAATATACACCCTCCTCAGATTGGAAAATTCAATTCGCAACAAATGCCTATCATACCTCCGAATCAGAAGCTTTCGATATTCTCGGAGAATACTGGTTACAAAACGTCCAAGCAGACAATAAATCTATTAACGAAGTAAACGACTCACTTGCAAATTTCGGGATAGGAGGCGCATTAGATCATGCCAGAAACTATTTTCATGCATGGGTAGCTGGAGGTAAAATCAATGCTCAATATTCTTTTTCGAGACATAATCTCCAACTAGGAATCTCTGCTTACGAACACAGACTCACACATAGCCTTAGCGAATGGCATATTATAGATAGCGCGGGATATACACTTCCTAGAAGACAACTCGAATTTGATGATCAGAATACAATGAAAGCGGAAGGCGATCTACGTTATCTACGTCTTGCGGCATATACCAACCTACACCTAAATTATAATTTCTGGGCTGCGCAATTCGAATTAGATCTCGGACTACGTTTCTCCACTCGCGATGTACTACAAACCCCACGTCTCAGTCCTCGTTTCGCACTCACCTATACTCCTGATGCGCTCCCTACTTTCTCTTGCTATTTCGCATCAGGTATATACTATCAATACCCTTTTTACCGTGAAATGAGAGCTGCGAATGGCGAATTATTTCCTAATCTCTTACCGCAACGAGCTATACATTATATACTGGGCACTCGCTGGAGTTTCCCTGTACTAGAACACCCATTTCGAATTCAACTAGAATTCTACAAAAAAGATATTGCAAAACTCATCCCTTACAACATAGAAAATCTCTCACTGCGATACGAAGCGGCAAATATTGCAGAAGGATACGTACATGGTATTGATTTGAAAATCCACGGAGAGCTAGTACCTGGTGCCGAATCATGGCTCAGTCTATCACTCCTCTCCGCTAAAATGCGTTTTACCGATTCGCCTCGCAATCCTCTACTAACTCCTACGACAAACTCCTATTTTGCTATGCCTTCAGACCAACGTTTCGCGATTTCTTTATTCCTTCAAGACTATTTACCTTCGCTGCCCTCGTATACTGTAAATCTAACTGCTCACTACGCTTCGGGACTACCATTTACGCCACCACATTCACCCTATGGAACAATAGGACGACTCCCAGCTTATAAACGGATCGACATTGGTTTCGAAAAAGAATTCAAATCGCAATATTTTTCCGAAACATGGCTACGAAAAGCTAAATGGCTCAAAGAATTCAGAATCGGCATAGAGGTACTTAATCTCCTCGATTTTGCTAATACCTCCTCCTATCTATGGGTAGCTATTCCATCTGAACAGGGAAACATCTCACGACTTGCTGTCCCAAACTATCTCACTGCGCGTTGTATAAACTTCAGAGTCCGTCTCGGGTTCTAATAAAAAGAGCTCTAGAAGAATTCCCTCAGAGCTCTCACAAACACAATTATCAACTAATTACTTCTTTACCATTACTCTAGGAGATCCCGTAAAATAAATTTCTCCCGACCCAGAAATTTTCTCTGTATACAAAACATCTTGCACATCAAGACTAATATTCCCTGAGCCTAGAATTCGTAAATATGCAACATTACATGCCAATCGAGACATTTTCATATCGCCCGAACCTAATACCGCAGCAATTACTTGTCTTACATTACCTTGAGTAATTACTATTTCTCCAGACATTACTAACTGAGCCTCAAGTAAATCTACATACAACGCTCTCAATTGTACATCGCCACTCCCTCGAAGAACAATATTAGCCTTACCATTTCCATGTACTTCACGTGCCGTCAATGAACCAGAACCGCTTACTTCTACATTCATCAATTCATCAAACTCAATACGCTCCATTCTAAAATCACTACTCCCCATAAGCTGAAGCTGTATTTGTTCAGCTTTCATGTAACGAAGCAATATAGAACCCGACCCCTGAATTTGAGATACAACATTCCCCCAAAGATGCAAAGAGCGTCCTAAAATATCTCCAGACCCCATTATGCACAAAGACGCACTCCTTGCAGTAATCTCATTAAATTCGAGATCTCCTGAACCCTGAATATCAGCACTAAAATGATTTCTGACATTAAGATTACCAATTTTCACATCACCCGAACCAAGTATCCGAATTCGAAAATCATCCGCCAAAAAATCTTCTTTTAGAATTACATCTCCAGAGCCCTGCAAGGTTATTTCCGACAACCGAGGTAGAGTTATCCACATTTTTATGTCATTGATGTGTTTATTGGAGCAATTCGGCATCGTAACAATAAGTGTGCTATTGCGTACACTTAAGGCAGGTGATATTGCTACTCCATTATTTCCCGATTCTGCTATGATCGAAAATATGCTACCCTGTCTGATCTGCACTTCTGCAGACATCTGTAAGACTATTTTATCAAAATCTTTTAAATCATATGTATATCGCTGCCATTGCGACAAAGGACTCGATACTATATTTGCATTTGCAATGTTTTGCAACAAAACAAACATTCCAACAATCCATAATACCACCTTATGTACCACTTTTCTCATCTAAAAAAATATTTTCATCACCTCTTAAAACTAAGACGCACAAGCGCTTAGAAAGTTACAAAACCACAGATTTGTGTTTTTTACTTTTTTTTGTAAAGATTTTTCTTACTTTTGACAAACTTATAACGTAGAAATAGTATTCTATCGTGCAAATGGAAGACGAAGGGTTAGGAAATCTCTCCGAAAAAGCGCTCATAGATTGGGAACTCGTTCAGCGTGCATGCGATGGTGACGAGGAAGCATTCCGAGTTTTGCACGACAAATATCGCAGCAAAATTTATTACCTTGTTTTAAAGATAGTTAATAATCCTACAGACGCAGAAGATGTGACGATAGAAGCTTTCACAAAAGCTTTTAAAAATATTACACAATATGTGCCACGATATGCGTTTAGTAGTTGGCTCTTCAAGATCGCGACAAACAATAGTATCGATTATTGCAGACGGAAACGCATGGTGCAAAAAGACTACGAAGACCCGAGTGGCGATGGAATTAATAAAGAAATTCTCATGACGACATCGGGACTAGATCCAGAACAACAAATGATACGCGATCAAAATATGGAGCGCCTCAAAAGTCTTGTTACGCAACTGCGTCCACAGTACCAAAAGCTTGTACAGCTTCGATATTTTGAGGAGTTATCCTACGAAGAGATCTCTGTAGAACTAGCTCTCCCTATGGGAACAGTCAAGGCTCAACTCTTTCGAGCTCGAAATATGCTACAGGAACTATTACGCCAATCTCCCGAAGGTGATTTTAAAGATGATTGAGAGACTTCCCATGGAGCAATTATTTCCCAATCTAACACCCTCTCAAATTGAACAACTGAAACATTTTGCTACTCTAGTGCTCGAATGGAACAAATACATCAACCTCATATCGCGTAAGGACATAGATAACCTCCTAACTTACCACATTCCCCATTGCCTTAGCCTACTACTCTATTTTGATATTCCACCTCAAGCTCTAGTATTAGACCTTGGGACAGGGGGAGGCTTTCCTGGTATACCACTAGCTATAGCCTATCCACAAGTCCAATTTAGACTTGTAGACTCTATCGCAAAAAAAATCAATGCTGTAGATAGTATCGTAAAACATCTACAACTCAAAAATGTACAAATACAACGTGCTCGAGCAGAAGACCTCAAACAAGAATATGACATTGTGGTTTCTCGTGGCGTTGCCAAACTCGAACAACTCTGGCACTGGACAAAACCTCTTCTTAAGCGTAGCAAGAATCTCAATTGCAATCGAGATCTCAATACTCTTTCCACAAAAATAGAACTCACCACAGGATTGGTTGCATATAAAGGTTATCCTTTTGACGAGGATCTAGGTGATCTCCAAGCACAAATAGGTATATTTCCATTGAAAGATCGAATCCGTAACGACCTCTTTGCTGCCAAAAGTTTGGTATTAATACATTAAGAGATTTCGTATTTTTGCTACCGATAGTTTTTTTCTAGAAAGATCTGCGGAGATAATTTGTCATTTCCCGTATAGAGGCACTGTTGAGCATGCAAAAGAAAAGTCGCCTACATCTGCCGCGACACCAGAGTATTTTTATCTTTTGGCTTGGTTATCTTGTTATACCATTTTCTATACTCTGCTTTAATACTACGTACGCCACAGCACAGTCTATTCCTCCATCCAATAATTCTGATTCTACAAAAAACGATTCTACTATATACGTACCAAACACCCTCCTGCGCTATAAACCACCTATCGATACGACAGAATACCTTTTCCGCTGGGATCTTGACTGGGAAGCATGGACTTATGCAAAAGTTACGATCGACAGTCAATACACCACTTCGCACTTATTTGACGAGCGTATAAAAGTTTTCCAAAACTATTCGACTCTTGGTTTACGATACGCACCGATACAATACGACGACTTCTTTGCCCGCCCAACACTCCGTTACAATATTAGTCCTAGTTTTCAATCTTCGTGGGAGCTTCTTGCTGTACAACATTCTAACTACCTAACGACTGGACCATTTTCTCACTTTAGCGCAGCAAAAGATTTTGGCTCTGGCGAGGGAGAACTTTTTGCACGTTGGCTCTTTACACAAAATCTTGCTCCAAATATCAATTTTGGATTTAAGATTATGCATGCAGATGACAAAAGTTCTATGATAAACCTAAAAAGTCGCTACAATATAGGACAACTCTTTCTCTCGTATGTAGGTAATCGCTCGTATATCTCTAGCTCTGTTGCAATTCGGCGCATGGAACATAGTATCAATGGCGGTATGCTCGATCCACGGCTGCGGCTCGATACTGTGATATCACTTGGTCAGTACCCCGTCCATCACACAAATAACAATACTTTGTTAAGCAATGACTGCTACACTCTCGAAACTGGAATAGATCTCCTCCAGACCGAAAATATTCGCAACGATTCTACAATTCATGCTAACTACTTGTATCGCAACTCTGCTCTTACACTTTCACTTGTGCAACGATATAATACTCTCACCCGCGCCTACATCGAACCGAATCCACCAAAAGGCAAACAATACAATATAGCAGATAACCATACACACGACTCCATAGCTTCCGCTTCCTACGATATCCGCTTAGGGATTGGTTATCGTCACAATACACACAGTCGCTATCTTCTACCATCGTTTCGTGCATGGATCGGATATACATACGATCAATATATCCAAGCGCAACCTCTGCTCTATTTAACAGGAATGTCAAAAGAAAATACTTCAACCGCGTACATTGGAGCGAATCTTAACTATTTTCTTCATTACCTCAAATTACAAGCACAGGCATATATATACACTTTAGGAGCACGAACAGGCGATCTCTCGCTAAAAACTCAAATCGATATACGTCCTTTTCGCTCTATCCCCAAGCTCTGCATTTTAGCCACTATAACTACTAAACGTACGAGAGCATCGTATTTCGAACAATACCACTTCTCTAATACTGCAACATGGAATCTCAGTAATAGTCTTTTACCTACATCATCCCTACACACTGGTGGAGAACTTATACTACCTTGGGGCGATCTCCGTTTAGGTGTAAACAATCGTATCTATAAAAATTATACTTACTTCGATTCAATCTGTCTTCCAAAACAAGCCAATTCGGTAAATATATTTTCTAGCTATCTACAGGGTAGCGTCAATTGGAAAGGTATAGGTCTCACATCGCGCGTCACTCTACAAAAAAGCTCATCCGAACAAGCTATTGCCCTACCACTCCTTACAACCTACAGCTCTCTAAGCTACGAGTTCGAAGCTGTTCCTAACGTATTATTCTTACGTTTAGCTCTCGAATGCAAATATCGCACTACATACCATGCTGATGCATATAATGTCCCACTTGGTATTTTCTATAGGCAATACAATTTCTTATTAGGCAACTATCCTTTTTTGGATCTAATCCTCAATGTAAAATGGAAGACGGCAAATCTCTTCTTCATGGTAAATCATCTTAACGACGACTGGTTCGGACGTAATTCATTTGTGAGTGTTCTATACCCAGAGAAGGAACGAACCTATCGATTTGGTTTTCAATGGTATTTCTACACCCCTAATGAAGAGCAAAAAGCCTTCAACCAATAATACAACACCTATACAGCTAAGTAGAAAATTGTTTAGTTTTGTATATCTATTTTTTACGATAAGATGTTTTTCGTCTTCAAACAATACGTTTGATTAAACTAGAGAGAGGGCATTTTACGTATTGGATAGTAAACATTGTTACGTAACGCTGTGAGCTTCATAGCGATAGGGATACGAAATATTAATAGTACAAGAGATGGATTTTTCATTATCTAAAACGGAGGAACTGTTTCTCCAGATGATCCGTTCGTTTGCACGAGAAGAAATTAAGCCGTTAGCCGCTGAGGTAGACGAGCAAGAGCACTTCCCAGCCGAATCGATCGCAAAACTCGGAAAGATTGGAGCTTTTGGTATTCCTTTCCCCAAGGAATATGGTGGTGCAGGAGCCTCTAATGTAATGTATTCGATGGCAGTGGAGGAGCTCTCTCGCGTATGTGCAACTACGGGGGTGGTTGTTTCGGCTCACACCTCTTTGTGCACGCAACCTATCTACGAGTTTGGTACAGAAGAGCAAAAGATGAAGTATCTTCCCAAACTTTGTTCAGGAGAATGGATAGGTGCTTTTGGTCTAACAGAGCCAAACGCTGGAACAGACGCTGCTGGACAGCAAACCACTGCTGTACTAGATGGCGACCACTATGTACTAAACGGATCGAAGATCTTTATCACCAATGCAGCCTTTGCACATGTCTTCGTCGTGGTTGCAATGACCGATCGCTCGCAAGGTACACACGGAATTTCGGCCTTCATTGTAGAGAAAGGAATGAAAGGCTTCTCAATTGGCAAGGAAGAGAAAAAACTCGGTATTCGCGGTTCTGCTACCTGCGAACTTATTTTTGAAGATTGTATCGTCCCCAAGGAAAACCTCCTCGGACGCGAGGGGAAAGGCTTCTCGATTGCTATGAAAACACTCGATGGAGGTCGTATCGGGATTGCATCGCAAGCTCTCGGTATAGCACAAGGAGCGATGGACGAGACTGTGGCTTATACCAAAGAACGTAAACAATTCGGACGCTCTTTAAGCCAGTTCCAAAATACACAATTCCAACTTGCAGATATGCAGACTCGGGTTGCGGCTTCTCGCTACCTTGTTCGTGCAGCTGCGTGGAAGAAAGACCAAAAAATCCCCTACAGTGTAGACTCTTCGTACGCTAAACTCTTTGCTGCAGAGACTGCCATGGAGGTAACGACAAAGGCCGTACAATTGCACGGTGGATATGGTTACACGCGCGACTACCCGATCGAACGTATGATGCGCGACGCTAAAATTACCGAAATCTACGAAGGCACGTCCGAAGTACAACGTATGGTGATTGCTGCAAGCTTGTTAAAGAAATAGGTGGTAAACATTAAAAAGAAATTGTACTGGAAATGAATATAGTAGTATGTATTAAGCAGGTTCCTGATACCACCGAGGTACGTATAGATCCCGTAAAAGGGACTATTATTCGCGAGGGGGTTCCCAGCATTATGAATCCTGACGATAAGGGGGGACTAGAGCTTGCACTACGTCTTAAAGATCAATATGGTGCTAAAGTTACGGTGATCACAATGGGACCGCCACAAGCCGATGCAATCCTTCGCGAGGCTTTCGCTATGGGCGCAGATGAGGCTATACACCTTAGCGACCGTAAGTTTGCTGGAGCAGATACTCTCGCAACCTCTAATGCTCTGGCTGGAGCAATACGCACCCTTCCCTTTGACATCGTTATGACTGGACGGCAAGCTATCGATGGCGATACGGCACAAGTAGGTCCTCAAATTGCAGAACATCTTGATATTCCACAGGTTAGCTACGTAGAGAGCTTAGAATACGATGGTAAGGGGATTGTGCGAGTTCGCAAAGCGACTGAAGAAGGGTATCAAATTGTAGAACTCCCCACACCATGCTTGCTCACATCGGTTGTACCCGTAAAGGAGACGCGCTACATGACTGTTGGTGGTATTGTCGACGCTTACGAAAAAGAAGTTAAACTCTGGAGTGCGGAAAATATCGAGGTGGACGAGAACAAACTCGGGATGAAGGGGTCGCCAACCAAAGTATTTAAATCTTTCTCGAAGGGCGCAAAGGCTGCTGGCGAACAACATGAGCTCTCTACTGAGGAAGCTGTTGATTTGATTATCACCAAATTACAAGAAAAATTTATTATCTAGGAGGGGGGAGCGATGGATAAGTCACAATATAAAGGGATATTCGTATTTGCCGAACAACGTCACGGCAAGATTCAAAACGTGGCATTCGAACTGTTAGGGGAGGCACGCAAATTAGCTACCCCAACCCAGCAGAAAGTTTATGCCCTCCTACTCGGCGACAAAGTAGCTGGACAAGCTAAAGAACTGATCGCAGCAGGTGCAGATGAAGTACTCGTTGTAGAAGATGCGGCTTTGGCAGCTTATACGACCGAGCCTTATGCACAAACGCTAGCACACCTTATGGATAAGTACAAACCCGAAGTTGTACTTATTGGTGCGACTACAATAGGTCGCGACCTCGGTCCACGTCTCTCCGCTCGTACCGTAACTGGACTTACAGCAGACTGTACGAAGCTCGAGATCTCCGAAGCTGGCGACCTTCTCATGACTCGTCCTGCTTTCGGCGGTAATCTGATGGCAACCATCATCTGTACGGAGCACCGTCCACAAATGGCAACCGTGCGCCCAGGAGTAATGAAGCGTTTAGAGAAGGACGAAAAGCGCTCTGGCAATGTCGTAAATGAGACCATTCCCTTCAACCGCGACAAGTTCAAAGTTAAGGTCGTAAAAGAAGAGCTCTCTACAAACGACAAAGTCGATATCACGGAGGCACGCATCCTAGTATCTGGCGGACGTGGTGTTGGTAATAAGGAGGGCTTTAAGAAACTCGAGGCACTGGCTAACGTCATCGGTGCACAAGTTTCCTCTTCTCGTGCAATGGTAGATGCGGGCGTTATGCCACACGACCGTCAGGTTGGTCAAACGGGTAAGACCGTACGACCCACTTGTTACTTCGCTTGTGGTATTTCGGGCGCTATACAGCATCTCGCTGGTATGGAAGAGTCAGAATACATTATTGCCATCAATAAAGATAAGGATGCGCCCATATTTGGCGTAGCCGATCTCGGCATTGTAGGCGATGTGCACAAGATTGTCCCATTGCTCACCGAAAAGTTAGAAAAACTACGTAACAAAGCATAAACATTGCGTTACGCATGAAAGAAGAAGCGCTCTATAAAAGGAGCGCTTTTCTTTTATAATCAACAGCGTAATCGCCACATTGCCTATCGCTAAAAAACACTATTTCAAACTATTGTTGTCCGGTAAAAACGATAGGGTACTGTCCCAAAAAGTGTGTAAGCTCCACTTTTTTGTGTCTTTTTCAAATTAAACTTTTCTTAAAATGCACTCTTTCTTAACTTTGTAGAGCGTTGGAGTGCTAAGTTTCCTACATTTAAGCGCTACAAGAATCCGCGTAATGCGTTGTATTTTACCTTTTTAGATTATTTACCTGTGTATCGTCGTATGCTGTATACTACGAATTGGATAGAGCGCCTCAATCGTAGCTACAAACGAACCTTATCTATGCGAGGAGCGATGCCTAGTGCCTCATATCTGTCCTTTTTTTACTCGGTTCTGTAGTCATGCAAATGAACGAGACTACGTATTCTTATCCCATTGCTCTCTTAAAAAAGTTGGAGTCTTAATCTCCCTCAACGTTCTAGAAATTATGAAACTCTGGGAGGTAAAACAATTGACTTGTGAAGAGGACTCCTTACACACTTTTTTAGGACAGTACCTTAAAAAGTGCAACTAAAGGAATTGACCAAAAAAAATCTCAAGAGCTGTATCAAATGGCAGTAAAAAGTACTCTTAAGGAGGTCGCCTCTGAAGCCCAAGAAGTCGGTTCTCAAGTAAACAAATGGTTAACTAAAACATGAAGCAATGGATTACTATAAGTTGTTTTTCAATTTGTCAGAGCAATATAGCTGTCTCGATTTTTCATTTCCGACAAATTACGAGGATTACGAATTACTTAAGATTGAATATGATCCTATGGTAGAGTTTAACTCTCCGATCGAATTCGATGTGGATTTTGATTCAGGAAAAGATGAATTAGACTTGAATCTAAGCCAAGGGGGAAGTGTTATCGTCTCGCATCGATTTAAAGATGTTTATGGAGAAAAGGATTTTAGATATTTCCCTATTGTACCTTCAGAGTGCAATTTGAAGTTTCATTATTACCTTTTGGGATTTCGTAATTTTCTTGATTGCATTGATGAAGAACACTCAATAGTTTCATTCTGGACCAAGGAGGATGCACATTTTAATCCCCTATTAGAGGAAACCTACAAGACGATTCGTGATATAACAATATCACGAACAAAAACGTTAGGAGTTGATGCCTTTCGATTATTAAAAGCCACAGAAGAGATGTTTGTTAGCGAAAACTTCGTTAGGGAATTTTACAGGAACTCTCTCTCTGGGGCAAAGTTCTCCAAGATCAAACTGGTGAGATAAAGTGTATCGTAGACAAAATGTTGAAACAATGTCTTCAAGCATTGGAAGGACTATCCTCCTTCTTTTGGTTCGAAGAACTGAACTGCACCCCAAAAGTTGGACAAAAAAAGAAGACTTTTTACAGGAGTTCGAAGTTCGAGTGAAGGACTCCGTAAGAAACAACCCCGACTTATTACGACAAACAAGATGGATATAAATATGAAATGGTGGCAAATACAATTCCCCGAAGAGGAAACTTCCTCAACACCCCTAGCTATCTCTCCAGATGGGAAAAAAACACTTGTGGACTGGATGGAGGCAATCGAATCTAACAGAAGATTTCCATTCCAATACAGACTATCCCCCAAAATGTCATTGGACGACTATATCGCCGATGACTTGGGTGTACCATTATTCTCAGAAAAAGTTCGAAATATCATAGATGAATTAATGACAGGCGAGGAAGGAATTGAATGGTACGAAGTGTCCGTAGTTCAGTCAAGAAATCAGTATCGTTATTTTGCTCCAAAATTCACTAGAACTCTTGATATACTTAATGAAGACAGTTCTCTTTATGGGGTGAATAAGAGCATATTGATTAAAGCAGTACTCTCTGCGGAGAAGATAAAAAAATACTCAATTGTCCCAATTGTTGGTTCCTCTGAGGCGTTTTTCTTCCCAACGAGAATAGCGATCTCTGACAGAGTCAAAAAGGCGTTGAAAAAGGCACGAGTGAGCGGAATCAGTTTCTCCCCCATTAAAGTAGATTGATTGTTTTTATGCCTTGGGGCGTCGTCTCTGCAAGCTCGCCAGTGAATACACCCATTGGGGTATGGAACGGCAATGTGCCGCTGCACGAGTGGAACTCTGGCAGGGAATGGAAGGGCGACGGCTGGCAGCACTACGAGCTTGACCTCAGGACTTGGGTCTTTGAGGAGGAGAGCTACGTGCCGATGGCTCTGCTCCTCAATGGCGAGGTGTACAGCATCGTTACCGACCAGATAGGCAGATACATCTCGGAGAAGCCGATACGCTTTGCTAGTGGAACGCTGCCACTGCACAGCTATGTCGAGGATGTCAATAGCTGGGTGGATGTGCTCGGGTTGAGTAAATTGCACAAGTTAAGGCGTTTTCATGGCAAGAAGCCCCAATATACGAATCCTAGACATCACGATCCTAGTTCAAAAAACTTCAGAGGGGGAGGAAGCAAAACCAGTATCCTTCCTCAAAATGCAGAAGATATTTATAGAGTTTCAATTCCTGATGGTTCAAGAAAGCATTGGTATGCAAAATCACAAGATGGAACGATTCATCGATTTGGGAACTCTAATGATGGAACTGTACACTGGAATGGGTCTACGAATAGTCCTAGAGGGATAATAGTGCCTCCAGAAGTATTAAAGCGATTTAATGATGAGGGCTATACCCCGGCACCGAATGCAACATACAAGAAGAAATGATTATTGGAAAGA
>CBDEMG010000032.1:0-15836 GCA_965240855.1 uncultured Bacteroidia bacterium | reverse complement strand
TTATCCACATAAATCAGATCGCGTCGCCGCAGCTTTTCAAAACTCTGGATTCCAATGGGTAATTCTCGTACTAGATCTGTAGGCATCTTGTTTCCATTTCTTTTACGAAGGTAGGGAAATGGTGATATTTCGATTATAGTCTGATTCATCAAGGCGCTCGTACTGTAAGTAGTGCATGAGGTAGTAGATTATCTAGATTTTTTCTTGGAAAGAGGGGAGTTGGAAATTCTCTTAGATGTACTAAATTAGATCGCATTTCAGCTAAAGTATAACTAATTTAAAGTATAACAGATGAGAAGATGGGGTACATTTTTGCTCCTTCTACTGCTTATCCCATTGGGGATTTTTGCGCAGGAGTGGGTAGAGTTGAATGGTGTACGCTTTGTGCCAGAACCCAATGTAGAGCTACGTGGAAGCTCTTGGAGGGAACTCGGGCGTGAGCAGGCAGTGTTAGTACAGTTCAAAGCGATCCCAGATGCAAAGGAAATTGCACGCTGGGAATCGAATGGAGGTAAACTCCTTAGCTATTTAGGTAGTAATGCGTACTACGCTATTCTGCCAGCAACGAAGGTACAAAACGGCTCGTTGCGATCTGTGATGCCTCTAAAGTCAGAGTGGAAGGTAGCTCCCGAGTTGCGCAGCGAGAATAGGGATGCTCAAGATCTTGCGAATGAGGTGGTGCAAAAAGTGTCCTTGTGGTTTGCAGCTACCATTCCAGCAGAGCAAATAAAAGAAACTCTTTCGCAGTTAGGACATATCATAACCTATAGTGAGCTATTTGGGACATGTATGCTCGAGATCGCACCCACAAAGATTGCGAAGTTGGCTGCTTTGCCCTGGGTGCTCACGATATCTCAAGCAGAACCCGAACAGGAATTACAGAACTATAGTGCTCGGTTATTGGGGCGTGCTGCAGTGCTCAATACGCCTGCGCAGTTGGGCGGACGAGGCTTGACGGGTAAAGGGATTCGGATCGGGATCTGGGATGGTAATGTGGTCTGGCATCCTGATTTTGGAAAGCGTGTGCATGTACAGGAATACGAGAGTGCGAGTGGTGCTCCGCATGGTACGCATGTCGCGGGATCTGTCTTAGGGGCAGGAGTATTGGATCCGCTCGGTTGTGGAATGGCGCCTCAGGCTGAGGCTTATACTTGGAATTTCAACTACGGATCGAATGGACTAAGTATGCAGCAAGAGATGGATATCTCGCAATACAAGTATGGGATTACACTTACGCAGAACTCGTATGGTTGGTATGTAAAGCAGCGTTGCCCTGTGATACGAACCCTAATCAATGCACAGAGCGACTACGAGCTGGATGTATTAAGTTGCGAGATTCCGACGCTCACGCACGTTTTCTCGGCAGGGAATGATCAATGGGGGTGTATGAAGCAGACAGAAGAGATCTGGGGAGTGGTCAACTACGGGCTCGCTGCACGTCGTGCAAAAAATGTGATTCACGTTGGTGCTGTAACGGAGCAAGGCGATATGACGGATTTTAGCTCTTGGGGTCCTCAGGACGATGGTCGAGTATTCCCAACCGTCTGTGCGAAGGGGCAGCAGGTCTTGAGTGTAGAAAGTCTCGGGACGTATTATCGGGAGAGTGGAACTTCGATGGCTTGTCCTGTTGTAACGGGACATTTAGCGCTACTTCAGGAACGCTTCAAGCAGCTTAATAATGGGCAAGAGATCCGTAACGATCTCCTGCGTGCTGTTGTGGCGAATACTGCAGATGAGGCTGGACGCAAAGGTCCCGACTTCCAATTTGGCTACGGGATCTTGAATGCGGAGCGTGCAGTAGTATCGTTGGAAAAACGTTGGTGGCATACAGATAAGATCGCAAATGGAGAGGAAAAACCGCTGACAATCAGCGTGCCGAAAGGTGCTAAGTCGTTGCGAGTGATGTTGGCTTGGAATGATCCGCCATCGAAACGTGCGCGCAAGTATGGAGAGCCTATAATGATAAACGACCTTGATTTAAAGGTAAAGGTCGGATCTAATGGCTTCTTGCCTTGGGTGCTTAATACAGAAAAAGGTAAAGTAGAGGAGGTTGCGCAGCGCAAGGAGGACCACCTGAATAACATGGAGCAGGTGACGCTTGATATGACCGAATTAGCAGGCGAGAGTTCGGTAGAGGTCTCTGTAACAGCAAAACGTGTGGTAAGCGGTTCGCAGGACTATGTACTTACCTATTGGATAGAAGAGGATAATGGTTTGCGTATCGTTTGGCCAGGTGAGGGAGATATTCTAGAACCAGAAGTTCAGTATCGTGTGATGCTGGAGGGCGTAACAGATAAATATACGCTCTATTATTCGGCCGATGATGGACAGTCGTACATCTCGTTAGGCGATGGGAAGAGCGATTTTACATATATCGTTTTACAGCGTCAACCAGCGACAGCAAAAGCTCTTTTACGACTTGTGGATGCTACAGGGCATGCC
This sequence comes from uncultured Bacteroidia bacterium, assembly GCA_965240855.1. Classification (GTDB taxonomy): domain Bacteria; phylum Bacteroidota; class Bacteroidia; order Bacteroidales; family CAJPTX01; genus Bacteroides_D. The sequence goes on along the minus strand of CBDEMG010000032.1, from coordinate 13,394 downwards.
GTAACCTCTGGTCATTTTACTGTATCGCCGCAAATTACATCGCTCGCGATAGAGAACACTTCTTGCGATTACAAGAACTGGAAACTAACTTGGAAGCCGAGTGACAAGATAGATAAATACACCGCACTGCTTTGGAACGAAGAGAAGAGTAGCTGGGAGATAATCCAAGAGGGTATTGCAGGGACGGAATGTGTGGTCCCCGAGGCGTTTGCCAAGCGTTACGAGCGTCCAATATTTGCTGTAGCAGCTACAACAGGCGTGGGGACGTATGGTTTGCGCTCGGAAGCTGTACAAGGCAAAGTCTCGAAGACGGTGAAAGGCGAACAAATACCGTTTGTAGAAACTTTCGTACAGACTCCCTCGACCTTTCTTAAGGAGCTGCACCGAGGAAAGAATATGAGCATTGTCTACAGAGCACAGACCTTTGTGGAAGACCCTCCGTTAGGTTCGAGTCTCATCGGGTGTAAATTGACAGATGCGCCGAAAACTCTCCCCAAAGACGAGGAGTATTTTGCACCTGCGAATGCAGACTATAGTGCTGTCTTTGAGCTCTGTAATATAGATTTGACGGGGAAGTCCGATATGCGATTCTTGCTAGAAGGAGCTCTTATCGATGCCGTAGCGGCAACACCAGGTTCGGCGCGATTTAAGTTGGAGGATAATGGTACGGCACTGGCGAGCCAGTATGAGCATCCCAACAATATTCAGAAGCAACACGAAGACTATTCCTATTGGTTCTTCACCCTTAAGGGGAATCAGAAACATTCGCTAAAGCTCACCTTCGCAGGAGGTTTCAATGGCGATGCCTTTGCAATAACACGCTTGGCTGTGCTCCCCTTCGAAAATGAGTTGGACTTAACTCTTGATGAAGAGGAGCGTCCACAAGATAAGGTCCGGATGGGCAAAGAACCGTACAAAGTACGTGTACAAAATCTTAGCGATGTGGATGCAAAGGATATAGAGATTCGTGTCTATATGAACGATGAACTGCAGGCTACTGAGAAAATCGCAAAACTCACAGCACAGAACCAGACGATTGTAACCTTTACACTAGACTTCTCGACGGAGTTTGAACTCGGGGAGCGGAAGATAATCCGTTGCGAACTTCTTTGTAAAGAAGACAAGAAGTTGGGGAACAATGTACTTCGTTCTCGAGTGAATAACTTTGGTCGCGTGGTGGTGCACGAGAAAACAGAGCGTCGCGAGAGTCCACTCCTAGGGCTTCAGAAGCGCGATCCGAAGGTAACCTACCATTTGAAGACTCCGATTATCTATACAGATAATGGGGGTATGATAAGTACCTATTTGCGTGGTGAGGAATCTACTATGAAATTCCTACCCCCAGATCCTTCGTTGCGTGTACGAGTTACCTTTACCGAGTTTAATCTGGTAGAGGATGAGGCTATATTGGCAGTATTCACAAACGATGTTCCTGAAGATCTAGATATAAAGAAAGCTCGTATTCGTAAGATTCTCACTGGTGAGTTGAAAGATGTTCCACTTACGTTTGTATCAGATGCGAGTGATGGTGGTCTTACGATGCATTTTCTCTCGTATGATAATGCAGATCTAGCTCCTGGTTGGGTGGCAAAGGTAGATTTTGTCCCAGCTGCCAATGCGGTAACCTTGCTCTCGGCTACAGCCACAGCACAAGGGACAGATAAGGAGGGGAAGGTTCCAGTTGTTGCAAAAGTTCGTAACAACTATGAACATCCTGTAGAGGTCAATCTACATGTCTGGGATGGAAGTCGTAACTATTATTTAAGCTGGTACAAACAGGTCTTGCAGCCAGGAGAGAATACCGTCACCTTCCCCGAACCCTTCGAAGTGCCGTTTGCCAATAATCAGTTGGTAGAAATATATGTAGAGTCGCCTGAAGATTACGATGCCTCGGATAATGCACTACCGCTCATTGTAGGATATGATAGGTATTGTTTTACGGGCTCTATACGGAATACCAATTTCTATATAGCTGAGATGCAGCTCGGTTTACGGAAACTCAATTTCCCAGCCAACAGTGGGCGCTTGATGTATATGAGCAAATCAGATCCGTTTGAGCTCTATAAAGAATCTTCAGAAGCTACGGTGAAATTTTCGTTCGATGGCGAAAGTGATGGCTTAAAAGATAAGTTCTTGACTCTGTGGGTAGATTGGAACGATAATGGTCTGTTTGATGAGACAGAGAAGGTAGAGACTGCGTTGGGAGAATATGATTATACTAAGACCGTAACGCTATCTATTCCGAATGAAACGGAGCCTGGGGTAAAGCGCATGCGCATCATAATGGGGGATAAGGAGAGTGTTACGAAAGGTGCATGTAGTACGGAGGGGTTGCTCTTTGGAGATATGCGCGATGTCTTTGTGAAAGTGATCGAGGGTGCAGATCCCACGATAGGAGATATTGCTTTGCTAGAGGTAAATGCTGGCGTCTCGGGGCACGATTGTTCGAATGAGCAGGAGGTCTCCGTAACATTACAAAATCTGGCAAGTACTGCATTTAAGGGGAAAGTAACAGTAAAACTCTCTTTGAATGGTGAGGAGAAGGGGACTCAAGTGTTTGATTATGCAGCGAAAGCATTGAATCCTGAAACCAAAAAGACAGAGAAGTTGACGACGAAGCTCGATCTAACGCCTGCAGGTACACACAAAATAAAGGTAGAAATAGATGAGCAGGGAGGTGAAAAAACTAAAGCCAATAATGTAAAGGAACTAGAGATTACCTCGGTAAAAGATGCGGCGAATGCTTTCCGAGCTATTCATCTGATGGGCGATACACACGAAAAGGCGAATGCAGAGAAACTGGAGTATATCAGTATGAAGTCGCTGGGGAAATCGCTTGGACGTAAAGCTGATGTGAAGCGATTGTTCGAGATGGTGGTGAAAATGGATAAACCCGCCAATACCTTCTTCTTGCAGTCGGCCAATACTGCGTTGCGCGCATCCTACGGGTTAGAGGGTAAGACAGGAGTAAAAGATGGTTCGCTGGTCTTTTTGGTAGGGACTCGTTTGCTATTAAAGACGAAAACGCCAGTACTAACTCCAGGCGTATGGCAACATATAGCAGTGGGGCTTCGAGATATTGAAGATCCCGACGGAGCGTTCGCTGGTAGCTGCAACGTAGATGTTTATATCAATGGAGAAAAGGTTGAAGTTGTAAAAATAGGAGCGGAGATTCCAGATTTCAGTAATCTTCAAATCTGTCGTAGGTTCGATGGTCAGATCGCGTTTTTCCGCGCTTCGAGTACAACACCGCGTCCAACAAATGCACAAGAGTTGAAATCGCTCAAGGACGATATCTTCAAGTACAATTTGAATAAACAATCGATGATAGCCGAATACCGATTCAATGAGGTAAATGGGACGGCTACGGTATTTTCGCGTAACAAAGACAAGAAAACGGTTTATGAGGCCAACCTCGTACTCCCCGATCCTAGTCTGTTGCAGGAGACGGGCACTAACGCTATATGGCAAGATATCCCGCTTAATAAGATGTTCTACAGGGTGCGTTTAACGAACCAAACAGGACCTTGGATATGGGATGCGACGAAAAAGCAGTACGTTGTAAAGTTCCCCCATGCTATAGACATAGAAAAACTTAAGACGCTTAAGATTGAAGAGGTTCAGACTCTTTGGCCAGGTGCGAAACTAGAGTTCAATGGTGTAGAAGAGACAACCTTAGTTGGTAAGGAGGTCGACTTGAGCTCTGGTAAGAGTGTGAAGTTAAAAGCGAGTTGCGAGGTCTTTGGCCATAAGATCGAAGAGGAAGCTACTATAGTGGCCGAGATAGATAAGTCTGATAATTATACGCCACTCTCGTTTAAACTCTTGAAGGAGAAAAATGCGGGGATGTCGCAAGATGTGTCTGTAGATGTTAAGGATTTGATGTATGTAGATTTGGATGCAGCAACAGGTATACCTTCCGATTTAAGTAAAGTGGTCTTTGAACTTACTCTACCAACAGATGCGAAGGCATCGTATCTCGATCAACCTTTTGAGAGTGGTGTAACGGCACTCGACTTGCATAAGGTTGCATACATAACCGTAGAAGCCGCTAATGGAACGAAGCATCAGTACGAAATTCGCTTACGTCTTGGTCAAACAATAGAGAATTGGAGTCAAGAGAAACTTATTTATGCTTATGGGACTAGGGTTGATGCAGCTTCGAATCCGCTCCAGGCGATTACTACTTCGAAGCTCCCGGTGGCATATATAAGTACGAATCCGAATGTGGTCGCCATAGTAGATGGGGAGTTGCGTATATTGGGCGTTGGCGAAGCATCGGTTGCTCCAATACAAGTAGGCAATGAAATCTATAAGCCAGTAAAGGGTGCTTGGCGTACCATCCAAGTGACACGCAAGGAGGTTACATTACAGTTGAAGCCAAAAGCGTATTTTGATGAGCCCATTGCATGGAATTATCAGTATGACGCTTTGGTTGCGGACGCCGATTTTTACACGATGCCCTCGCCTTGGAAACTTGGCGCATACAAGTTGTTAAATAGTGTGGGGCAGGAATTCTCACCCGAGGCTCTTCTTCCATTCGGGAAGTATACGGTAGAGGTAAAGATACCAGAATATACAACGGAGAGTTATAGTGTGAGACCTACGGGAACGAAATTCGAAATTTTGCCATCGAAGTACTATGGTGCACTCCGTTGTGAGGTGAAAAACGAAAAGGGAGATCCACTGGTAGGTGCGCAAGTTGGTTTTAACGGATCTTACCATGTGACAGACTCTAAGGGGATTATCTATCTCGCCTTCCGTAAAGGGATCTCGCTAGATTGGGTTGCTGTACAAGAGGGCTATGTTTCTCTAAGGGGTACGGTTGCGATAGCAGAAGATGAGAATTCTCTAGAGATCGTTTTAAAGCAACCAACGTTTGTAGCGAAGTACGAGGTTGATGCAACGACGCCTCATGGCTCGCTCATCGGAGATCTTGAGCAGCATCTCGCAGTCGGCACAGTGGGGACTATGGTTCGCGCCGTGCCTGAGAAAGGGTATCTATTTGATCAATGGAGCGATGGGAAGAAAGAGGCTGTACGACAAGATAGCGAACTCAAAGAGTCTGTAACATTGAAGGCAAAGTTCAGCCCTGCAATATTCAAAGTACAGTATCAACTCACGGAAGGAGGAAAGTGGAAGAGCGAGGCTGCACTAGCATCGCAAGATGTAGAAGGCGGGAAGAATGCTAAACCTGTAGAAGTAGAGCCTGCAGATGCAGAACATTATTTCATAAAATGGAGTGATGACAAGCTTACCCCTGCGCGTGAGGAGGAAAATGTGTTTGCAGATGTGACTCTTGTAGCAGAGTTTGGAAAGTATCTCCCCTTGCCACAAGCCGAAGATTTCGAGGCGGGAGTCTTTAGAAAAGGTTGGTATCCACTCACGGAAGGAGCAAAGGAGGGGCGTTTCCGTATAGAGTATAAACCGCTGCAAGCCGATAATACTCACAAGGTCGTGCTTGATGGTTTCTTTGCGGCTTCTACGAGTTATTTTGTAGAGGGAGGTAAGGTGAAGAGTTTGTTGTATTCGCCTCGCTATAAAGTAGCTTCGGCTGATAAGGATCTTAAGCTTCGGTACAATTTCTTATTTCCGTATCGTAAGGCTTTGACTCCTCCGGAGGCTAAGGTGGAATATACCCTAGATGGGATTACTTGGAGTAAACTTAAGGACATACAGCGTACAGGGGCAGGTATTTTTGGTTTTGTACCACAGAAGGACGAGCTGAAAATTGAAAAAACGGAATTAGTTGGTAAAACATTTATTCAGTTCCGTTGGAGTTACGAGGCCGAAAACGATTACTCGTTCCTCTTAGACAATGTTGCGATTTTTGCAGAGGAGCCTGCAAAACAAATAGTCTTTAACTACATCTCTGAGCCAGCCGAGGCAGGATCGTTTGTAGAAAAGAAGAAAACGTTTATTGGGACGACCGAGACTCCCATAACTCCGCCAGTGAGTGTGGAATTGGGGACAATTCCCAATACGGTCAAGGCGATTGCAAAGGATGGTTGGAAATTTGTTGGTTGGAAAGAGACGGGCAGTACAGATCCTGAGATAAACTTTACGCTCCCAGCTACGGAAAATACAACTTATACAGCCCTTTTCCGTAGTACGAACAAGGTCTTGATCTCATACAAGGCTGTTTATCCTGCTGGAGGCTCGTTTACAGTAAATGGAATGCCTAGTACGAGCCAAGAGATTGAGGTGGGGAAGGATGCTGCCCCGATCTCGGTAGTAGAAAATCCTGGGTATAAATTCGTACGTTGGGAAAATGGGTCTACGGCCAAGATACGTGAACTCAAGAATGTATCCGAGGATATGGAACTTGTAGCAACGTTCGAGAAACAGGAATATCCTGTTACTTTCATAGTAGAAGCCGAAGGACTACCCATAGAAAAAGCTGTTGTGAAGTTGGGTAAGGATGTCCTGAGAACAGGAGCAGACGGTCGTGTAGTTGCAATGCTAACCAATGGCATCTATTCGTACGAAGTGGCAGCTGCTGGCTACAAGCGCATTATGGCAGACTTAGAAGTAAAGGATAGACCCTTGCAAGTAGCTTTGAACCTCAAATCGAATAAACTGGAAGAGGTCGTTGTAGTAACACTCCATGTATATAGCGAAGACGATGATGTTGTAGATAATGCCAATGTAACACTGGGTACGTATGAAACGAAGAAGACAAATCTAGGAGGCGTCGTTGTCTTCAATGCGGCTGTTAATACGAACTATATGCTAAAGATTGAGTACCCGAAGTTTGAGACCTTAATTTATGAGTTGGTAGTAACAGCAGAAAATCTAGAAAAAACCTTTAAGCTGATTTATAAGAAGTATACAGTAACGCTAACAGCGGGACAAGGCGGCTCTATAAAGGCAATGATAGGTAAGAGGACGGTAAATAGTGGCGATATCGCGCATTGGGATGATCGTCTTATCGTTGCGGTGCTCCCAGACAAAGGCTTTAAGCTAGCTACCTTCAGGGTTAATAGTGAGGATAAGCTTGCGGAGGTTGGCGAGGACAACAAGTATCGCATGTCAGTGAGAGAAGCCGTGACGATCGAAGCAACCTTTGCCTCGGATGGGAGTGCAGTAGAAGATATGCAGTTTGCTGGTGTAGTGGTCGCTCCAAACCCGTTTGGTGCACAGTTGCGCATAGTTTGCCCCACGAAAGGTATGCTATACGAACTTATGGATATACAAGGGGTAGTAGTACGTACGGGTATTCTACAAGAATCGGATACAGTGCTTGATACCTCGGAGCTCACGCAGGGGATTTACCATCTTCGTTTGCGGGCACAAAATGGAGCAGTGTACACAGTGAGAGTGGTGAAGGAATAGCTGTATTCCGCAAGGAGAATTTAAGGAGGAGATTCCGAGAGAGGAGTCTCCTCCTCTTTTTCTCGGGAAAGAATATATGAGGGGAGTATAGGTCTCCAATCATCAAAATATTGTATTCAAAAAATCAGAACGAATGGACTCCTATCAAAATATAGAGGATAACATCAATTTCCTGTTGTTTGTATTGGTTATTTTTGTAATGGTACAAAATGGATGTGAAAAATTAATGAGAATAAGAGAAATGAAAAGAATATTTCTAGGGTTGTTAGCACTAACGCTCGCCTGTCTATTTATGGCAAAGGTGAAGGCTCAACCGATAGTCAAGGGAATTTATTTTGCAGAAACGATAGATGTTATAAAAGAGGGTGCAAACCTTAACCAGAAACTCATAGACGAGAAAATCCTCAAAGAGGGAGAGGTCTTCTACGATGCGGCAACGAATACGCTGACGTTGCTTAATGCATATATGGAATTCCCTAGTAAGAAGCCAGGGATTTGGAACAAAGAGTTTAATAAGCCACTGACGATAAAGCTGATAGGGATAAGTCAGATCGTAGTAAAGGAGCAAAACGGGATTTTTAATGGTGGAACGACGAACATTGTAGGGGATAAGCTATTTATCGATGTACAGGGTTCGTCATCTGATTACGCGGGTATTCTCAATGCACGAACTCTAAAGATAGGGGCGTGTCATCTATATGTTGATGGCGGCGTGTCAGCGGGTATTTCTGGCGTGTTGAATGGAGATAATTTTGTGTTCGAGTCTGCATACGTAAAAACAAAGGGACAAGCTGGTTCTCTATTGGGACTCGCTTACAACGAATTTAAGAAGTGTTCGATTACGCAGCCCGTAGGAGCTAAGATAGACAATAAGAAGTACGAAGTTGTTGATGCGAATGGGATTCTTGTAAAAAAGGAAGTAGTGATAGAACCGGATGGAGGCGTTGTTCCGATCCTATCGGTATATCCTTCGGAACTCAATTTTGAGATAGAAGAGGATACGAAAACGATACAAATCGCAAGCGAAAAAAAATGGGAGTTAGAGGATATACAGAGCCTCCCTAATTGGCTCTCTATCTCTGCAAAAGGGGGAGATGCTGGCGTGATAAATGTAATGGTTGGTGTAAAAACTAATAAGGCTCAAGAGCGTACAATAAAATTGAAATTTAAGATACAAGAGAAAAGCGCAGAATTACTAGTTAAACAAAAAGGGAAAGGCGAAAGACCTGTGACGGGTGTCAAGCTCTCGGAAAAGGCTTTCGATCTGAAAGAGGGGACATCCGTTACATTAATAGCAACAGTATTGCCTCAGAATGCTACCCATCAAGGCGTAAAATGGGAGAGCGATAATCCTAATATTGCTACAGTAACCAACGGAGAAGTGAAAGGTGTAGGTGTGGGCGATACGAAAATCCGAGTGATAACAGAGGAGGGGAACTTTAAGGATGAATGTAGTGTGCATGTAACAAGGGACGGTGTCCCATTGCAGGAATTAACTCTCCCAGCAGAGTTGCATGTTAAGGTTAACGAGACAAAGATGCTCAATGTGGGATACAAACCGATTGGTGTAACAAACAAGGGCGTGGAGTGGAAATCGGCGAATGAGAAGATTGCTACCGTGGAGAATGGTAGTGTAAAGGGTATAGCAGTAGGCGAGACGACGGTGGTGGTGACAAGCGTTGTAGACAAGACTAAGAGTGCCACCTGCAAGGTGGTCGTGGCGCTCGAGAGTGCAGTAGATGATGCAGAGTTTGCAGATATCCGCATTGCTCCCAATCCATTCGATAGCTATTTTAATTTCTACAGTTTCGAACCTGTGCAATATCGTCTCCTTAATGTGCAGGGCATACTAATGGCTGGTGGCAATATTGCATTTGCTGCTGAACAGATAGCAACAGAGTCACTACCGCGGGGGATCTATTTCTTGCAATTAATAAAAGCGAATGGTGCGCGCAAAGTTTACAAAGTTGTAAAACGGTAGGCTTGAATATTGCGATACGTATAGGGCTACTTCGTACGAGGTAGCCCTTTTTTGCTATTCCTCAGTATTGCTGTTTAGTACAAACGGTTGTTCGCATTTTTAGCACACACCCTCGGTAATTGCCAATGAAAAATCTAATAACCGCTTGCCGCACCACTCGCCGGTCTGGCGTAAAAACCACGGCGTTAGAAACCCCGTGTATATAATCGTTGCTTATGCAACGATACGGAGGGTACGAAACCCTCCGCTAGAATTAACCAGCACGCAGAGCGCGCAAGGTCTTAGCAGACAGCATGCTTGCGACAAGCGGGTCTTGTTTTGACGTTCGTGGGGGCGAAGCCTCCACGTTAATTCTAAAGGCGGGTTGTCCACCCGCCGCTTTGGTGTAAGGCTCGCTTATTGAGTCACCGCCAGTCTGGCGTAAAGCCCCCACCCGCCGTTAAGAACCCCGCCCCTGTGGCGGCGGTGAGTCTTTTTAGCATGGTGGTGGCAAGCCCATGCATCTTAGAGACAGACCATGCCCTGTCCAGAAAAGATATTGATATACTTGCTTTATATCTCTCCTAATTTACATTTTGACACACCCACAACCAAGATTAGTCCCCAGTCTCCATTGGAGAGGAGCAGACGGAGAAAAAAATAAAATGTTTTTTTTGACGAATGATTTGATTAAGTGATTAGTTTTTTTTATTTCGGGCAATTTATTAAATGAAAATTGAGAATCCAGATGAGACAAATTATTTTTTGTGTTTTAAGCACCCTTGTCTGCTTAACTTTTGGCTTAAGTGCGGTATATGCCCAAGGTAGTGGAGTAGATATGAGTAAATGTATTACACTTACCGTAAGGCAGGGCGAGAAGATTAAATTGAACTTTGGCGCTTCTACCGCGGGTGTGAAGGTAAAGGTTACGGGCGTAAAGAATGAGAAAGAAGAAGTAGCGTCTACCGATTTTGTGTGGTATAACGATCAACCAGAATACGAAGCGCTGGGTACGGAGATTAAGGTATATGGCGCAATCGATCAGTTTACGTGTTATCGTAATGGCGCGAATCTCAAGGTCTTAGATGTGAGTCAGAATGTGAATTTGACCAGATTATATTGCTATAATAATCAGTTATCTAGCTTAGATGTGAGTAAAAATGTGAATCTCAAAGTCTTAAATTGCGAACATAATCAATTGTCTAGTTTAGATGTGAGCAAAAATATTAATCTCGATTACTTAAATTGCAGTGATAATCAATTATCTAGCTTAGATGTGAGCAAAAATGTAAATCTCACAGGCTTAATTTGCGAACATAATCAATTATCTAGTTTAGTTGTGAGAGAAAATGTTAATCTTGATCACATGAATTGCAATAATAATCAATTATTTAGCTTAGATATGAGTAAAAATATTAATCTCGAGTTATTAAGTTGCGAACATAATCAATTATCTAGCTTAGAAGTAAGTAAGAATATAAATCTCAATAGATTGGAATGCGGTAATAATCAATTATCTAGCTTAGATGTGAGCAAAAATATTAATCTCGAGTACTTAAATTGCAGTGAAAATCAATTATCTAGCTTAGATGTGAGTTCTAACGTATTAGAAAATATTTTTATTCATGGTAACAACTTCTCAACAAGCTCACTCAATAGTCTCTATTGTCAGCTTCCTAACAGAACAGGGCAACCACACAGAGGAACTATTTATCCTGTTTATGAAAAAGGTAATGTAGATGAATTACTCGTCAAATCTACTAGCAAATCGATAGAAAATTCCAAAAACTGGGAAATAAAATATGAGAAAGGGGGGCACGTAGAGGACATAACAGGTAACTATACGTGCAGTTCTGTTTACGCACTCACACTCGAACCAGCAGAATTATCGAATTCCTTTACTTACCAAGGCGGAGAATGGAAAACAACCGTAACGAGTGAGGGCAATTGGAAGTTAGATGAAACTACGCCACTCCCCGCCTGGCTTAAGGTAGAGCCCAAACAAGGGAACTCTGGGGCACAGGTAACTATTACGGTAGATCCCTTTACAGGCAATTTGCTGCGACGTACCGCTCTAACTTTTGCATTAGCAGATAATGCGAGTACAAAACAAGTGGTAATAATTCGGCAGAATGCAAAGCCACCACTTACTGTCAATCCTACTGAAGAATATACTTTCCCAGCCGCAGGTGAAAAGAAAGAAAACTACTTTACAGTGGAAAGCTCAGGGACATGGAAGGTTACTTCAGATGCCGATTGGTTGGATATCAAACCCAAAGAGGGTAATGCTGGCGAAAAGAAAGTAACCATTGAAGCAAAGCCAAATAGTGGTAATGCACGTATGGCTAAACTCACTTTTGCACACAAAGACAATAATAAGATTAGGCAGGTGGTAACGTTAAAGCAAGAAGGGAAAACTGAACAACCTACGCCCAAACCAAACCCGAATGCCGTAGAAGACCCGCTATTTGCAGATGTAGTTGTGTTACCCAATCCATTCCACAATCAGTTGCGCATTACAAATGGTAACCTAGGAGGAGAGTATATTCTATTGAATGCACAAGGCGTAAAAGTAGCCTCAGGTGCGTTAGAAGCATCCGAAACAATCGTAAACACCTCGGCACTTTCTGCAGGTATTTATCTTTTGCAGCTGAATGCTACAGGGGGTGCTACAAAGACATATCAGGTGGTGAAAAGGTAATCGAGAAATAAAATCAGTAATAAACAACGGGCATTTCCTTCGGGAGATGCTCGTTGTTTTTACGTACAACGCATGCGCAAAGCAATCAATGCTGTGCAGCTCCGAATTTAGTATCTTCGTAGTACAAAGGAGTATACAAAATGAACCATCTAAGAGATTTACCCATAGGAATACAGAGTTTTGAAGATCTCCGTACCCGCGGCTTTGTGTATGTGGATAAAACTCGATACATCAGAGATTTAGTGCGCGGTAAAGTATACTTCCTGAGTCGTCCGCGTCGTTTTGGCAAGAGTCTCTTTCTCTCAACCCTAAAAGCCTATTTCGAAGGGAAAAAAGAGTTATTTGCTGGGCTATTTCTCGAGCACGGCGAGCCCGAATTGGCTGCTGCACAGGGGCGCGAGGCTTGGATAAAATACCCAGTACTACACTTAGATCTGAATACCGAAGAGTTTACAAACATCGAAGATCTAGAAAAGCTTCTAACGCTTCACATGAGTCGCTGGGAGGACTTATACGGAAAAAATGCGGCTGAAGACACGCTTTCGGCTCGCTTAAATGGGATTATAAACCGCGCCTATGCACAAACTGGTCGTCAGGTGGTATTGTTAGTCGACGAGTATGACAAACCGCTTCTACAATCCGTGCATAAACCCGAGTTGTACGAAACATTTCGTTCCCTGCTTTATGCTATTTACACGAACATTAAGAGTTGCGACGCATACCTCCGGTTTGTCTTCCTAACGGGCGTCTCTCGCTTTGGTAAGTTGACCATTTTCAGTGGACTCAATAGCCTTAAGGATATTTCCATGCTTTCACAGTACTCGGGCGTATGTGGAGTAACAGAGACAGAGCTTATTGAGAATTTTTCCCCCGAGATAGAGGGGCTTGCTGCCGAATTAGAAACTTCGTACGATGGGGCTTTGGCAGAGCTTAAAAAGTGGTACGACGGTTATCTTTTTGCAGAAAAGGGGGAGCATATGTATAATCCTTTTAGTATCCTTAATGCACTGGATAGTAAAGCGATAAACGACTATTGGTATGCCACCGGGACGCCTACCTTCTTGGTTAGATACCTCAAGCAGCGTAGGTTCTTTTTACCCGACCTAGAAAAAAATGTCAAAATGGGGAAAGACAGCTTACAACTGAGCCCTATAGAGACGCGAGACCCACTCCCGATCCTCTTCCAAACGGGGTATTTGACTATTAAAGAGAAACTCAACGCCTCATATCGTCTCGGTTTCCCGAACGAAGAGGTCCGTTACGGGTTCATGAAAAATTTGCTAGTTGGCTACTATGCAACGGTAACGGACTCAGGCGCAGAGATAGATAATTTTTTAGAAGAAATCCATGCAGGCGATGTCGATGCTTTTATGACTCGGCTAAAAGCGCTCATAGGCG
>CBDEMG010000031.1:0-16203 GCA_965240855.1 uncultured Bacteroidia bacterium | reverse complement strand
GATACGGAGGGTACGCAACCGTCTGCTAAGGCGTGGGGAGAAACCTCCACGTTAATCTCAGCGGCGTGTTATTCACGCGCCGCATTATACACCCTCAGGGTCATAAAAAAAGCCCCCGTTAGATAACGAGGGTTGAGATATTTCCCTTCCCATAGGGAAGGGAAAATATAAAAGCACTTTAATGATCCATGGAAAAAAGAAGGTTAGTCCTTCAATTTCGCTAGAATATATTCTCGGTTGAGACGAGCAATATGAGCAATTGATATGCCCTTCGGACATACTGCTTCACACGCCCTCGTATTGGTACAACCGCCAAATCCGAGCTCTTCCATCTTAGCGAGCATATTCTTCACACGCATAGCTGCCTCAGGACGCCCTTGTGGTAACACCGCATACTGCGAAACCTTCGCAGAGACAAACAACATGGCAGATGCATTCTTACATGTAGCAACACACGCGCCACACCCTATACAGCTTGCGCCCAAAATCGCTTCATCCGCCTTCTGTTTTGGCACAAGAATAGCATTGGCATCCTGCGCCGCACCTATATTTACCGAAATAAAGCCCCCTGCCTGCTGTATCTTGTCAAAAGCATGGCGATCTACGATTAAATCTTTTATCACAGGGAACGCTCCTGCACGCCAAGGCTCTATGGTAATGGTCGATTTATCTTTGAAAGAGCGCATATGAAGCTCGCACGTCGTCGTCTTCTCTTCAGGTCCGTGCGGCGTACCATTTATGTACAAACTACAGCACCCACAAATCCCTTCGCGACAATCATGATCAAAAGCAACTGGCTCTATTCCTCGCTGCAAGAGTTCAGAGTTCAAATAGTCCAGCATCTCCAAAAAGGACATGTCAGGTACAACATTTTGTAGCTCATATTTCTCAAAACGCCCCTTCGCTTTCGGATTCTCTTGCCGCCATATCTTTAGTGTAATATCCATCCTTCTATCTCCTCCCATAAAGCTTATTTATAGCTGCGTTCTGCCAATTTCACATACTCGAATGTAAGCATCTCTTTATGCAATTCGGGCATCTCTTTGTCTTTATATTCCCATACCGAAACATAGGAATACTCCGCATCAATACGTTTTGCCTCGCCCGTCTCAGTTTGCGACTCCTCGCGGAAGTGTGCACCACAACTCTCCTGCCGATTGAGAGCATCCCAACACATTAAGCGCGCAATATCGAAGAAATCAGCCACTCTGCCAGCCTTCTCCAAATCTTGATTGACTCCCTCTGCAGTACCCAGTATACGGAGATCGCTCCAGAACTCTTTCTCTAAGTCGTCTATCAGTTCTAGCGCTTTTTTTAGTCCAGCCTCATTGCGCGACATCCCACAGTACTCCCACATTATCTTACCCAAACGTTTGTGGAAGGAGGTTGCAGATTTCGTCCCCTTTATATTCATCAATTTCTCAATACGAGCGCGTACAGAAGCTTCTGCCTCTTCAAACTCTTTACTCTCTGTGTCAAAGCGTGGAACGCGAATTTGATCTGAGAGGTAGTTTGCGATCGTATAGGGGAGAATAAAATAGCCATCTCCCGAGGTTTGCATCAACGAAGCTGCGCCGAGACGATTCGCGCCTTGATCCGAAAAGTTGCTCTCCCCTATGGCAAACAAACCTGGAACGGTTGTCATCAAGTTGTAATCTACCCACAAACCGCCCATTGTATAGTGTCCGGAAGGATAGATTCGCATAGGCGTCTTCAAAGGCGATTCGCCCACATTCTTCTCGTACATTTCGAAAAGATTGCCATACCTATCCATCAAGACCTTCTCTCCCAAACGCGCGAGAGCATCACTAAAGTCTAGATAAACACTTTGCCCCGTCGGACCTACTCCGTAACCAGCATCACAGCGCTCTTTAGCGGCTCGCGAAGCTACATCTCGTGGAACTAGATTCCCAAAAGCTGGATAGCGACGCTCAAGGTAGTAATCGCGCTCTTCCTCTGGTATTTCGTTCGGCTTACGTGTATCACCCTTCTTCTTCGGCACCCAAATACGCCCGTCGTTACGCAGCGACTCACTCATCAATGTCAACTTACTCTGAAATTCGTTGAGCATCGGTAGCCCCGTCGGGTGTATCTGAATAAAACTTGGGTTAGCAAAACATGCACCCTTACGATAAGCAGCCATAGCAGCCGATCCGTTACTATTAAGCGCCAGCGTAGAGTAATAGTAAATCGTACCATAGCCCCCCGTAGCCAAAACTACAGCATGTGCACTATGACGCTCCAGTTCGCCAGTTACCAAATTACGAGCAATTATACCCCTAGCACGCCCTTCGACGAGCACAATATCCAACATCTCGCGTCGCGAAAAGACCGTTACTGTACCTTTGGCAACCTGACGGTTGAGAGTACTATATGCACCCAACAAGCACTGCTGCCCAGTTATCCCCTGAGCATAGAAAGTGCGTGAGACCTGCACTCCGCCAAACGAACGATTCTCTATCAATCCACCGTAATCGCGAGCGAAGGGAACGCCCACTGCAGTAAAATGATCAATCACATAGTTACTAACTTGAGCCGCACGATAGACATTCGCCTCACGCGAACGAAAATCGCCCCCTTTAAGCATATCATAGAAAAGACGATAGACACTATCGTTGTCGTTCTTATAGTTCTTAGCCGCATTCGTACCGCCTTGTGCTGCTACAGAGTGCGCACGACGAGGAGAATCTTGAAAACAGAACACTTTTACGTTATAGCCCAACTCTCCGAGCGCCGAAGCTGCACCAGCGCCCGCAAGTCCCGTTCCTATTACTATAACATCCAGCCGCTTACGGTTCGCTGGGTTTACTAATTTCAAATTCGCTTTATGAAGATCCCACTTCTCTGCCAAAGGACCTTCGGGGATCTTCGAATCTAATACTACACTCATTTTCTAACCTCCTTTAGCCTTAATGAATTAACATAAAATAGAGTGGAATAATTGCAAAACCTACTCCGATTACAATGGCAAATATCGTGGAAAGAACCTTCAGTCTTGTAATCCACTTCTGATTGTTCCACCCCAAGGTCTGAAATGCTGACCAGAAACCATGAGAGAGGTGCAAAGCTAGAAGAAAAGCGGCTAGTATATAAATAACACAATACAGTACGCTACCTTGAAAGAGCGAGGCAACTGCAGTATATGAATTATCCATCGTAACGCCATTTACCGTAATGCTTGGCATTTCCGTATAGCGGAATTTGTAGAAGAAATTCCAAATATGGAGCACTAAAAAAAGCAAGATTGCAAAACCGAGTATGTACATATTCTTCGACGACCACGAGGTTAACCTATTCCCCGTCGTCACGGAATATCCCTTTGGGCGGAATTTACGGTTGCGTATCGTTATTATTGTAGCATAAAGTATATGAAATACAAAACCAGCAGCAAGCAGCGGCTCCATCAGACGTATCAATGGAGTTGATATCATAAAATGTGCTGCCGTATTATACAATTCACCCTGCGCCCAACGTTGTCCGAACAAAGAGACATCGTTGAGGATAAGAGCCAAATTCATCGTCAGGTGTACTAAAAGAAAAAGTACTAGGAAAAGTCCCGTGATCGACATCACAAGCTTCCTCCCCACCGAATTACTAAAAATTCCTCCCATATTTCTCTATTTATAGATTTTCGTGGGTTCGCTCTAATAGCCAAAATCCCCTTTACAAAGGTATGGCGCTTTTTCGTAGTCAAACTACTTTTCTCTCTACATAACGAAATTTAGAGAGACTATAAAAACACAGTTATCTTTTCTCGCTAATTCCTCAAATCTATCTGCAAAAAAAGAGGCGCACCAAAATCTGGCACACCTCTTCAAACCAAAACAACTAACCCGTTAGAATCGTTTAGCGCTTACTTATACGTTTAAAGTCCTTTTTGAGGAAGCCATCTCCTTTGCTCTTACTCCACATATGGTAATCGAAGTAATATATCTTATCGTCGCCTGCTCCTAAAAGCGTTTTGTAGATACGAGCCTGCATACGCGTCCCCTCTGGTCCTACTTTGTGCAGAAACACAACGTTGTCTTTCTTCTCGGCGATAGCCTGCTCAATGTCTTCTGGCTTTACTATTCTTACCACCCCCTTGTATGCATCACGGATTTTTGCAATCGTGCGCATATCCGGAGCAAGATCTCGCTCAACCATCCAAATCTCCTTATCCTTCAAATCGGCAATATTCCTGTTGTAATAGTCCAAAGGGTTCGAAGAAATCAAACTCGGGTTATCTGCTATCAACTTTATATGATTCTGCGCAAAACGCACAAAGCTCAATAACTTGTAGCTCCAGCTATCCTGATTTACGGCATCATATCCTAAGGGAATCGAACAAACCTCAGGCATATCGACAACATCCTTTACAGCAGCAGCATTAGTAAATGTCATAAACTCGTAAAAAGCTCTCACCTTATCGTCTGGATAACGAACCTTTATGCGCACCAAGAACGATTTATCCATATCGCCACGCATTTTCTCGAACTCTGTGTCGTTAATAAACTCCACCTTAGTAAGAGTCCACCCCTGCTTGACCGCCTCTTCTATCTTGATACTCCACTCCGACATCGGATTATTATCCTTCACTACATACAATGTATTCTTCAAAAAAGTCTCTATATCGTCCTTGCGGATCTGTTCCTTAGCAAACGAGATTGTAGCACAAGACAACGACAATAGCAACAAACAGAATAACTTCCTCATTATTTCACACAGTATTTTTCCTAATCTTTAAAACGCGATTTATGTACAAAAGTTGCCATACCTACTCAAAAACATTCTTCACAAAAAGAGTTGAGACGAAATAAATCATCTCAACTCCCATTCTAAAGAGACTTCCCGCAGCCTTTCACTCTAACGAGGAAGTTGTGCTCCTACTCCTTTTACAGCCCCAAAACACTTAATGGAGCTCTCGATCGGGTAACGATTCATAAACATCGTAACCTTCGATTGTATTGTCCCGACCTGATTCATACCCATCGCCGAACGGAACTGGTTTACACTACTATTCGGATCGTGATTTACCGATTCAGAATAGGTAGCATTAATAAAGCCATCCAAGTAAGCAGCATCGATGGCTCTCTTTAGTCCTTGCACATCCTTCAATTCGTAGTTGCCTGAAGCAGAACTTAGCTGATCGATATCTTCCATATCATCTGCATTCACTTGCAAGAACATTCCGCCTCCGCTTGGTAGATTAACATCTCCTGCTTTGTTCATAAAGAACGCATTCCTATCGGCACTCACCTTTTCACCCCAACGCCACCCCGTACTATGACCGAGGTCTATAGCGCCATTGTAGGTAAGCCCAAGCACATTGTCGTGGATATTCAAACTCGTGCCCGAGAATGCTCGAATTCCATACCCCATATCTTCAAAAGCCTTAGTGCGTGTCCAAACAAAAAGTATTGTGTTGTTGCAGATCTCGACTGGGGCACATACGTTATTCTTACGTCCAGTAAGCTGAATAGCTGCGTAGCGCACTGCCGTAAAGACATTGTTCTCTATTTTCACCGATGCACCATTATCAATACTAAATTGAAGAGCATAATTGGTCATATTGTTAAAGACACAATTACGGATGATCATATCGCCCTTTGTTTGTCCATAAATAGCTGGTTTTTCGGTCTGTTTTTGGTCTGGTACCATAATCCCTGAGAGAAGTCCCTTTACCTCACTCGTCGCTACTGGCTTATAATTGTTCGCTCCTCCACGATCGAAAAGGAAACCATCGATCACCGTCTTCCCTGGCGTTATCTTATCTTCTAAGTGTATAAGCCCTTTGCTCCCAGCTGTCCCATTATGTTTCGGCTCTGTATAAATCGTAGTGCGATTTTTTAGAATATCCCTGCTCGAA
Organism: uncultured Bacteroidia bacterium; assembly: GCA_965240855.1. Classification (GTDB taxonomy): domain Bacteria; phylum Bacteroidota; class Bacteroidia; order Bacteroidales; family CAJPTX01; genus Bacteroides_D. The sequence goes on along the minus strand of CBDEMG010000031.1, from coordinate 10,355 downwards.
AAATCTGTACTGTACCCTCCATACATTTCCACTGGTTTGGGGACGCTGATATAGCCCACATCAAGCTTTCCTGTGTAATTCCCAGCGGCAATATAGATCTTATCGCCTGCCGAAGCCATATCTATAGCCTTTTGTAGATCCTTGAGTGGGGCGCTCTGTGTCCCTTCGTTCTTGTTACTCCCCGTCGCAACTGAGACATACCAGTCCTTTGCTATCGTCATATTCGCGATAAGAGCCAATACGACAACTAAACCCAAAAACTTCTTCATTGCTCTTTATTTTAAATTCTATGCAAAAATAAATACTCATACCAACGCAAGGCACAGTAATTATACGGAGATGTTATTATTACTTAATTCCCGAATCTATCATTTAGAGGCATAAAATATAATATACTACACTTGCTATAAATTTGATATACAGTATTATATAATCAGATTGCGAAGCATTAATAAATAAACTCTACTAGTACAACCATTTCGTACCTAATATACAATCTCCCATAAAAAAGAGGACGCCACATACGCAGCGTCCTCTACTATACCACAGACTAATACTATTAGAACTGATCTACTGTAAAGAACGGTATAAATGGGTTTTGTTCCAACTTCGAATTGCGTAATCGCTCTCTTTGTGGGAACTGTAAAATCATTCTCGGATCATCTGCTTTGAGATCAAAACGCGATCCTGGGAAGAATGCTTCTGTTTCTACATCAAGAGATTTGCTACGAACCATATCTCGCTTCAGACGCAACATATCAAAGAACGAGAGTCCCTCTCCAAAGAATTCTATCTGACGCTGACGGTAGATCTCATCATCGAAGGTGCCTCCCACTGTTGCATAGTTATAAGCAGGATCGCGGTAGTTGACTATAAATTTCTCTAGTTCTTGTACTCCTTTTGCCTGCTCACCGCTCTTATACATTGCCTCCGCCTTGATCAAATACATCTCCTCTACACGCATCAAAGGGAAGTCTCCAGAATTCTCAGCCAGAGTAAAGCTATTCTCAGGTGGTGCATACTTACAGCACTGATTCGAAACACCTAGAAATTCTTTTACTAAGTCTTGTACATCTTTATAAGCATCTGCTTGGGAGTAACCTTTTACATTGACATAGTAGCTTACTAAGCCCTTGAGGTTCGATTTTTCCGGAAGGAGTGTACCATTTCCATCCTTTTTTACCGAGAACCACCAATTTTTACGGACATCCGTTTCGTTCATAGAATTATACAACACTGGGTTCAGACGGTGTGGGGCAACATCTGCATATCTTAGTATCCCTGGGTACGGACACATTTGAGCAGTAAAAGTGATAATGGATCGCGAACCTTCATCCTCCGAGGTATAAATGGCAGACCACAAAACATTATGATCGGTTCCATCTTGGAAATTGGAATGACTCGCCTCTTTCAGACTATACGGAGTCGCCTGCGATATCTTTATCGCTGCTTTTGCATGTTCTAAAGCTTTAGCATAGTCTTGCATTACAAGATACACACGTGCAAGAATCCCATGCACGACATCCGCACCAATACTGGTACGGGATCCCGCTTTTTTATCTCCAAATAGTTTCAACGCCTCTGTCAAATCCTTCAAGATAAACTCGTACACCGCTTCAACCGTTTGACGCGGATTATTTTGCACCTCATTAGTCGTTGTCAGCTCTGTGACAATCGGAACGCCCAACTTTTCCTTATTCCCAACGTAAGTAAACTGGTAGCACTGTACCAAATTGAAATACATATAAGCCCGGAATGCTAAAGCCTGTGCTTTATAACTTTTTTTCTTTTCTTCATGAATTGAGGGGTCGGCCAATATCTCATTAGCTTCTCTTATGAAAGCATAGAAACGAGAATACACATAACTTGCCCCTGCTCGATTCTCCTCAAACAAACGATACGACGAATAGTATCTATACTGATCATACGTAACTCCCGTTCCTAACATTGCGTCAGTACGAGCCTCTAGCATCAACATCACGCCAGGAAAGCCATTGAGGTGATGACTGTGCACTTCCTTCAACGCTCCATACATCCCCGCAATTGCTGAGCCAGAACGTGGATCATCTTTCTCTCGCTCCAAGGCTTTCTTAGCTTCGTTTATCTGCTTTTTCGTTAGCGATCCATTCTCAGGCTCTAACTCCAACTCTTTCGAACACCCAGACAAGATACCTACGACCGCCAAGGAGAATATATAAAACAACAACTTATTTCTTCGCATTGTTATTATTCCTTCCTAAATTCTTTTTACTACTAGAATGTCAAATTCACGCCGCCCGATATGGTACGTACGATCTTGTAACCACGACCGCCGCCAAATCTAGGGTCATATCCCTTGCGTGCAGAGAACAACCAAATATTATCAGCAACTGCATATACTCGCAGACTACCAACACCTATCTTATCCAACCACTCCTTCTTGAACGTGTATCCAAGGGTCATGTTATCGATAGCCAAGTAGGAGTTCGATATCGTAAACCTATCAGAAGTTCCATTCTGACTCTCGCGTGTGGCACTCAACTGAGGGATATTGGTATGTTTGCTAGCGCGCCAAGACTTCAATGCATCTACATGCATTGCAGCTCCTCTACTATAGCCACCATGCATCAAATCTAGATATGAATAATCAATCCCTCGCCCACCGATCTGATAACTGAATGATGCTCCAAAATCAAAACCAAAGAACTCGACATCCGTACCAAAACCTCCTCTTAGCTTATGCTGTATATCCCCGAAAAACACTCTATTTTGCTTTTGTAGAGCTACGTTATAATCTTTTGTCGTGCTATACTTCTTCGTCACTGTATCGTAGGTTTGCCATAGAGCTTCTCCATCTTTACCCACTCCAACATATTTCGGCATAAAATAGTTATGATAAGACTCGCCCTCTCTGAAAGATTTAATCCCCGTGATATAACCATACTTATCCTGCTTCCACTCATTTGGCAACTTATCTATGCGATTCCGTACTACGCCTCCATTCACATTTACAGACCACTGCACATTCCGATCTCTATACGGAATGCCACGCAACTCAAATTCCAAACCATAATTACTCATAGAACCCACATTATCCAAGTAAGAAGAGTAACCTGCAGAGGGTGGTACTGTTATATTAAATAACATGTCGGTCACCTTACGTTTAAACACTTCAACAGACCCCGTCAAGCGATGTCTAAAGAATGCAAACTCAATACCAGCATTGATATTCGTGCTCGTCTCCCAAGTAATATTCGGATTCCCTTTGCTTGAAAAGGCTGTACCAAACTCATCATTTTGATTGTTTATGTCATAGAGATCCGTATATCTAAAATCACCTATGTTATCATTCCCTTGCTGACCGTAGCTAAATTTCAATTTCAAAAGATCTAGAAAATCTCTTGTCGAGACCATAAAATCCTCGCTCGAGATCAACCACGAGACCCCAGCACTGTAAAAATTCCCCCAACGTCTATCTTTAGCAAAACGAGAAGAACCGTCACAACGGAAAGACAATGACACGAAATATTTTTCTGCCCAGTCGTACTGTGCACGACCTAAAAAACCCTCTACTCGATAACGAGAACGCGCCGAATTGGCCTCGGGTTTACCAATCGCTCCACTCAATTCTCGAGCTTTATAATGGAACAGATTCCGCTTCGCTGCAGTCAAGCCATCTGACAACCTGTCGTAATATTCATGCCCTAGTAGGACGTCAATATGATTCTCTCCATATGCCTGATTCCAGTTCAGCAACTGCTGTACATTCATAGACCCTAACCGACTGAAAGACTTTTCTACAGCGCCTCCGTATGTTGCAGACTGTCCATAGAAAGGAGTCGTAGATCCTGTACTATAGGTATCGTCCAAATCATAGCCGATATTAAAGGTCAGACGAAAACCGTAGGGGATAATAAAATCTACGTAGCTACGCATCCCTAATACATGAGAAGCATCCTCGTTAAGTTCGTATTGATTTGTTTGCAATGGGTTCGAGTTGCCTAAATAAGGACGCGTACGATTCGGAAACTGCAGTTTCCCATAGTCATAAATCTTATGACCTGTAACTGGATGCCTTTTAATCCGCTTCAAAGAATCTCGAACATATACCGGATAAATCGGCGCAATGAAATCTATAAAGTTGAAGATATTCCCAGATGTCGCGTCATCGGTCGTTCTACCCAATGCATTAGACACTGTATGCGAATACGAGATGTTTCCGCCCATGTGCAACCATTTCTTTGGGCGATAATCTCCACGTAAACGCGTGGAATAACGTGTGAAATCCGAACCTACCACATAACCTTTATCATTCAAATAACCCGAAGAGAAAAAATAATTCGCTTTATCCGAGCGTCCCGACAAATTCACTGTATACTCCTGACGCATGTTGGGTTTTATTGCCTCCGCAGCCCAGTCGTCTGGCTGCTCCCACCACTGTCTATCGTCTACATTGGTGTGCATAAGCCCTAGGGTTGCATCTTTATGCATACTAAATGTCCCGTCAGCATTACGCTTAAAATGATCTGCATTCGTTATATTATCAGGGAAAGTAAAGGGTATATAACCAGGTCCATACGTTTCCTTCAAAAACTCCGAGGAGGTCTTTTCATCAATCGCCTCAAGCGTCTCGCCGTCGTTTGCCTCACGAATAGTGTTCCAAACTGCTTCATAATAAGTTTCCAGATATTTTTTCGGATCATTTATCCGATCATACGCGGGGATGCCGCGGAAGTTATACCCCGCCTTGGCAGTCACATTCACGTTCATCATCCCCTCATTACGAGCATTGGCACCACTCTTAGTCGTAATCATCACAACGCCATTAGCTGCGCGGGCGCCGTACAATGCTGCAGACGCTGCATCCTTCAACAACACCGTACTTTCTACATCGTTAGGGTTTATAGAAGATACATCGCCTTCGAAGGGGACACCATCTACTACATACAATGGTCCTCGTCCTGCACTAAACGAACCTAAACCACGGATCTGTACTGTAGCAGACATACCTGGCTGATTGTCGGTAGATGCTATCGCAACCCCCGGCACCTTACCACTCAGTGCATTAACTACATTCGATACCTGCTTCCGTTCAAGCTCCTTGCTACTAACCGAGGCAGCCGACCCTGTAAATGTGCTCTTCTTTGCCTTACCAAAAGCGACTACCATGACCTCGTCGATCTCCTCGTTAGCCATCTGCATCACAACATTGATGGTGCTCTGATCGCCTACCTTGATCTCCTGCGTCGTATACCCCGTATACGTAAATACCAGCACAGCCTCCGAATTCGGTACTCGAACAGAATAACGACCATTTGTATCTGTTGCAACTCCTGTTTGAGTCCCTTTCACCTGCACTGTCAGCTGAATTAGAGGCTCTCCATCTTCCGCAGATGTGACTACCCCTGTCACCGTGCGCTGCTGACCGAACGCACATCCAATCCACGTCAGTAACGACGCGAGTAGTAGTACTACTTTTCTCATACAGCTATCCTTTTATTAGTTAATAATTGTGCTTGCTCTCATACACTTTGTGTACTAAAATAACGCTAAAAGACTCTCTCAATAAAGATATTAACAATCGCCACCTGCAATATCCCTATAAAAAGAATTCTCTAGTCAAAATTAAGAAATTATATGAAACTGAAAAGTTTGCAATCAGTGTACAGCAACCATTTCTACAAGTATACAAAGGCACGTAAGGGTTTCTACTGCTTGAGTCTAAAGACATACGTAATCGTCCCGACCTGCATCTCAGGGGCATCTGCCGAAACATCAAAATGAGCTTGCAGCGCTGCTGCCTCCGAAACACTCAAAAAAGATTTATCGTAGATCGTACTTCCCTTCTCCCCTGCTTGAGCCTTCAAAACTCGCCCCTCTTTGTTCACCCAGACCTTTACGACTACTTTGCCATTCTTCTGCCCCGGATATTCGGGCGATGGGAGTTTCAAAGCCTTACGATTTCCTACACTATACCCTATCCCATTGCCCCCAGCCCCAGCTCCGCTACCACTTCCACTGCCTCGACCAACACCTTCGCCAACACCTGCTTGTACACCCTCGCCATCTTTACGTCCTTGAATTCCTGGCTCGCCACCATTACCTGTCTCCTTCTGTGAAGTTTCTGCAACTCCTGGAAATAAGGCTTGCTGATTTACCGTAGGTTTTGGTTCTTCTGAGGTTTGCTGAGTTTCTCTAAACTGTTGCGTTTCCTCTCGCGGTTTTACATGTTCTTCCGTTTTTATTTCTTCTTTTTTCGGTTTCTCGCGCTTAGGAGGAGTCACCGCAGGTGCTTCTTCAAAATCCTGCGTCAGTGGCTCTTCTTCCACAACCTCACGCACAGATTCGTGTACCACTGCTGGCGGCAGTGCTTGTGACACAAACTCTTCGTTTCGTCCTGCATTCTCCTGACCAAAGCTTACTGCGATTCCCTCATCTCCCGGTAAGGGAAGAGGGGTTACAAAACCAAAATAAAAAAGGATAAGCAATAGAAATATCTGTATGAATGCGACAAGAATCCAAGCTCGTCTGCGAAGACGCGGATCGGCTGACGACCATACATAAGAGCTAACGACTCGATTTTGCACTATCTCTAATTTTTAGGTAATGGCGAGGTGGCTAATATCAGTTTAAAGTGATTATCCTTAGCGATATTCATCACCTTGACGACCTCCTCTACGGGCACGCTCCTATCTGCATGAAGCGAAATAGTTGGCTCCTCCTCGCCTTTCAGACGTTGTTGTAAATAGGGTTCTAACATATCAAACGACACGGCTGTTTGCTCTACATAGTATTGCAATTCCGAAGTTATACTTATCGTCGTCACGGGTTTGGCGGCCGTCTGACTGTTACTTCGCGGTAGCAATAACTTCAATGCATTGGGACTCACCAAAGTCGAGGTAACCATAAAAAAAACTAACAGTAGGAACACGATATCCGTCATCGAGGACATCTGAAAACTGCTCTCTACCTTAGAATGCCGCTTTAGTTTCATTGCCCAGCTTATTTAGAAACGGGCTCATTCAGCAAGTCCATGAACTCCATCGCATTGGCCTCAATATGAAAAACCACTTTCTCAATACGAGCAACCAGATAGTTATAGCCAAAGTAAGCCATAATCCCCACAATCAACCCTGCCACCGTCGTTACCATTGCGGTATATATACCCCCAGAGAGCAAACTTACATCTATATTGTTGCCAGCCATTGACATATCGTAAAAGGCTTGAATCATCCCTATTACCGTACCCAAGAAGCCGATCATTGGTGCGCCACCAGAGATAGTCGCAAGCATCGGGAGTCCTTTCTCCAACTTCGCGACCTCCAGATTTCCTACATTCTCTACAGCCGTACTCAAATCTTGCATGGGACGCCCCATTCTATCTATCCCCTTTGCTATCATATTGGCAACAGGCGAGGGTTTCGCAGCGCACAAATTGCGTGCGGCATCCAATTTATCCTCCATGATAAAATCTTTGATCTGATTCATGAAGTTTTGATCTACTCGAGCTGCCCTCTCTATCGACCAAAAACGCTCAAAGAATATATAAAGCCCCAAGCACCATAAAAAGGCGAGTGGCAACATGATCCAGCCACCCTTTAGTGCCATTTCCCATAAACTTAACTCTAACTGAGCAGGAGCGGCTGCTGCCTCCACGCCAACCTGAACCTGTAACAAAATAAAACCCAACATCAACTTCAGTTTTTACCTACGCAAAAATACAATTTACACGCAATTCGCCCTGCAAAAGGTTACAAAAAAAGCAATTTAGTTTGGGTACATGGAAAATGTTACTACCTTTGCATTGTCAGTTCGTTGACAACTATATTGCGGGGTGGAGCAGTTGGTAGCTCGTTGGGCTCATAACCCAGAGGTCGTAGGTTCGAGTCCTACCCCCGCTACGGAAGCACTCTGAATTCGGAGTGCTTTTTTTGTATCCATAAGCGACAAACACTTACTAACCTTCGCAATACTAGACCCTAACAAAACGTTTTCTTGTAGCTTTACTATGCATTGACAGAATGCTTACACGCCCATTAAACATTCTCCTCGTACTGCTCGCAACTTCGATTATTGTCTTCTCGCTTTTCATATCTCGAAGACATGCTAAACAACTCGAAGAGGAGGAAAAAGACAAAATCACACTCTGGGCAGAGGCTACGCGAAGAGCCGTAAACCTAAATAGTCCACCACAGGACTACGAATTTATCCTGCAAGTGATCGAAAAGAACGAATCCGTTCCCGTGATCCTTACAGACGCTGCAAATCACGTAATTTCTGCAAGAAACCTCGCCCCCACTCTCCTAGCCGATTCTATGCTACTGAAAGAACTCCTAGCCGATTTTAGTAACCTACACCCCCCTATTCACATCCAGCTTCCTAACCAAGAAGAGCACTTTATCTACTATGGTCGAAGCTCCATCCTCAACGAACTCCGCTACTATCCCTACATACAACTGGCTCTCATCATTACGCTCGTATTTCTAGCCTACCTTGTCTTTGTACATGCTCGACGAGCCGAACAAAATAGCGTATGGATTGGCATGGCACGCGAGACTGCCCACCAACTCGGTACACCCATCTCCTCCCTGGTAGCTTGGCAAGAGATCCTTACTGCAGAGGATACGGATCTTATAGATTCTCACATACTTGCCGAATCTATTGGGCTCGATATCTTGCGGCTAAAACGCGTTGCGGAACGCTTCTCAAAAATGGGAGCAAAGCCACAATTGGATGACGACAGTCTTGTTGATACCCTACATGCTTCTGTGCAATACATGCACTCACGAATTTCGCAAAAAATTAAACTCACAGCCGAGATTAGAAATACCCCAATCCTCATCGCGCACAATGCAATTCTCATACAGTGGGTAATTGAAAATTTACTGCGCAATGCTGTAGACGCTATTGCACATGGCGGAACTATCCATATTTCTCTCTCTTTCGAAAATAAACAAGCTATTATCGATTGTATAGACTCGGGGGCTGGGATCAGCAAACGAAAATGGAAAACTATCTTTAAGCCAGGCTATAGCACAAAAACTCGCGGTTGGGGACTCGGCCTATCCCTCGCCAAACGCATTATTAAAGAATTCCACCATGGCAAAATTTTTGTGCTCAGCTCATCGCCACATGGGACGACATTCCGAATTATACTACCTACCTAGACGCTGTGCCTGATTCAACTCCACCGCCATCGAACTCACCACCCTCCGATACCACTCAATATCATCAAAGCTAAGTGTCCGCCCTATTCGTTTTTGCAACCACAAACGTGCTGGTTGATATGAGCCAACATAATGATCCCATACCTCACGGGGAACATTCCCAAAATACTGCGTTTCGTTTATCCACACGCGTTCGTTTTCGTACTTCAGAACCTCGATAAGGTTTGTTCCTGAAATACTAAAGGTCGCAGTTAATGGGATATTAAGAGTTTCGTCCATTAAATGAAGGCGACGCAACCACTTCCCTTTTTCTACAAACCGTTGGTATTCTGCCTTATCTTTCGGGTAGGGAATACGCGGATAGTCTATTTTCAAAAACTCTATATATTTCTCGCGATACTCCCTGTCGTTCAACACACCGTAGATATAATCAAAAACATCTTCGCCCCTTACCGTTTCGCCTACCGCCTTGCTCACTTTGTCGAGTATCTCGCGGCGCATGTTCAACTCGAGTTCTATTGGCTTCCCATCTTTCGTCTTGCCAGCTACAATTTCGGCAGGAGTATAATCCCAACCATCGGGGAATCTGTAGAGAGGAAATGCGTAAGCACTATCTCCCATAGATAAAGCACCCTTATTAACCAATAAATGTGAGACAAAACAGTGTTGATAATGCTTAATGCTTACTTGACGCGTTACGCATAACGAATAATTTGCAGGATGCAAAAGTGCGCCAAGAGTTTGAAAACAAGGATACGCCCATAAGCCACGAGTTTTGCCAGTATAGGCAACATAACGTTTGTCATAAGGACGGTAAAAATGCTCTATACAAATTGGAAAATTTTTTAGTGCATCGCTTTGCGCACTTTTCGCGTTCCAATTGCGCGTATCATGGGGTATATTATATTTTGTACAAAAATTTTCGTTTGACTCCCCTTTACAATCCGTCAAAAATTGAAAAACTTCAAGTGCTGTATACTTAATAATCAGTTCATCTCGCGAAGTTGAAGCGCCAGAATTAAATTGATAAAACAATTCAGAAAAACCAAAACCTTTACGGTATTCTTTCTCACAAGCAAAGTTCTTATCCACAAAGAAATAATTCGGGGCAATTGGTTTCAATCTTTTCCAATTCTTATTCTTCAGGCCGAACTCAGCTAATGCTTCAAATTTCTCTTTGCGAAGACCATAAAGCTCATGATAAAACAA
>CBDEMG010000030.1:0-57137 GCA_965240855.1 uncultured Bacteroidia bacterium | reverse complement strand
CTTGTCGCGAGTATGCCGTCTGCTAAGACCTTCCGTCCTTCCGGCGTAAGAAATGCTGTTGCAAGCGTTTCATCCGATCGAAGTACTAGGATCTAAATTGTTCAAGGAATCGCATATCATTCTCAAAGAAGATTCGAATATCCTTGATTCCATACTTCAGCATTGCCATTCGTTCTATCCCCATACCAAAAGCATAGCCTGAATAAACCGTAGAATCTATTCCGCAAGCCTCTAGGACATTTGGATCGACCATCCCACACCCCAATATCTCGAGATAGCCAGTCTGTTTGCATACGTTACACCCTTTTCCACCACATAGAATACAACTTATATCCATTTCAGCAGAAGGCTCGGTAAATGGAAAGTAGGAAGGACGAAAGCGGATCTGTGTTTCTTCTCCAAACACTCGTCGTACAAAATATAGGAGTACTTGTTGGAGATCGGCAAATGAGACTGCCTTATCAACATATAATCCTTCTATCTGATGAAACTGACAATGCGAGCGCGCCGAAATATCTTCATTTCTAAAGACTCGACCAGGACAAATAACGCGTATAGGCGGTTTCTGTCTCTCCATTACTCGGACTTGTACAGAGGATGTATGGGTACGCAATAAGAGATCGGGATCTCGCTCAACAAAGAAGGTATCTTGCATATCACGCGCAGGGTGTTCTTTGGGAAAATTGAGTGCAGAGAACACATGCCAATCGTCTTCCAATTCGGGTCCATTTACCACAGAAAAACCTATTGATTCAAATACGTCTTCGATCTCCCGTTGAAGAAGAGTTAGAGGGTGAAAGCCTCCAAAATGGTGATTGTGTGCAGTACGCGTATAATCAGAGGAGTTTGGGGTGTGTTTACTTGCAGTCTTAAGATTGCTCTGGAAGCGCTCAAGAAGTTCCTGAGCATTCTGCTTCAATTGATTAATTCTTTGTCCTACTACTTTTTTTTCTTCTGGTGAAAGTTTTTTAAACTCATCAAAAAGAGCAGGAATCTTACCGTTACGTCCGAGATACCGAATTCGGAAATCTTCCACCTCAGCTTCCCCTTTTGGAGCTACACTATCCAACTCTTTTTGTAATGCTTCTATGATTTCTAACATCTCAAGCGCTAGCTCCTACAATTTGGGTTTGTTGAGTAATTTCATTCTTTTTATTTCTACTCTTTGCAGAGGAATATCACCACTTGCAGTCTCTACTGCAGCAATAGAATCAAGTACATCGATCCCTTCAATAACCTCACCAAAAACAGTATATTGCTCATCAAGATGCGGAGTACCTCCCAAAGTCGTATAAACAGCCCTTTGAGCTTCTGAAAAGCGAACTGGCTTTACTTGCTGCATTTGTTCGGACATTAACGAATCAAACTTTTTCTGCATTTCTTCTTTTGCCATATCCGTTTGAAAAAACTTCTCGCGATTTTCATTTACAATTTTCAATGCCCGGTGATAAGCTTCTTGTTGAGTCTTTTGCATCTCTAAACTTTGGAGCTGTTCTGGCGTATATACGTTGCCTTGTACTATATAGAACTGCGAACCTGAAGATCTCCTTTCTGGATTTACTTGATCTCCCATTCGAGCTGCAGCAAGAGCACCTTTTTTATGGAAAAGTCCGTTTACGATTTCAGCAGGAACTGTATAGCCAGGATCTCCTGTGCCGGGAATTTCCTTGGAATTAGGATCCTTTGTATTGGGATCCCCCGTTTGAATCATAAAATCTTTGATCACGCGGTGAAATGAAACTCCATTATAGAAACCCTCTTTTACTAATTTAACAAAATTGTCTCGATGGAGTGGCGTTTCGTTATAGAGTGTAAGAATTATATCTCCCTTAGTCGTCTCTACTTTTACAACGTACTTATCTTTTGGATAGGGCGTAGAAGCAGTACAACCCATAAAAGGAGCTATGAATAAAAGAAAACTAGACGCGATAATAAGTGAATAGATAAGACGATTCATTGTTGTACATTTGTTAAGCGGTGACTAAGATACGCTATTTTTGTTTTGGTAAAGGACATATACGTACTTACGAAACGCAGCTACCTACTCTGCGTTTTTTTTATTCTATTGCTTACCAACCAGCTAATTGCACAAAGTGTAGGTGTTGCATTAAGTGGTGGAGGGGCTAAGGGGCTTGCCCATATCGGAGTAATTAAAGCTCTGGAAGAGAATGATATACCAATCGATTATATTTCAGGAACTTCCATTGGTTCTATTGTCGGTATGTTATACTGTATTGGCTATTCGCCCGAGGAGATGATCTCCGTCTTCAAATCGTCGGAATTTAAGCAATGGAAGCAGGGACTAATCCCTGATAAATTTAAATACTATATCCGCGATTATGTTGATGATCAGCGAATGCTTACCATTTCGATCCAAAAACAGGACTCTTTGTTTAAACTCGTACTCCCCTCCCATCTAATTAATACCTCGCAGATGGATCTCGCTTTCATGCGTTTTGCTGCTGCCCCCAACGGAAAAGCTAATGGGGATTTCAACAACCTCTTCCGCCCATTTCGCTGTATCGCTAGCGATGTATATAACAAACGTGAAAAGGTTTTCAGGAAAGGCGATTTAGGGCAAAGTGTGCGAGCTAGTATGACCTACCCCTTTCTCTTTCAATGTGTAGAGATCGATGGGACACTGTACTTCGACGGAGGACTGTACAACAACTTTCCATGGGATATACTCCGCGACGATTTTCATCCAGATATCATACTCGGGAGTAATGTATCGGGAGCGAGTCTCCCACCCACAAAAAACGACCTTTTAAGTCAGATTGAAGTACTGGTTATGAAGCCGACTGAATACCAACTTCCCGATTCACTAGGTCTTACGATCTCTAGTACGTTTGCAGATATCGGAATTCTCGATTTTGAAAAATGCGACTCGCTTGTAGCTACAGGCTATGCGCATACTATGAAAATGATGCCTGAAATTAAACAACGCATCCAACGTCGCTATACTCGCTCTAAGCTTCGGAAAGAACGCGAAGCCTATCGCGCCACACTCCCAACACTTGTATTCTCCCGCAATACAGAAGTCCACGGACTCTCATCAAAACAAAAAAAATATATTGTCCATTCAATAAACAAAACACGAAACGCCTTCTCTTTTCAATCGTTCGAAGAGGAGTATTACAAACACTTAGCTGATTGTAATATAGATCGCATCTATCCCAAAGCACACTACAATCCTAGTACCGAACTCTTTAACCTAGATCTTAGTGTAGATCGCGCTAATCCTTTAGATATTTCATTAGGTGGTAATATATCAAGTAGGAATTTAAATAATATATTCCTAGGTATTGATTATAAAATATTTTCGAACTTCTCTGCACGAGCCTTTGCTTATGGAACTATTGGTAATTTATACTCGAATGCCCATATAGGATGGCGACAAGATTTCCCAACTTCTACTCCCTTTTACTACACACTCGGATATTCCTTCTCACGATTCGACTATCATACCACCTCCCCAATTGCTATTTTCGAAGATTCGCGACCTCCATATCTTAAAATTAAAGATAACTTCTTCTATACAAAGTTCGGATTCCCAACTTCTTATAATTCTCAATGCAACATTGTCTTGAACTACGGATTTCGCTTTGACAACTACTATCAAGGAATACATTTTCTCAGGCGCGATATCCCTGACGAAACTTATTTCCGTTACCTCTATTTGGGCGGGGAAATCCGACAACAAACCCTGAATTACAAACAATATCCAACGAACGGAAATACATTATATCTCCGCACAGGACTCTTCTACCTAGACGAATTTCATTTCCCAGGTACGACGGCTCCACAACATCAACCAACGCATGTACAACATTTATGGTACAATTTGCATGCATATTACGAGGAGTATATCCCCATAGTTTCTGAGCTCTTTATGGTAGGCCTAAAATTAGAAGCCCAATGGATGTTTCGTACTCCTCTACAAAATTATACTTCTGATCTTCTTGTCACGCCAAACTTCAATCCATCACTCATTACCCAGTCCCTATACCTACCCCGTTTACGAGCTCATCGCTACGCATCCCTAAGTGTACTCCCCACTTTTCAGATATACACAAACCTATACTTACAGGGATGTGCCCATGGTTTTCTTCCCGTCTTTCAAGCTCATCCCAATAGCGAACTCAAAAGTATTTACGAACTCTCCGTGAGAAACTACTACATATTTGGAGAGCTACATCTTTTCTATCAAACTTTTTTAGGTCCAATCAGTCTCTCTCTCGGTTACTTACCCAACTGGCAAGAGAATTATATAGACAATTTCCTACTGAATATCAATATCGGATATTCTCTTTTTAATAATCTAGGATTACGATTCTAATGGGAGTACTCCGAAAGCTAGCTACACAATCTGCAATCTACGGATTAAGTAGTGTTGTTCCACGTCTCTTAAATTACTTTCTCGTCTCGCTTCACTCACGCGTGATGAATGAAGGAGAGTATGGTATACTTACGGAGCTTTATGCTTATGTAGCTATATTACTAATTTTCCTAACCTTTGGTCTAGAAACAGGTTACTTTCGCTTTGCTGGTAAAAAGCAGAATCAAGAACAAGGTAATAAGGTTTTTGGCACTCTTTTTTATTTCTTAGGCTTCACAAGTATTCTTTTTTTCACATCCTGCTACCTCTTTATAACCCCTATAGCTTCCGTACTTAATTACTCTGGGAACGAGAATCTTTTGCTTCTGATATTTGGAATCCTAGCTATAGATGCTTGGGGAGCTACGCTCTTCAACCGTCTGCGCTGGGAAGAGAGAGCAAAAATATTTAGTGGCATTAAGATTATCTCTGTAATTGTAAATATCGGTCTTAATCTTCTATTCTTAGTCCTCTTCCCTAAGTTAGAATTATATAACCACTCATTTACAGTAGGATATGTCCTTCTTAGTAATCTCATTTCGAGTGCGCTAGCTTGGATTCTTGCGTTTATAGCTTGCAAAGGAGTTCCTCTGTATTTCAGTAAAAAAATTCTCTTGCCAATACTTGCTTTCTCATTCCCACTCTTACTGAGTGGTCTTGCAGGAACGACTAACGAATTCATGGATCGCGTCTTCATAAAATGGTTGACTCCAAGTCCTCAACCCATGAATGAATTAGGTATTTACGGAGCAAATGCTAAAATTGCTATCCTTCTTGTCCTCTTTGTACAGATGTTTAAGTTTGCTGCAGAGCCCTATTTCTTTTCTACTGCTGACGAAAAGAATGACCCACGTATTTATGCACATGTAACAAAATATTTTTGGTACTTTACTTTAATTATTTTATTAGGTATAATATTCTATCTTCCTTGTTTACAATATTTTATTGGGGAGGATTTTAGAATAGGAATTGGTGTGATCCCTATTCTCCTACTTGCCAATCTTTTATATGGTCTCTTCTTCAATGTGAGTTTTTGGTATAAACTACAAAAACGCACTTGGTACGGTGTATTCTTTACACTCACTGGCGCATTGGTCACATTTCTTATCAATGTTTGGTTAACTCCTCTTTTGAGCTATTACGGAGCAGCAATTGCGCGCGTTGCTAGTTATTGTATTATGTGTTTCCTCTGTATCTTGATAGGACATAAATATTTCCCAGTACCTTATGAATATAGGAAATTTATCCTCTCTTTACTCATTGTTGGTTTAGCTTTATTGATAGGGATTAATATACCAATACATAATCTTGTAGTAATACTTGCAATTCGAACCTGTATTATAGTACTTGTCTTGTATACTCTCATGTCTCTTGAGCATCTCAAACTACAACAAATATTTAGCTTATGGAAACGAAAATAAAAATTCAACTATCTAAAGGAGCAAAACCTCCACAATACATGACCTCGGGGAGTGTTGGAGCTGATCTCTATGCATACATAGAACAACCTATAGAGATTCCACATGGAGAATATAGAGCCATACCTACAGGCATTGCTATCGAACTACCTCTTCATTACGAAGCACAAATAAGACCACGAAGCGGTCTTGCAGCTAAACATGGCCTCACAATCCTCAACAGTCCAGGCACAATTGATAGCGATTATAGAGGGGAGATCATTGTCTTACTTGTAAATCATGGTAAGGAGAATTATACTATTCACGCAGGCGATAGAATAGCACAGATTGTAATTGCCCCTATAGTTCAAGCCACTTTTTTGTGTGTAGACGTGTTGAGTAGTACAGAAAGAGATAACAATGGATTTGGTCACACAGGGATATAATGTTACGAAAAATTACATATACTAGTATAATATTCATTTGTAGTATTCTACTCTTCAGTAATTGTAGTACTACGAAGAAAAAATCGCAGCGTTTTGAAAAACAAATTGGTAATACGTATTTTGATAGCTACTATCTTTATCTTACGGACACCACAGCCAATACGCCTAAAGTACTAAAACGCATAGTAGATAGCACGCATTCGGCCGAAATCACAGACCTACTCGCACGTATATACCTACAAAACGATGAAGGAGATTCTGCCAAAAAATATTTTCGCCATGCCACAGAACTTGATTCTAGTTGCATAACCTATCTTCAGCAATACTACTCTATACTAGAAGATCAACAAAACGATCCGAAAGAACTGCTTACGGTAGCTCAACGAATAAAAAAACTAAAACCAAACGATCCTAAAAGCGAGTATAGTGTTCTCATGGCATATATCCACAACAATATGTTAGATAGTGCACTTAAATTAGGACGCTCTCATCTTGAACTTTTCCGTCAAAATTTTGATATAGATCTTCTACTCATCAATCTCTACCTACGAAACAAACAACCCGATAGTGCCTTTCTTATCCTTCAAGAACTCCTGAAAGAGGATCCTACTAACAGTAATAACTATTTCCTTGGTACGACCCTTGCTGCACGGAGTGGAGATACTGCAAATTTCAGAAAGTATTTTCAAGAAGGAGTACGATACGGATGTCCAGAGGATGAGATTCTTATCGATTCCTATATTCAGTACATGCTTCAGATTGGAAAACATGACGAACTTATCGGAATTCTCGATACATTACTAACTCAATGTCACTTTCGTCCCGAATGGCTGATTGAACTCACACATAACCTTCCATACATCCTTCGCAGAGAAACTAGTAAGACTCGTGCAGGAAAAAATGTGATTAGAAATATAAAACATCTGCTTGATAACTCACCAGAAGGACAATTTAATATTCTACTGCTATATAGACGTTTGCAAGATACTTCTTCTATCCTTAAACTAATGGAAGAGTGTTCTACAAAATTCTCTGATAATTATCTATGGAATAGAATCCAACTTAGTGGGGTATATCAATTTAAACAACCACCCACACAAGACAATTGGGATAAAGAGACTCAACCCTTCCGCGAAAGTTTACTTAAATATCCTTTTGATCTTTTCCCAGCTTTCGCCTATTTCGATTATGTAGGACAAGTAAAAGATTCGCTTGCCAAAATAGATACTGTTACATCGTACATAAAGATATACAAGAAGTTACTAAAGGAACATAAAAGTAAAGATGTATATACTTATTCCTACTCCTTTACACAAGATACTACCGTAAATTGCCGCGAAATTCTACAAAAAAACTTGTCTAGTTTATATGGATTTTTAGGAGATATTAGCCCAAAGAACGAAAAGGCTTTCGCAGCTTATAAAGAAGCGTTGAAATATAACAGTGCTAATGAAGTTGTACTGAACAACTATGCTTATAATCTTGCAATATTTGATGAAACAAAACTTGATATTGCATTGAAAATGAGTAAAGAAAGCTTAGTGATTGATCCAAATAATATAAACTATCTAGATACATATGGCTATATCCTCTACAGACTCCAACGATACCAAGAGGCTAAAAGTGTTTTTAGTAAAATGCTAACGATAAATAGTTCGCCAGGAGAAGTATCATTATTACATTACGCAGATGTTTTGGAAGCTCTCGGTAATAAAGCAGCAGCAGATGTATATAGGCAGAAAGCAACTAGTAATAAATAAATATCCCCATAAAACTTATAGTTTTAAATGAACTCATATAGAAGATTTCTACTACTCTTATTATTTCATATAATAGGATTTTACTCTCTGCAGGCCCAAAATATCAAAGATCTCCAGAAACAGAAGGAACAAGCCTTGGCACGTATCTCTGCCACCTCGCAAATGATTGAAGAGGGTACTAAATCACAAAAACAAAATACACATAAAATAGATCTTATTACAGCTCAGATAGAAACACGTAATGATCTCATTAAAAACATTAATCAACAGATACAGATCTACAATACTGAAATTTCGCAACGTGTACGAAGTATTAAGTATTATGAACAGGAACGCGACTCTTTATTACAAGCATATGCCAAGTTTGTTCGAAGTGCACAATTTCTTCAGCGCGAGCATCAAATTTTACTCCATATACTAGCCTCTCAATCACTGACACAAATGTATAGACGCGTCAGATTTTATCGCGAATACTTACAGTATCAGCATTCTCAACACGACGCTATCGTAGCGATTAATACCAAATTACATTACGAGCGCGATTCGCTCGTTCGCTGTCAAAAGCAGCTAATAGTTCTACGTAATGAGGAGTATATTTCGAGAACTCAACTTATTTCAGAACAAGAGCTTTACGATAAAGAACTAAAGCGATTAATGAAAAAAGAAAAAGAGCTAAAAGAGAGTTTACTTGAAGATAAGCAGCGTGTGAAGGCACTCAATATCGCAATTAACAAACTTCTTGAAGAGGAAGCTGCGCAAAACCGAAAAACAAAACACGATGCGATTTACAAGAAACTCAGTAAAGACTTTGCTTCTAATAAAGGTAGACTCCCGTGGCCAGTCCTTACAGGATCAATTGTTCGTGGTTACGGTAAACAAGAGAGTAAACTACTCAAAGGGATCACAACAGCAAGTGAGGGAATAGATATTGCGGCCAAGAAAAACTCTACAATCCGGAGTATATTCCAAGGGAAGGTAACTAAGGTTGCTAGAATTCCTGGAGGGAACGATGTTGTTATCGTGCGTCACGGAGACTACCTAACACTCTACTCCAATCTGACGAATATTGTAGTAAGTATTGGAGAGGAGATTAAGACTGGACAAGCACTCGGTATACTCTACACCGAAAAAGGAAATAATAGCGGAATTTTACACTTCGAGATTTGGCAAGAATTTAAATCTCAGAATCCTAAAGTTTGGTTACACCCATAGAAAAGACGAGATATAATAAAAACCATATTTCTCACTTATTATTTTTAGCAACACGTAGTATTTTTTATTAGAACCCCTATCTTTGTATAGTAAGAGAATAAATATTTACTGAAGTCAAACAACTAACTAGAAACGAAGTAGTAGTAACTAAATTCTAAAAGATGTCGTAAACTATACCGTAGCTATGAAAAAGATTGTACTCGCTTCAACTCAAAACGCTAATACAGAATTTCTCTCCTTTTTGAGCGAACTATTCTCTGATGTAGAAGGGTTAGTAGAACTCGAAGGAAATATACAAATCGCAACTTGCGAAACATTCAATAATGCTGTTATTCACGGGAACAAACTCAATCCTAAAAAGTTCGTCACTTGTACATTCGATACTACAGATACTCAATTTGTCTTTACGATAGAAGATGAGGGAGACGGATTTGATCCTAGTCAGATCCCAGATCCTACACTCCCAGAGAATATCGAAAAAACAGAAGGACGCGGGGTATTCCTCACAAAGATCGTTGCTGATGAGGTTAGATATCTTGAAAATGGTAAAAAAGTTGTTATTGTATTCGATAAAAAGAAATAAATATTGAGTATCGTATTTTATACACAAGGAGTACATTACCTTCTGCGTAATAAGGAAAAAATACGCATTACGATTATTCGGATGTGTACCGAAAAAGGGTATACAGTTGAGGATATTGAGTATATCCTATGTTCAAAGAAGGTTATTAAAGCTACTAATATACAATACCTCGATCACCACTACCATACCGATATTATCACCTTCCCGCTTTCCGAAAAACCTAAAAATCTTCGTGCTACTATTTTTGTTTGTATTCCTGTAGTATTCGAAAATGCACAACAGTACAAAACATCAACCTATAACGAATTGATACGCGTACTCTTTCATGGGATTTTACACATGATCGGCTATGACGATCATACGATAGAGGAACAAAAAGCTATGCGTGCTGCAGAAGATTATTGGTTAACGCAATTCAACGCTTTACTATAAATATATTTCCTTTGCTCTATGAATAAGAGCATAGATATAATCGTAATAGGTGGCGGACATGCAGGATGCGAAGCCGCTCGTGTTGCAGCTAAACTAGGTATGCAAACACTCCTTATCACCACTGATATTACTAAGCTTGCAATGATGAGCTGTAATCCATCAATCGGAGGTATTGGAAAAGGGCAAATTGTTCGAGAGATTGACGCATTAGGAGGCTTTACAGCACAATGTACCGATCGTTCTTCTATTCAATTTCGTATGCTCAATCGTTCGAAAGGTCCTGCAATGCATAGTCCCCGTTCGCAATGCGACCGCGAAATCTTTTCACAAATTTGGCGGAACGAAATTGAAAATACACAAAACCTACTCTGTATACAAGATACAATAGAAGAACTCATAATTAACGATAAGAATGGTACTCCTACTTGCTGTGGCGTGGTATCGAAAATACGCGGCAAGATTTATGCAAAACAAACCATACTCACAGCTGGTACCTTTCTAAATGGTCTGATACATATAGGATTATATCATACTTCAGGAGGTCGAATAGATGAGAGTTCTGTCCCTCTTTTAACCCAACAACTCCTCAACTATGGGATGCATGCTGCTAGATTCAAGACAGGAACATCCCCTCGTATACACCTATCAACCATAGATCTAAGTGTATGTAAAATTCAAGAAGGAGACCCTGAGGTAGGATCTTTTTCCTTCACTCAAACTCAATATACAAAACTTCCACAACGCCCTTGTTATATTACTGAGACAAACAAGACCACACACGAGATACTCCGTGCAAATCTAGACAGATCACCACTTTTTCAACGTGTAATAGAAGGTAGAGGACCTCGTTATTGCCCTAGTATAGAAGATAAAATCCATATTTTCAGTACTAAAGACTCCCATCCTATTTTCTTAGAACCCGAGAGTGTTAATGGACAAACTGTTTATATCAATGGTTTTAGTACTTCTTTACCATTCGATGTACAAGTAGAAGCATTACAGACGATTAAAGGTTTAGAGAATGCACATATTATACGACCTGGCTATGCGATTGAATACGACTACTTCGATCCACGTCAACTATCAAAGACACTCGAATCTAATATTATCTCCAATTTATATTTAGCAGGACAAATAAACGGAACAACAGGGTACGAAGAAGCAGCAGCACAAGGCGTTATTGCAGGTATCAATGCAGCATTAAAACACGACAATCGAGTTCCCTACATCATTCAACGTAGAGATAGTTACATTGGAGTAATGCTTGATGATCTTATTAACAAAGGTGTAGATGAACCCTATAGGATGTTTACTAGTCGTGCAGAAAACCGTCTCTCTTTACGACAAGACAATGCCGACAAACGTTTCTACAAAATTAGCCATGCTATTGGTCTAAAATCTGAAAGGCAATATAATGAGACTGCTGAGAAATATATAGAGGTAGACGAACTTATTGAAAGGATATGTAATCTTTCCATTACTCCCGATGAGATAAATCTGTATTTAACCACCATCCCTTCATCTCCCTTAGTACAGCCGGTAAAACTTGAACAACTTCTATTGCGTCCAGAAATTCATTTAGTAGATCTCTTAGCAATACTTAATTCAAGAATTCCAAAACCTTTACTAAAAAAGGAAATCTTAATAAGTGCTGAAATTGAAATTAAGTACAGAAGTTATATTGAAAAGGAGAATTTAGAAGTCGAAAATTACACAACAATAGATCACATCCATATCCCTCCCACAATAAACTATACCAATATTGAAAATATAAGTATTGAAGGACGGCAAAAACTAGAAAAATTTCATCCACAAACAATTCTAGAAGCAAAGCAAATTTCTGGAATAAAACCCAGTGATATAAAAGCAATTTTAATTGCTATGCGATTTTTTGTTCCACGTGGAACAAAATCTTAATATATAATGTCTGGAGAAAAAGAGATTCTTACAGAAGAGCAGAATTATGAGCAAGTTCGGGAAGTAGTGCGCATGCTACCCCACGTGCCAGGGGTATATGTTTTTAAAGATTTAAACAAGAAGATTATATATATAGGAAAGGCAAAGGATCTTCATAAAAGAGTTAGTTCATATTTTGTCAATTTAGAGAAACAATCTGCAAAAACAAAAGTTATGGTTCGTCAGATTGCGTTTTTAGATTTTGTGATTGTAAACTCTGAAGAAGAAGCATTCTTGCTAGAAAATAACCTCATAAAAGAAAATCAACCTAAATATAATATTCTACTTAAAGACGATAAATCTTACCCTTGGGTTTGTATTACGAAAGAAGAATATCCGCGTGTTTTTATCACACGTAATTACAATCCACGTCGCGGAAAATACTATGGTCCCTATACTTCTAGTAGTGGGATTCAAACAATCCTCAGCACACTGAAACAATTATTCCATTACAGGACATGTAAATACCCTATGAGTCATTCGCAGATTGAAAATAAGAAATATAGAGCATGTCTGGAATATTATATACATAACTGTAAAGCTCCATGTATCAATGCAATATCTAGAAGTGAGTATAATAAATCTATTGATTGTATTTCGAGTATCCTAAAGGGTAAGGTAGCTAGCGTAATTAATCAACTCAATACTGAATACGAAGATAAGATAGCGAAATTAGAATTTGAAAAAGCTGAATTGCTCTATAATCAAATATGCGAACTTCGTGAATATCAACATAAGAATAGTGTACTAAACCCAGAAGTGGGGGATCTTGATGTAATTACGATAAAACAAAAGGAAAAAAGAATCGCTCTCAATTATATGCATGTTTACAACGGGGCTATTGTGCTTTCTATTAATCGTAAAGTACAAAATCCTCTAGAAAATTCACTAGAAGAACTTCTAGAAGTTGCTATTTATAGACTTCATGAAGAATTTGCGAGTGAAGCTGATACCCTGCTTACCAATATCACCACTCCTCTTTCTAACTCACATTATAAAAACATAGAGCATCCATTACGAGGCGATAAACATAGAGTACTACTACTCTCAGAACTCAATACGGAACGTTATTTAGCACAATTGGAAATTCAAAACAAACTTCCAACAGAAGAAGCTATAAGTTCTCTACAGAAAATTCTGCAACTTCCAAAGATCCCTAAACGAATCGAGTGTATTGATAATTCTAACACACAAGGTACCTACCCGGTATCTTCTATTGTCGTCTTTATTGATGGAGTTGCAGCTAAAGACCAATATAGGATATATAACGTAAATACAGTTGACGGTCCTAATGATTATGCAACAATGGAGGAGATTGTAACACGACGCTATACTAACCTCCCGGATGAAAAACTCCCAGATCTTTTAGTTATAGATGGAGGAAAAGGACAATTGTCAGTTGTATACAAGACTCTTAAAAAAATAAATCTCCTTTCTAAAATTCCTATTATAGGATTAGCAGAAAAGATGGAAGAAATATTTGTTCCACGTGGAACAGAACCTATTTTATTAAATAAACAATCTTCAGCTTTACGGCTCCTTATTCAAATGAGAGATGAGGCACATCGTTTTGGAATTAAGAATCATAGAATAAAAAGAGATAAGGCTGTTAAATACCTGTTTCTCGAAAATATTGTGGGTATTGGAGAAGCTACTATTAAAAAATTATATAATTTTTATGGAAGTATTGAAAAGATAAAAGCCGTAGGAAAGGAAGGGTTAAAAGTTATTATTGGGGAGAATAAGGCAAATTTAATATGGGAGTATATTGAAAAAACAAAAAATATGGAGTAGTATACTGTTTTATGAAATATTCTTTCAAAATACTTAAAAAAGGGAGCTCCTCTCAATATTATATTCAAGGTTAAGATGTAAATAAGCCTCATCTGTTACAACTCGCCCGCGCGGGGTACGTTGTAAGAAACCCTCCATTATTAAGAATGGTTCGTTGACTTCTTCTATTGCTCCAGAATCTTCGCCTACGGCAGTTGCTAAAGTATTTAACCCTACAGGGCCTCCTGAAAATTTAGTTATTATAGTTGATAAAATTCTTCGATCAAGAAGATCTAATCCTCTGCTATCAATATTCAAGGCATCAAGTGCAAATTGCGTAATTGGTAAGTCTATAGTACCATTTCCTTTGATTTGTGCAAAATCTCTAACACGTCTCAAGAGAGAATTTGCAATACGTGGGGTTCCTCGACTACGAGCAGCTATCTCGCCAGCTGCATCTGAATGTATAGGGATTTGTAAAATTCTAGCCGAACGTTCTATAATAAAAATAAGGTACTCCTGAGAGTAATACTCAAGAAGACACGTTATTCCAAAACGAGCTTTAAGTGGTTTTGTTAACAAACCGACTCGTGTAGTTGCACCAACAAGCGTAAATGGGTTAAGACGGAGTTGAACACTACGAGCCGCTGGTCCCTTCTCTATCAAGATATCGATAGTAAAGTCTTCCATTGCAGAATATAGATACTCCTCTACTATAGGAGAAAGACGATGTATCTCATCAATAAACAAAACACTGCCGGGTTCAAGATTAGTTAAGATTCCTGCCAAATCACCAGGTCGGTCAATTACTGGCCCACTCGTTATTTTAATAGGAACCCCCAACTCATTGGCAAGTATATTCGCAAGCGTTGTCTTTCCTAAACCTGGAGGCCCATGAAAAAGAACATGATCTAAAGCCTCTCCTCTTAATTTCGCTGCAGAAACAAATACACTTAAGTTCTCTAAGACCTTACTCTGTCCCGTAAACTCTTTAAAAGATAAAGGACGTACTGTGGTTTCAAGATCCTCTTGCATTTTCACTTACTATAAATCACAATATACAAACAAGTGGATTACTACTTATTTCCTCCATTTCTTTTATAAAAGAATAAAGATAGAAGTTAGGGTGTTTATAATGTTCATATCGCAGTATTAGTATTTAATTCTATCTACTAAAAAACTTTATACTATATCTATTAAATTACTGAATCATAGTATTTTAATATAGATGATTGATCTATTGTAATATTGTTTTTTTATTTCAATACGAGCATTCTATATTGTAGATAATTAAGTGTGTATAGTATCAATTTTACTTCAACCGATTGTTTATAAATTCAATCATTCACCTCATCTTACAAAATCTACAACAAGATATACAAGTTATAAACAGTATTACTAACTTTTATTGCTCCTTGCTGTTATGCTCTGTGATTTCAATAAGCCAATAACTTTCGTCTTTTAATTCCTCGCGACGTTTATGCATTTCTCGTACGCCAGTTTTCTTGTCGTAAAATTTTCCTAAAGTTACACGGTACCTACCAGTTAATTTGCTTATCTCAGCGCGATAGCCCTTTTTCTCTAATGTGTGTTTCAGCTTATTAGCATTCTCGATACTAGAAAAACTACCTGCGACGATGTAATAGCAAAATTTCCTTTGTGGTTTTTCTGCAACTACACGGAGCGCATTTACTTGTTTATGAGAACTATCGAGTATCTGCTTAGTTTCTTCTTTTAACAAAGAGCTGTCTTGTGGCAAGGATAAAGAAAAATCTAAGGTTGTGGAGTCGGTCTTTGTTTTTTCCTCTTTGTGAGTTGCAATTTCTTTTTGTTTTTTACTCTGTGGTTTTAGGAAAAGATAGGTTAATACGATTGAAGCACTCGCTAGAGATAGGCCGATGAGTAAAGAAGTTAGGAAGCTAACTCTTCGATTTCTTCTTCTTTTTATACCCTTAGATTTTGGTAACAAATAGACAGGTACATTGCGATGCGTAAGGAGTACGGTCTCATCACTTGTAACTAGGTTTATTCCATTTTCTCTTTTTTGTAGTTCTCCTATCCCTTGAAAATGTATGGCTAGTCCTTGAGCAAGATTTTCTTTTAAAACCTCGATCCAAAGAGAATAGATAGTGCGAAGCTCCTCTTCGTGAAGTGTGCTATGAACAATCAAATAATTAAGCAATGCTCCGTCGTCAAAGTTGCGTTCTTCGGAGAAACTTAGAGTATAAGTTACCGGGTGTATTGTATGCTGATTATCCACGTAGGCTTCCGAACGAGTACGAATAAAACTCCCCACTCCCGGTAGGCTTACATACTCTTGCTCAAGCAATACATATTGTAAACACTCCTCAATTCGCATTAATACTTAATTCCTTGCTCACAAAGGTAAATAGGATACGTCAAACTCTTAATTTAGAACCACTCGTAAGGGAATATCCCTCTCTCCAATGTGCTATCTTTGTATAAGAAAAGTTGTGTGTTAGCTATGCGTAAAAAGAATAAGCGGGTTATAGGTAGATGGTCTAGTGAGAAATACAGCCATGCAAGTACTCTCTTTCTGCGTCCCGTGTTTTTACTTACTACGTTTTCCTTTATTATTCTTTCACTTGCTCGTTTGTTTATTCTGATTTATCATAGGAATGAAGTATTTACTTCGATTTCTTCGATAGAAATTCTTCTCTATGGAGCATTGAGAGATCTAGAGGTTTTAGCAACTTTTTTATTCCCTCTTCTTCTTTTTCCACTGTTTTATCTTTTTTCGCATAGGAAATTTCCTACGCATTTTGTGAGAATCCTTTGGTGTGTGGTTGCAACGCTTATCTTGAGCTTTATTTTTCTCGCTACTCTTACCGATTTTTTTTATTTCTCGAGCTACCACTCCCATTTCCCTCCTATTTTTTCCAATATTCACTCAACTCTTTTACCAGTACTCAATTTTTATCCTACACCTATCATCTTGTTTACTTTTCTATTTTTTGTATGTATTGTCCTATTCTTTAATATCTTGCTCTTAAGGCATCCCAATCGTGCCAAATATCCATCGTATTTTAAGAAGCGATTTCTCCAGCAGTTTATACTTATTTCTGTTTTCCTTCTTTTGGCAAGTGGACTCTTTTCTTCTCTACTCTCTTCTACATCTTTTTATACAGAGATTTCCCAGCAAGAAAATCTATTCATTAGTAATGCATTAGATGCTACACGTCGTGCACTATTCCGAGGCTCTAATCCATTCTAAAGACCGAGATAAGAATCCCCACTACTTTGAATTACTAATATTATTTCGACTTATAAACCAAGATGAAGATCCTTCGTAACGCGCTTTATCTTGGTGCTATGCAGGTTTCCAATATTTTATTAGCACTTGTAGTTACACCCTACATCACGCGTGTCTTTGGTAGTGAACTCCTAGGGATTAATTCCTTTGGATTAAGTGTTGCTACCAATTTTGCAATTCTAGGTGTTTTTGGAATCTCTCTTTATGGCGTACGCGAAGTATCTAAAGTGCGCGAAGATAAACCTCGCTTGCAAGAAACGTTCTCCTATGCTCTCACTTTTCAACTCCTCTTTTCTTTTTTCGCGAGTCTCTTCTTTATTTTGTGGTGTTTTACAACTACAGATGGTTACAGGGGCTATTACCTTCTTTTTCTATTTCACATTTTCGGATCGGCTACTGATCTCACATGGTTTTATAGTGGTCTTGAACATTTTGAGCGCGTTGCATTGCGTACAGTGACTATGCGAATATTAGGTAGTGTATTAATCTTTATTACTATTCGCTCTAATTCACAACTTGCTTTGCTAATAATTTTACAACAAGCTACAATTCTGCTTAGTAATCTTTTTTACTGGGTTTCCTTACGGCGGTACGGAGTACGACCTATTCTAAAAAATATCAAGGCTACGTTACTTAGGCTTTTTCGTCCTTGTCTCTTACTCTTTATACCGATAGTGTTTACAACACTACTGCTTACTACAGATCGAATCCTACTAGGATACCTTTCTACCAAAAGCGAAGTTGGGCTCTATGACTATACTGCACGCCTAGTGCGTATTGCTGTAATTATGGTTTCTGTACTCGGAAATGTCCTACTTCCACGTTTCTCTTATTTATGGAATAAAGGGATGTACGACGAATTTTTCACGTTCTTCAAGCGTCAACTGTTCTTTAGTCTCTTTTTCTGTGGTCTGCTTGTCGGACTTTTCGCGATAAATGCAAAAGAAATTTGCGAATTACTTTTAGGTGATTCGTTTCGTGGTGCGTCGCATCTTTTACAAATTATGATTCTTACACTTCCCCTCACAGGGTTAAGTCTCTACCATACAGGAATGGCACTGGGACGTGAAAAAAAGATTATTATTGCACTCATCATTGCAACCCTTTTTAATATCCTCCTCAATCTACTTCTTATACCTAATTTAGAGAGTCAAGGAACAGCTATCAGTTACATATTTACGGAGTTAGTATTGCAAACATTCTATATATTTATTCTCAGAGATATACTCCCCTTTCGCCACCTACTCAAAAATGGATTAAAACTTTTACTAATTGGTGCTAGTGCCGCATTAGTATATTTACTAAAAATCGAAAATGCGTTTTTAAGCTTAGTTGTACGTTCGATCGTCTTTGGGAGTATATATGGTTTGCTTGGGTATTTTATCTTTTCAGAGATTAAAGAGGTTTTATCTCCTCTTCTACGCAGATTGCATATAATTCATAGGAAATAAATGCAGACAATTGGCATAATCTTGGCAGCTGGTTTGGGAACTAGAATGCAAAGCAACATCCCAAAACAATTTATAGAATTGAACGATATACCTATTTTGCTATATAGTGTCAAACTTTTTCTTGAGTCTCTGGAAATCTGTAGGATTGGTATTGTAGTTGCAAAAGAGTCTATTTCGGCTGTTGAAAGAATGGTTGCTAGTTTTCATAATACGAAGCCTTTTGATATTATAGAAGGAGGGACAAGTCGCATAGAATCTACCTACAATGCTTTTCAATATTGCACTAGATATCTACTTAATGATTTCGCTATGGTTATACATGACGCTGCGCGTCCACTACTCTCGCACCGTGATCTCGAAAACTTTCTAGCGCATTTTAGGACTGCAAGTGCTTCTGTTTTAGTATCTAAGGTGACAGATACTGTGTATAAATTGAGCGAAGAAGGAGATTTGTTTGATGTGCTTGATCGTTCGTATTTACGAAATGCGCAAACTCCACAAGCATTTAAGGCAGAAGTGCTCGGAAAAGCATTTACATTGTGGGAAAAACTCTCTAAGTGTGAAAAGATGAATTATACCGACGACGTGAGTCTTGTAAGAGCTTTTTGTCCAGATATTAAAATTCAAATGGTTGAAGCGCAGGATCTTAATTTCAAAATTACCACACAGCAAGATCTTTTGCTAGCTGAAAAACTACTAAGGGAATAAGTAAAGGATACAATGTATCTTTGTTCTAGAAGGATAGTTAAGAGTGGGGGTGTAAGCACAAGCATTGTACTTTTTTATATGTGTAAAGGCTCTAGATATGGCAAAGATCTATACGATTATCAATAATAAAGGAGGAACTGGAAAAACTACTACAGTTCTGAATCTCGGGGCTGCATTGAGACGACGTAAGAAAAAAGTCTTGCTACTCGATTTGGATAGCCAAGGAAATCTCACCTCCTCTTTTGGGATCGAAAACCCAAAACTGAGCATTGGCGAAGTCCTCGTAGAGAATACCCCCATTACAGAGGCGATTATACAGATCGATAAGTTAGATCTCCTCCCAGCGCGTCCTGATCTCTTAGATTTCGAAGTGAAACTGGTGAATGAACCTGGGCGTGAGTTTATGTTGCAAGAGAAGCTCGAGGTTTTAGAAACAACCTATGACTATATCCTGATCGATTGCCCACCGAGTCTTGGTATCTTTTCGATAAATTCTCTAGTAGCGGCAGATCGTTTTATAGTGCCTATGCAGGCAGAGAATTTTGCTTTCATTGGATTGGATCGTATCCTACAGGTGACAGACAAGGTACGTAAACGAATGAATAATAAATTAGACTTGGCTGGTATATTATTTGTGAAACTAAATCCCCGTACTAAATTTTGTCAAGCGGTTGTTAAAAGTATAGCAGACGATGCTCGTGTTGGAACTAAAATGTTTGATACATTTATTCGACAAGATATTGCCCTCATGGAGTCTGCTGCATTTCATAAGACGGTGTTTGAGTATTCTCCAAAGTCGCATGGTGCAGAGGATTATACACATCTTGCTAAAGAAATTTTGAAAGCAGATGAGTAAGAAACATAAAACCCTAAGCGATATACAGGCTGCACTTCGATCTAATACGCAGTTTTTGGGAGAAGAGCAAAATAAAGTAGACACTACCCAGAATACAAATGAAGAAAATGGGGAATGTTCTATTACAGTGGCAGAAGATTTGTGGCAAGATCTCCAATTGTTGGCCAAGTATCAGCAGACAACGGTTGAGAAATTAGTGCATCTTGCTATTGAAGATCTTCTTTCTTTACGCGCACGAATCCTTAAGGCGGCTAAAGAATCGCAAACAGGAGACGAGAAATAAAATAACTGGAGGAGATCTGAGGTAATAATACTGTTAACTTCTGCTCACTATCACGCAGGAGTTGTATCAATAACTAGGATATTTACGCTCGCGAGAGTATAATTACGAGATTTTATGGAACACCAAGTAGTACGGGTGGGGTTGGATGTCGGTTCAACCACACTCAAAGTGGTGTCGGTGGATGTGCATGGGTGTGTATTACAAAGTTTTTACACCCGGCATAATGCAGATGTAGCTGGAACACTAGAAAGAGTTTTTAAGGAATTAGCACGAACACATGCAGGGGATCGAATCCAACTTGCCATCACGGGGTCTGCTGGGATGGGAATTGCAGAGCGGTGTGGACTCCAGTTTGTGCAGGAGGTGATTGCTGCGTGCCGCGTGGCAGAGACTCACTATCCCGAGGCTGTAAGCTTGGTAGACATTGGTGGGGAAGATGCAAAAATGATCTTCTTTGAGCCCAATCGACCACCAGATATTCGTATGAATGGAAGTTGCGCCGGTGGCACAGGTGCGTTTATTGATCAAATGGCTGTGCTCTTAGGTATCGATGTCGAAAATCTAGGTGCGCTAGCGGAAAAAGCAACTAGAAAACATTCTATTGCCTCACGTTGCGGAGTCTTCTCTAAGACAGATATACAGAATCTTTTGGCGCGAGGTGCTAAAAAAGAGGATATTGCCGCTTCGATCTTTCATGCTGTAAGTGTGCAGGTACTCACTACCCTATCGCGTGGTTATACGCTGAGACCGAGTGTCATTTTGTGCGGAGGTCCCTTTGCACATATCGAACCTCTTCGTAAGGCTTTTATTGAGGTCACGGGACTCTCAACAGAAGATTTTATACTTCCAGAATGTGCGGAGGCGATCCCGGCTTGGGGGACGGCATTAAGTGTAAATCGCGAGAATCCTACCTATACATTCGCTGAGTTTTTGCAAATTTTTGCCGAACAAAATCGAACTATAACGAGTGTGAAAACAAGAGGACTCACTCCCTTGTTTCGGGACGAGGATGAATACAACAGATGGTTAGATAGTAAATCGCGATACAAACTCCCAACAGCTGATCTTGCATCGGCTCGCGAAGGAAGTTGTTTTCTTGGTATAGATAGCGGGTCAACAACCACAAAGGTTATCGTCTTAAATAGTCAGCGTCAGATTATTTTTCGCTCTTACCGTAAAAATTCTGGCGATCCTCTCGGTGCAGTATCTATAAGTTTACTTGAATTAGCTCACCAAGCTGCAAACCAAGGCGTGAATATCCAGATTGGGGGAAGTTGCGTGACGGGCTATGGTGAAGACTTGATCCGCAAGGCTTTTGGTCTTAATCTCGGGGTCGTCGAAACTATAGCACATTTTGTAGGAGCTTCCTTTTTTGATCCCGAGGTCTCCTTCATCCTCGATATTGGGGGACAGGATATGAAGGCTGTCTTTATTGATCGAGGAACAATTGCACGTCTTGAAATAAACGAGGCATGTTCCTCGGGTTGTGGTTCGTTTATCGAGACATTTGCTACAAGTCTGGGGCAAGAAGTGGCAACATTTGCAACAGAAGCCTGTAACTCCTCTGCCCCATGTGATCTTGGCACTCGATGCACTGTCTTTATGAATTCGAGAGTAAAACAAGCGCTGCGCGAAGGGGCTACTCATGCTGATATCTCTGCTGGGTTAGGCTACGCAGTCGTTCGTAATTGTTTGAACAAGGTGCTCAAGATTAAAGATTTCAAAGTCCTTGGAGACCATATTATGGTGCAAGGTGGAACACTTCGAAATCCTTCTGTATCGCGTGCGTTTGAATTAGAAACGGGGCGCAAAGTAATTATCACGGATGCGCCCGAACTAATGGGGGCTTTCGGGGCAGCGTTGCATGCAGAACAGGAAGCGAAGCAAAAGAAGTTTCCAGTGCGAGATCTAGCGGAAATCGCTAATGTAGCTGAGCATTCAACGAAAATAGCGGGATGTAAAGGGTGTTACAATCGTTGCGAGGTTACTACATTTACTTTCGAGAATGGTGAAATTTTCTTTGCTGGAAATAAATGCGAAAAGATATTCAGTAATCAAGGTGAAGCTAAAAAAGAGGGGAAAAATATAAGCGAATGGAAATATAAAAGAATATTTAACTATCAATCGTCTCATATTTCTCCCAATCAAACCTCAGATATACCTGTGATAGGTATTCCTCGTATCCTCGGGATGTACGAGCATTACCCCTTCTGGTTTACTCTTTTCGAAAAATGCGGGTTTGCAGTGAAACTCTCTAGCGAGTCGACCCTCAAATTGAGTGAAAAAGGGGCGCATACCGTAATGTCCGATAATATTTGTTTCCCAGCCAAAATAGCACATGGTCATGTGATTGATTTAATACGACGAGGTGTAGATCGAATCTTTATTCCTTTCGTCGTCTATGAAGCAAAAGAGGTTACTGGTGTTAGTAATAGCTTTAATTGCCCAGTAGTTTCGGGATATTCTGAGGTGTTGCGTAGTGCTCTTGGTGGATTCCTACCCGAAAATCTGGAAGTAGATGCACCTTCTATTAGTTTTAAGGACGTAACCTTACTAAAAAAGCAGTGCTGGGATTATATTAAGAGAATACTCCCAAAGAAGTTTGATCTCCTATACTCACAATTCGAAAAAGCTTTTATCGAAGCACTGACCGAACAAGAGCGTTGTTTTACGGATCTAATCCTCAGAAACCAATCAATTGCGGAAGAGGCAGAAAAAGAGGAGCGCACAGTGGTGATGCTTGCTGGGCGTCCGTATCATACAGATCCGTTGATACAACACAAGATCTCTCAGATTATTACGGAATTTGGTGTAGATGTTTTAACGGAGGATATCGCACGTCGAGATACTTTAGACCCACATACATCTGTAAGTGTACACCAGTGGGGATTTACGAATCGTATTATAGCCGCAGCACATTGGGCAGCTAAGGCTGGTAGGAATTTTCATTACATACAAATCACATCTTTTGGTTGCGGTCCGGATGCATACGTAATAGACGAAGCAACTGAGATACTCCGTGCCGCTAACAAAACGGCTACTATATTAAAGGTGGACGATGTGAGCAATGTGGGATCCTTGCGTCTACGTATCCGTTCTTTAATCGAGAGCCTGAAGTTACGAGAGGGGGCGAATACAAATCAGTATAAGATAAAAGAGTCAGTTCATTGCGTATTTGAAGAAAAGGATCGCTACCGTACAATCCTCTTACCTTGGTTTGGGGATTCGTACTCACCTTACCTCCCAACTCTATTCGAACTAGCTGGTTACAAGGCAGAAAACCTACCTCCGAGTGCCGAATCTACCGCGGTTTTTGGCTTGCGTTATAGCAATAACGAAATCTGCTACCCTGCTACTCTGGTTGTAGGCGATTTTATGCAAGCCATCGCTACAGGCAAATATAAACGAGAAGATATAGCCTTCGGGATTACACAAACTGGTGGGCAGTGTCGTGCAACAAACTATGTCGGATTGGTAAAAAAGGCTCTTCAGCAGGTAGGCTTAGACGATATTCCTGTAATTTCGGTAGCGGTTGGTAATGGAGAATACAACGAGCAGCCTGGATTTAAGATTCCTTGGAAAAAACTTGCCTACCCACTTATGCGAATTTTGGTTTATGCAGATATTATCTCATCGTTATTTCAAGCCTCGCGAGTGCGAGAACGAATTGTAGGAATTGCGCAACGTCTGTTTGATAAGTATACTAAGCTCGGAGTTACAGCACTCAAAAAAGGAGAAACAAAACGACTCTATGAATTTTTGAAAAATGCAGCAGAAGATTTTAATAACGCGATAACCTTTAAGGTTATGCCGCGCATCGGAGTCGTAGGAGAGATCTTCGTAAAGTATAATCGTTTTGCAAATCGAGGTGTTGTAGATTGGTTAGCTTCTCAGGGGATCGAACCTGTAGTGCCTGCTTTGTGTGAATTCTTTCTTGAAGCTTTGGCAAGTGCTCGAGTACGTGTTAAGGATAAAATAGAAAGAGCCTCGGTGGGTGTAGCACTCCTACCTGCGATAGAACGCTATATATTTCGCATCATTCGCAAGATGGAGAGCTGTGTTAAGAATTTCCCTTACTATCGTCCTATAGGAATTCCGAGTCATGAGGCTGCATTGGCCTCGACCGTTATTAATCTCAATGCACAATTCGGTGAGGGATGGCTCATCCCTGCTTCTTTTGTTCGTTTTGCCCAAGAGGGGATTCTGAGTGTTGTATGTTTACAACCCTTTGGGTGTATTGCAAATCATATTGTTGCCAAAGGAATTGAGAAAAAAGTGCGAGAGTTATACCCCAATCTCAGTTTACTATTTCTAGATCTCGATAGTGGGGTAAGTGAGGTAAATTTCTTCAATCGTTTGTATTTTCTTAAGGAGAATGCAATGGCTCAGGTAAATAATCCTTTACCAATGATTGGTCTTTCTAAATAGTACCTATTGTGAGTATTTTACATAGAGCTCTGCGATACTCTGATTTAATTATAACCAGAGTATACATTTCTCGGGTTTCTTGGATAATTTGTAACCTAAGAGATTAATAGATAATTATTAAACTATTAAAATCTATTAAAAACCACCCTATTGCATATAGTTATGGAATAGGGTTCTCTTTATATCTCGCGATCTGATTTTAGAATTCACTCGGCTTTTATGTTGCGTATTTTCTTCTTTTCGTGATGAATTTTGACGAGCGAAAAGTATAGAGGAATAAGTGGATATTTATACGGAAAAGTGATTAGCTCAGTAAGACTAAGAGGAGAGTAGCACTGGCTAACACAGTACCTCACTCTTTTCCAAACTTTTGATGTTTAGAAAGAGAAAGTCGAAAAGAGGAATTTCTTTATCTTAGCTTTAGAGTAAAAATAAAAAAACGTAGTAGGTGTATGAAAAAATTGTCAATTTTCTTAGCACTTCTTGTGTTAAGTTTTTATTCTTTCGCACAAGTACGCACCATAACGGGTGTCGTTACTTCGGCAGAGGATAAGGAACCCCTGATTCAGGTTGTCGTGCAGGTCAAGGGAACACAGACTGCAGTGGTGACCGATACGGATGGTAAGTATACTGTGAAAGTTCAGAGCCCTGAGGCGGTACTCATCTTTTCGTATACTGGCTATGCTACGCAGGAGATCACGGTGGGCGATCGCCAAACAATCGACGTTGTGATGAGTATGGCTACAGAGGAGATTGATGAGGTGATGGTGGTAGCCTTCGGGAAAGCAAAGAAAAGTTCATTTACAGGTTCTGCTGTATCAGTTGGAAGTAAGGAGTTGGAGCGTAAGCAGGTATCGAATGTAATGAACGCACTTAGTGGTAAAGTACCAGGGGTTACAGTATCATCTTCTAACAACCAACCAGGTTCTGAATCCTCTGTACAGATCCGTGGCGTAGGGTCGTTTTCGGCTAGCAGCGAACCACTTTATGTTGTAGACGGAGTGCCTTACGATGGCGATGTATCTGCTATAAATCCCGCCGATGTAGAAAGCACAGTACTACTTAAGGATGCCTCCTCGGCAGCTCTTTACGGAGCTCGTGCAGCTAATGGTGTGGTGATGATAACGACCAAAAACGGTGCTAATGCGAAGCAGACAGGAGTTGCTAATATCAATGTTTCGGCCAAGATTGGTTATAACTCTCGTGGCGTTTCATCCTACGAGCGAATAACAGATCCTAAAAAATATGTCGAAAAGTACTACGAGGCTCTCTACTACTACTATCGTTACAGTTCGCCTCGGCATATAGGTTCTACGGAGGAACAGCAAATGACGGCAGCACAGGATCAGATTCTCAATCGTGAGACTGGTTTAATCTATTTCCCATTCACACTCTCCGATCCCAATGCAGATTGGTTTACAAAGAACTCCGACGGTACATTTTCGATGAACAAAGATGCAACGCTCGGACGTTGGCATGTAGATCCTCGGACAGGAGAAAAGTATTGGATGCAACCCGACGATTGGGATAGGGAAGCCTACGTTCCGAATATGCGTCAAGAGTACAATCTGTCTGTATCAGGAAGATCGGACAAGGTGAACTATTTCTTCTCTGCAGGATATTTGAACGACAAGGGCTACCTCCGTGGTTCTAGCTTCGAGCGTTATTCTACACGTCTTCGTGGTGATTATACTCCAAAGAGTTGGCTCAAACTAGGAGGGAATGTATCCTTAGCATATAGCGATACAGATGCTTACTCAGGAACACAATCGAGTTCTAGTAGCGACAATATCTTTGCCATGATAAACTATGCGGGACCTCACTACCCTATTTGGGTTCGTGATGCCAACAAACGGATTGCAAAAAATCGTCTCGGTCTTCCGATCTACGATTTCGGTTCAGGACAATTCCCTGGGCTTGGTAATCGACCGATGTTGCACTGGTCTAATCCATTGGCTACTAAGTTATACGACTTGAATACGAGCGAGACCTATACAGTGGGGATGCGCGATTATATAGATTTCATTCTTCCCTATGGTTTTAAGGTAACTCTCAATGCAGGGTTTGACTTCAATCAGAATGCTGCTACTTCGACAGAGAACCCTCTCTATGGTCAAAATGCTTCAACAGGAGGTGCGATCTCGAAGTCTGAGTCGCGCTCTACCTCTCTTAATCTACAACAATTGTTGAGTTGGAACTACAGTTTCGACGAACATCACTTAGATGTTATCCTTGGTCACGAATACTATGCAAGCCAGTATAAACGACTCGCGGGCAGTAGGAAACAGTTGTTCATGTTGAAAACCGAAGAACTCTCTGGCGCCATTGCAGATCAGAGGGCGAGTTCTTCTACCACCCGTTACCGTGTAGAAGGTTATCTCGCACGCGCCTCCTACGATTGGAAGGAGCGTTATTTCCTTAGCCTCTCCTTCCGTCGCGATGGCTCTTCTCGTTTTGCTAAACATGCTCGCTGGGGGAATTTTGGAAGTATGGGTCTCTCTTGGCTAATCCATCAAGAATCTTTTATGGAGCCAACGCGTGGATGGCTTGATATGTTGAAGCTCAAGGGAAGCTATGGGATACAAGGAAACGATAATATAGCTCTTCAGTTTGGTTACAAAGATCTCTATACTCTCCGCAACCTCAATGGCGAGTTTGGGGTTGCGTACTCTGCTAAGGGGAGCAAAGATCTCACGTGGGAGACAAGCCATAACCTTAATGTCGGTCTTGAATTTGCAGTATTAGGGCATCGACTCACGGGGAGTGTGGAATTTTTCCGTCGCGCAGTCTCCGATATGTTATTTGAAGTAACAGTACCTCCAAGCTCGGGTTACTCCTCCTATTGGGACAATGTGGGTAAGATGAGCAACACAGGGGTAGATTTTGAACTCCGAGGCGTACTCTATCGTACGAAGAAGTTAGAATGGACAGCTTACCTCAATGGTAGCCATGTTACGAACCGCATCCAAAAGTTACCTGAAGAGTGGAATAAGAGTTCGGAGTGGGGGTATATCAAAGGAAGTCGTATTTTCCGAGAGGGCGGTTCGTTGGACGATCTCTTCCTCCCGAAATTCTTGGGGTTGAATGATAAGGGAGAGAGTCGTTGGAAAACCAAAGATGGCGAAACAACAGATTATGCGATTGCAACGAAAAATGAAAACAGAGAAATCTTCCCCGCGCGTCCTGATATTCTACAAGGAGGTTTTGGAACGAATCTTGATTTTTATGATTTTGATTTTGGCGTCTCCTTCACCTATGCATTCGGAGGTCGGGATATAGATTTTACTTATATGCAACTCATGCATGGTGGTGCAAGTAATGGTTATGCAATGCACAAAGATCTCCTAAAGGCTTGGACTCCCGAACGCACGAATACGAATATTCCACGAATGACAACTTCGGCTAGTGCACAGCAGAATGGGATCTCCGATAGGTTCTTCGTTAGTACAAGTTATCTGTCAATAGACAATATCACGCTCGGTTACACTTTACCTAAACAGTGGGCAGAGAAACTCTTCATCTCTACGATGCGAGTTTATGCGGTGGCGGATAATATTTGGCTCTTCTCCGCACGTAAAGGCTTCGATCCACGGTTTGGTAGTGGCATTGGTTATAAAGCAATGCGTACTGTTTCTCTAGGGCTAACAGCTAATTTCTAATCTCCTCTTCTAACAGCAATTTTGGAAATGAAATACAGAAAATATTTTTTGGTAGCTCTTCTCATCTCGCTCCCTGTCTTCTTTTTTGGGTGCGCTAAAGAGTTAGAATTAGATCCCAGCGGAGCTACACTCACGAACGATCAAATTAAGGAAGCCGGGAAACTCTCCGCCGACAGAGCGAATGTAATTTTTAAGGGGATGTACGGTGAGCTCAAGCGTTTCAATCGTTTAGGTAATAGTCCGGGTTATGGCTACGATTATGGCTATCCATCCTTTGCCATGATAATGGATCACATGACCGACAAGATGTGGGCTAAAGACCATCTCTACAATTGGTATAGTAGTGTAGCGAAATATATAGGTTTAGGCACAGGATCGGCTATAACGAGGTTAGTCTATTCGAGCTACTATGCCTATATAGCTGAAGCTAACAAGGTCTTGAATACAGTACCCGAAGAAACAGATGAGGAGAAGAGTTATAGAGCTCAAGCTCGTGCACTTCGAGCATTTGCTTATCTCAATCTTATTCAGTCTTTTCAGTTTACTTATTACGGACACGAGGAGGCACTTGGCGTTCCGATCGTTACGGAGAGAATGACACGCGAGGATCAGATTAATAATCCAAGAGCCTCGGTAAGGGAAGTCTATAATTATATATTGGAAGATTTAACCTATGCAGCGAACATTCTGCAAGATTCGATCCCAAAGCAGAAGTATAAAATTGGTGGTTGTGCGGCTTATGGCTTGTTGGCCCGTACCTACCTTTTGATGCACCAATATCAGAATGCGTATAATGCTGCGCAGAAAGCTCTTGAGATTGCTAGCCGTTCTAATATCACTCCACTTCGTACGACTGAAGCCGATCGCCCTGGGTTTAATGATATCCGAATCCACAATGTTATCTGGGGAGTCGATTATACACCAGATGATCCTGCTACTATAGCAGGGCTTCAAACGTTCGAATCTATGATGTGCTCGCTCAAGTATGGGCAGAATGCCGAGCTTACCTATTCTGTGCGTGGAAAAGTCTTGCGAAAAATCAATCCAGATTTCTTTGAGACGATAGATGCTACAGATGTTCGTAAGGCGTGGTTTTATACGCCGAAAAATGATCAGGGTTTGCGTCGTTTCTTGAGAGATGCTGGAGCCGGTGAAAGTGAATTGGATACGCAAATTAAACTGATTGCTAACGAACAATGGCATGGAGACAACTATGTAAACATTAAGTTTGCCCCCTACCAAGGCAACCCCGGGGCGCGTATCAATGCGACAGATTTCCCACTACTCCGTGTAGAAGAATTATACTACATACAGGCAGAAGCTATCGCTCAAGATAATGAGGCTGAAGGAATAAAACGTCTTGAGCGCTTTATAATAGACTATCGCCAACCAACCTACAACTATACGAAAAATCAGCAACGTTTGGGGCAAACTACGTTTAAGGAAGAGATCTATCGCCAGCGAGCATTAGAGTTTTGGGGCGAGGGTATTACCTATTTCGATATGATGCGTTTCGAACTCCCGATGTTGCGCGAGGGAACACTTGCTAAAAAAGATCCGAGCGAGGGGGGCTATCCAGCAGAGATGCGTTTTGATATAGCAGCAGGCGATAACCACCTCTTATTCCTTTTCCCACGTGAGGAAGAATTAAACAATCGGGCGCTGATTCAGAATCCGATAAGTGCGAAGATA
The DNA here is from genome assembly GCA_965240855.1 of uncultured Bacteroidia bacterium. Classification (GTDB taxonomy): domain Bacteria; phylum Bacteroidota; class Bacteroidia; order Bacteroidales; family CAJPTX01; genus Bacteroides_D. The sequence goes on along the minus strand of CBDEMG010000030.1, from coordinate 26,849 downwards.
AAGGATACGTTCTAAGAAGTCTGAATAATACAAAAAGACAACGATGAGACGCTTGAAATTACTCATTAGCATCTTTGTAGCACTATTAGTAGGGTCGCTCCATGGAGCACCTATCGATATGCGTCGTGCACAAGAGTTAGCACAACAGCAATTGCAGGACGTACAACCTCTTCGTGGTTCAGGTTATAAACTCAAGTTAGTATATACGAGCACAGGAGTTCCTATTCGAGGAGAAAGTGCAGCAGAACAGAAGGACTACTACGTCTTCAATCTTCAAAGCGGAAATGGATTTGTAATAGTAGCGGGCGATGACAATATCGCGCATCCTGTAGTAGCTTATTCGCTTGAGAGTAAATTTGGGGTAGAAGGCTTGCCTGTCCATATAAAGAATTGGTTGGATATCCTAGCCATGAGAATACAAGAGGCTAGGAAAGAAGTGCGAGGCGAACAACTCCTAGATGTGTATAAAGATAAGACTACGCCAATCGAACCCCTCATGCCTGGAATAATCTGGGATCAGGAGGATCCGTACAACATGTTAACGCCACAAAAGGCTCCTACGGGTTGCCTCGCAACGGCCATGGCACAAATAATGCGTTACCATTGTTGGCCTCGAGAATCGAGAGGCAAAATCCGGTATACAGATTCTCGCGGAAGATTCCGTAAGTACGACTTCGGTCATAAGCTCGATTGGGAGCATATGGTAAATTATTACAACAAGAAGTCGACAGACGAACAACGTGCTGCCGTTGCCCTCCTGATGGCGGAGTGTGGTTTTGCTGCACAGATGAGCTATACACCATACGGCAGTGGCGCTTATCTCTCTAATGGATTCCTAGGATTGCGGAAATACTTCGATTATGGTCCTCGTATGCGCTACTTGCAGCAGATACACTACAAAATCGAGGATTGGGTAGATATCATCATGAAGGAGCTCAAGGAGAAACGCCCCGTATTGTATGGTGGAGCTGCCTTTGGAGTGGGGCATGCTTTTGTACTTGATGGATATGATGGAAAAGGGAAGTTCCATTTCAATTGGGGCTGGAGTGGTTTGAGTAATGGTTACTATTCGCTATCTGATATGTTGCCCAAGGCGCAAAGTACGGGTGGAGGCGGTGAAGGAGGCTATAATATGTTGGCAGACATAATTGTAGGTTGGGAAGCTATGCCGAAATCTACGGTAGAGAAAGAAGACCCCAATGTGAGTGTCTATGAGGTAGTAATCAATACGGCTGCAACCTATTCGCAGAATACAAAACTCGAGGGCGAGAGTGCATTGCGTTTGACAGGATTGGCTAATTATGGGTACGATGAAATAGAATTCCGCCCAGGACTTCAACTCATTGCTGAGAATGGCAAGGAACAGACGATTTTCTGGGCAGATGACCAAGAGATCCAGCACATGGACGGTTGTACGTTTGCATCTGAGAAAATTGCGATCCCTGCCAATTTTTTAAAGATCCCGGATGGTATCTACGAGATTTTCCCAGTCTATATGATAACAGGCGAGACGCAAGTACGTCGTATGCCTTTCATGCCACGCTACGGACGGAAAATGGTGACAGTGGGTGAGGGGAAGATAAAATTCTCGAAAACGGAGAATGCACCACGTCTTAAGGTTACTTGGAAAACGCCTATTCTAAGACGCGATAGCTATAATAATGTAGAGTATGAGATCGAAAATATTGGGAATACGGCGTATACATCGGTAATAGGTGCGGGGTGGTCAGACAAAAAGATCGCTACAGAACGCCCTGAGAATACGCAGCATTTCATCTTTGTTCGTTCGCTTCGTTTAGAGGTAGGAGAAAAACAGACATTCCAAGATCTTTTCCCAGACTTCCCAGACGATATCGATGCGAATTTCGTGCATTTCTATTGGGATTCTTCTAATGGAACGGATCAGACACAGATGCTTGAAGTCGGAGGACGATATTTCCCCATAGAATTCTTTGGTGTAGCGGAGTTTGAGAAGAAAAAAGCCTACGAATTTGGAGAGGATTATACTGCACGAGTAGAAAACCTGACAACGGAAGTTCGGCAAGGTGAGTATCTAGAGTTTGATATTAAGATAAAGAATGCGGAGAAGGATGAGGCAGTAGATACAGGCTTGCGTATCTATTTCTTTAATAAGAGTACAATTGACACCATCGCCATCCACCGGGTCGGCACATGCTATTTGCCGCCAAACCATGAAGAGACGATCCATGTGCGCTACCCTGTGCTCTGGCCACCGCGAGATGGTTACTATTTCCACGTCCTCTATCAAGTAGTCGAATTAGAAAAGAATCCAGAAAACGAGAAGAAACCTAAGAAAATTGCTCGATATATAGGTTTCGAACCTGATGTAGAGGGTAAATTCACAGTATTGCCCCCAGATGCGCCCGCTTTGCCTGTGCCGGATTATGCGCAAGGCACATCTGTAGAGGATTCACAATGGAAGGATTTGAAGATTGTACCGAACCCATTCAAGGACAATTTGCATGTTTCGTTACCTCAAAATTATGTATTACACTTTAGGGACTACATGTTGCTTAATGCTCAAGGACAAGAAGTACAAAGAGGACTCTTCTTGGAAAACGAAATGGATATAAGTACAGAGAATCTTCCAGCGGGAGTCTATCTCTTACGAATTCATTTAGAGAATGGGGCAACAAAGACGTATCGCCTCGTAAAATCGTGAGGTTAGAATTACAGTTTTTTGCAGTTGTAGCGAGTTTTAAGGTTATGACTGCGAAAGACTGTATGAGTAAGTTGGAAGGTGTTAGAAATTAGGATGTAAGCAATGAAAAGAATCTTAATATTTGTGTCAGTATGCTTCCTATTGGCGTTCTTTGGTCGGATAAAGGCTCAAGAGCGACCGTTTATAACGGTCTGGAAGGTGGAAGATGCTACAAAGAGTGTTACTTTTCCAGGATTGGGAAAGTATACTCTGAAGTACAGATTAGTGAATGCTACAGAATACACAGATTTGGGAAGTGTAAAAGTTGATGGACCTGCTGATCGAAAAGTAATTGACTTCCCAACGGCAGGAGAATACGAGGTTGTAGCATCTCATACCATTACTGGGCTCTATGCTCGAGGTGCCAAGGCTCGCGAAGCATTAGCTCTTGTTAAGCAATGGGGCACAGCAAAGTGGACGGCTCTAGATAATGCGTTTGAGGGCTGTAAAAACATGAATATAGATCCTGCAGCGGGGATTCCTGATCTCAAAGCAGTAAAATCGTTAGTACGAACGTTTGCGAGTTGTGCTACCCTAACAGCAGATCTAGAGAATTGGGATGTAAGTAAAGTAGAGAATTTTACAGCCACCTTTGCTAGTTGTACACAACTCAAAAGTGAACTAGGTCAATGGGATGTCTCTAAGGCCAAAACCTTTGCCAATATGTTCTCTGGGTGTAAGATCTTTAATAAGGATCTCTCTGCTTGGAAAGATAAACTTTCGTCGTGTACAAAGATGACGAATATGTTCCGAGGATGTGAACAACTGGAAGGCGTATCGCTCAAGGATTGGGACGTAGCCACAGTACAAGATATGGGGCATATGTTCGATGGATGTGTTTCTTTCAAAGGCGATCTTTCTGCATGGAATGTAGGAGCTGTTACCAATATGGCGGGCATGTTTGCAGAATGCGAGCTTTTTCAAGCAGATCTCAAAAACTGGAATGTCGCTGCGGTCACCGATATGAAAGAGATGTTCAAAAACTGTCGTCAGTTTAACTGTGATCTTAAGCTCTGGAATGTTGCGAAAGTTGCTGATATGGAGGGGATGTTTACAGAGTGCTTCAAGTTTCATCATACGCTTAAAGATTGGGATTTATCGGGTCTCGTGAAGGCAAACAAAAAGATAGGGATTGCCTATGTAGATTACGACGAAGCTAAGGTAGAGGAGCTCCTCTCGTCTTGGAAAGCGAAGAATTACAAGAACTTGGAGATCGCGGGTAATGGTTTGTACTATACGAGTGCGTTTGCTCCGATTGTAAAGGAATTAACCAAAGGTATGGCCTATAGATGGCGTTTATCGGGTTTTCAGGAATCTAAGGACGGTCAGTTTAAATTTACTGAGAAGCGGGTTTTGTTGAAACGCGGTGAGTATAAAGAAATGCCTTCGTTTGAAGGGAAGTTCCTCTCCCATAGAGTCTTGGTAATGCAGCGTGAACCTTCGGCTATAGCACAAACTTGGCGAGTAATAGATTTGACAGAAAAGGCAAAAGAACCAGGAGTGTTCCTAGAGCTCAAGGAAAATCGAGATGTCGAGTTGGTTGCCGTGTTCCAGAAAGAGGATCGTCCGAAGCCTGCAGGCAAACACTATGTACAACTAAATATTTTTGGTAGTGGTAAAGGTAAGGTTACAGGGAATTTGGGTTTTGTTGCTATACAGACTGGAGATAATCTGATAGACAATACGACAGAAGAGTGCGAACTACAATTAGTACCAGAGGCAGGAAGTAAGTTTACGAGTGTTACAATACGTAGTGAAGATGAGGATAAGAATGATGAACCTACCGGGTACTATCGCTTTGGAGGCGAGAACGTAAAAATAAAGATCCCCAAGACGGATCGCAATCTTGTAGTAGATGTGATGTTCGATCTCCCGACAGTTACCCCATTTAGTGCGAACGATTACAAATTGTATCTGAGTACTGTTGGAGGTGGTAAGGGAAAGATAGGAGGGAAAATCGGGGAGAACGATATAGTTGTGGGTTCGAATACAGTAAAAAAAGCAGATCAAGTGAACTATAATGTGGAGCCAGAAACAGGTTCGGTTCTCGAACGTTTATTGATCATAGAGAAGGATACGCGGATTTTTGCAACAGGGGTAGGTAGTGCTACTTGGTCGTTGAAATACGAAGATAGGATGATCTCAGAGGGTGGTGGACAACTTCCTGATCCGATAAAAGCTCCAGATTCGCGTCGTCTTTCGATTATCGTACTCCCCTCCCCTCTCACAAATATGGAGCTTATGGGGCTTCCCGCAGGCACTTCTTTTGAGTGGTTTGTGGGCAAGAGTCTGCTAGACGATTTCGGGAAACCAGGTCAGCCTTCATTAAAATTTACTCCAGAGAATGCAACGAATAAGAGTATTTCGTGGTCGTTTGAACCGAATATTAACGAGGAGTATATCGATCTTGCCTCCTTACGTGCGAAAAAAGGAACACCTGCTGGCGTAAAGATTCACTGTATTGGAATTTCAAATGCAGATCCATCGCTTAAAGTTGAATTCGATGCGGTGCTTAAAGAGAAGTTAGTGGACAAAATACTAGTAGGGTCGATTCCGAACAAGATTTGGACAACGGGTGCTGGAACTTCGCACGAAGTTCCTGGAGAAGGGCTTGAATTAGGCGAGAAGTTTACCTTACAAGTTGAGGTACAACCAGAGGATGCGTCGAATAAAGACTTTACCGTAAAGTTCGAACCAGCGGATGTACTTGAAGACTTAGGAAATATGCAATATCGAGCGCTCAAGCTCGCCGATAAGGTGACAATGACAGTGACCAGTAAATCGAGTTCTGCCAAAAAGAACGAGAAAGAATTCAAGATTTTTAAGATCCCTGTAGATAGTATCCATATACGTAAGCCGATCTCGAGTATCGAACTTAAGAAACATATTCTACGCATACGCTGGAAGATCTATCCCTTGACGAACGAAGAGAAAGGAATTAAGGGCGCTACGATCAGAGGGGTGCGCTTTGAGGTAAGCGATACATCGATCCTTAAACCTCAGTTCCATTTGGGCAATTTCAAGTTGTATAAAGCTGGGAAATGCGATATCAAGATAATTAGCATTGACGATCCGAGTAAACAAAAAACACTTTCTATAGAGGTTATTGCTTCGCAGGGTGCGGACGTAGAAGATGTCTTGTTAGATAACATTACGGTTGCTCCCAATCCATTCGTTAACGAAATAAGGATTAAAAATGCCTTGCAGCAAGGCGAAGATATTCGATACAATGTGTTGAATGCGCAGGGGGTAGTTGTTCGTAGAGGTAATTTGCAAGAGGAAACGGAAGTAGCAACGCAGGATCTCGCTCCAGGGCTTTACCTCCTACAGTTGAGTGGTAAGGGAAGATCTAGAACATGGAGGATCGTAAAAGAATAGATAATAATCACGCTTAAGTAAAACGATAAGATTATGATGAGAAGAAAAGTAGTGCAAAACTTCGTGATGTTGCTCTTACTCCCCTTTTTGTTTGGGATGAGTATGTCGGCGCATGCAGGTATGAAAGTAACGCTTAAATTCGATAAGACTCCCAATGGTGGAAATGTGAAGGTGGAGTTTGAAAGTAATGGTGATTGGAAAGAGAAACAGCCAGGTGAAGATGTGTTGAAGGGAGTGAAGTTGAGACTTACAGCAACGCCAGATATGGGAAAAGAGCTTGCGAGTGTGGTAGTCAATGGCAAGAATGAGACGAGCAAGTGTAAGGATGTAAATGGTGCTAAGGTGTTGGGATGGTACGCAAAACAGATTTCTAAAGAAAAAGAGGAAATTGAAATAGAAGTCACCTTTAAGACTACAGGCGAAAAGACTAAGAGTAAGCTCACATGGGCGGATGTAGCAGGAGCAAAAATTACGGTAACTGTAGATGGAGTGAATCAAACTTCAGGAGCTGAGATAGAAGAAGGCAAAGATTTAAACATCAAAGTTGATGTAAATGATGCGAAGCAAAAGGTAGATTGGGTGAAAGTTGGTGGACAGAAAGTGAATAAAGGAACGAATGATCTTTACATTACCAAAATGCCGTCGGCTGCTACTACTATAGAGGTAAGGCTAGTAAAGAAATCGTGGAAAATTAATTTTAGCTCGGCAGAGGGTTTCGAGGTTGGTATAATGGCGGGTTCTAAGACTGTAAAACCTGGCGAAACCTTAGTTGATGTTGATGAAAAATTATCGATTGAAGTTACGAAAAAGCCTGCCGGCAAGGATGTAGATAAAGTGCAGTTGGACGATCAGCAGCTAACACTCACAAACGGGAAGTATATGGCAGATATGCCGAATAAGGACGCTGAGTTAAAGATAATATCGAAGACTACTTCGACAAAGAAGCTAACAATTGCATCCGTTACAGGTGCAACGGTTTCTGTAACGCGAGCTGGAGGAGTAGCAGTAACCGATCAGAGTGATGTGTCTGTGGGAGAAATGTTAACGATAACCATCGAAGTGACAGAGGCTGGGAAAATAGTTGATAAAGTAATGCTCGGCTCAACCGCAGCAACGAAAGTGAGTGAGAATCGTTATACTGTAGCGATGCCTAATGAAGCAGCAACGCTCACTGTAACATTGAAAGCAGAACAGAAGCATACTCTTACTATTGCAACTGTAGAAGGTGCAAAGGTAAAGGTAATGGTTGGTAGCAAAGAAGTAAAAACAAACGAGCAAGTTGCTCAGGGAGCTAAACTTGAAATCGAAGTAACGGTAACCAATTCTACAAAGAAAGTTGAGAAAGTGACACTGGGAAATGTGCCTGCCGTATTGAATTCCACGACAAAGAAGTATGAGGTGGATATGCCAACCATGGATGCAGAATTGAAGGTAGTATTAGGCGATAAACAGAAGTATACCTTCACGTTCGCTGATGGCGAAGGCTATACAGTAAAAGCAAAAAAGAAGGCGGATATGTCTGATCTGACAACTAATGCCGAGCTGTATGAGGGCGACAAGGTTGAGCTTACCTTTACGCTGACGGATCAAGAGAAGGAGATTACAAATGTGACGGTTGGCACTGCTTCAGTGACTAAAAAGGACGATAAAACCTATGAATTCGCAATGCCGGCAGCGGCGGTAACTCTTTCTGTAACTACAGTGGTAAAAACATATAAGGTAACCTTTGCAGATGGTGCGGGCTATACGCTGAAGGTGTTCAATACTACGACGGGTACTCCACAAGCGATCACGACGGGTGCGACTCTTCCTAAGGATGCGAAATTGGAGTTTCTTGTAACGGTTACAGATCCTACAAAACAGACAGAAAAAGTGCAAGTAAACGGAAAAGATGCGCAAGCAACCTCGGACAAGAACAAATGGACTTATACCATGAAGTCTGAGGCAATAACTGTAACGGTAACGCTTGCCGATCTGCCGAAAGAAGGTAACGCACTTACAATCGAGGCTAATGGTGCAGAAATTGAGGTAGTGTCAGGAACAACGCCTGTCAATAGCGGCGATAAACTAAAGAAAGATGCTCCAATTTCGGTGACCATAAAGAGCACTCCGGAGAATAGAGGCGTAAAAGAAGTTTTGTTGAATACCGAGTCTCTCAAACTAGAGGATGGGAAGTATGTAGGGATGATGCCCGATGCTGTTGCTACGTTAAAGATAGTTCTCAACGATCCCAAACCGGGTCATTTGGTAAAGATTACAAACAATGGAGCAACAGTTGAAGTAAAGATGGCTAATGGCGATCTGGTAAAACCTGCAACTAAAGTTGCTGCAGGCACAGAGCTATTGATCTCGGTAACTGCGACACCCGATAAGAAGGATGTCGATAAAATAACATTCGAAGGTACTGTACTAAAACCCGAAGCGGATAAGAAAACCTATAAGGCTGTAATGCCCGATAAGGACGCCACGCTAGTAGTGATACTAAAAAATATTACTCCAGTAGAAGATGCTGTATTGGCGGGAGTATCTGTCTATCCTAATCCCTTTGTAGAACGACTGGTGGTAAAGAATACTGCGGAAGTGGAAAAAGTAACCCTAGTAAATCTGCAAGGTGTTGAGCTACGTGTAGTGCTACCTGCTGGGACGAATCAGATCCATTTTGCTGTAGAAGATCTCCCTGCGGGGGTTTATATGCTAGTTCTTGAGCGGAATGGTGTAAAGAAGACACTTAGGGTTGTGAAGTAGTAATTATTCTCCTTGTTTATTGGTTTGGGAGTGCTCTGAAAGGGGCGCTCCCTTTTTTTAAGATATTTATAAAATTCTGATGCATAGTTTGTTGTAATAACGAAACAAATATTTGTTTAATTGAAACGAGAGCACTATGTATAAATATAAACATGATCGTAACTTCGTAACGATATTGATTCGTCGCATTCGAGTTTTTGATAAACACAAACTAGGCATTAAAAAATACATTTCGCAAATGAGAAACTTAAGATTTTTACTTTTTCCACTCTGCGCGCTTCTCTTTTTTAGCTTTTCCACTTTTGCGCAGTCTTATTACGAATTCTCGTATAAGAATAAGGCTGGAAAGCAGTGCTATGGCTTTATGATCTATGAGGATGACGAGAATATCGTCATGCGTGTAGTAGAAGCAGATAGCAATAATAATGTTACCTCTGCCGAAGATCTTCAATATAAGGGCGAAGAGGGAACGGAAAAGGGGCAACAGTATACGGCACTCGTTCCCGTAAAATCGCTTCCCAATGCTCCCCATATTGTCTTCTTCTGGAATAAGAAGGGAGAAAATTCAAGTGAGATACTCCCCTCTATCTGTTTTGACTTGGATAAAGACGACTTCAAAGACCCAGATTCCTTCACAGAGGTTGGTTTGACAGATATAACTGCAGAATATCTAAAGCAGTTTTATGATGTCAAAGATCCTGTTTATCAGTCTATTATGAAGGCGAAGAAAAGGGTTAAGAGAGAAAAAGCAAAAATCGCAAAGCGAGGCGAAGACGATTCCTTCGATGCAGTCTGGGATTTGTTGGACGATATGGATAACGAGTTGTCAAATTCTGATTCGTCTTCTGACGATGAGGAGGACGATGGCTCTTCGTGCGACAACGCTACTTCAGACGATGACGATAGTGGTTCGTCAAGTTGTGATTCTTCCAATGACGATGAGGATAATGGCTCCTCGTGTGACAACTCTTCTTCAGACGACGAAAATTCAGGCTCGGGGAATAGTAATGGAGAAGATGATGAACAAGACTCTTCTAACAATTCTTCCAATAACTCCTCTAACAACTCCTCGAATAATACGCCGAACAACCCATCAAATAACCAGTCGAATAATTCTTCGAACAATTCCTCAAATTCTCATGCAAAATCGACTTTCCATTTCGTTGCAGTGATAAACAATGTAGTAGAAGATATAGGAGCTTCGTGCGAAAAGGATTACAACACAATCTTGGGGGAAATTAGAGGTATAACGAAAACGCTAGGTATTGAATTGAAAACCTATAGTGTGATGGGCAATAGCTACTCCCGTGCAGCAGTAGAAAGTACCCTCCGCGATCTCAATCCAAGTGCTAATGATATTGTCTTCTTTGTTTACAGTGGACACGGATTCCGTTACAATGATCAAAAAAGTCAGTTTCCGGCAATAGCACTCACAAGCTCTTCCTATGATGATATAAGAGTGAATTATCTGTTCATGAGTGATATTTACAAAACGATCTGCTCGAAGAATGCACGTTTGAATATAGTATTAAGCGATTGCTGTAACTCACTGATTGGTATTAATACTCCTCGTGCGCGCGAATCGGAGACGCTCTTCGGTCGTGCTAATAACAACTTCTCCGTAGCCCGTCTTGGTCAGCTTTTCCTACAAGAGCGCGGTAATTTGCTATCATGTGCTGCTTCCCCAGGAGAATACTCTCTTTGTGATAGAACGGGTGGATTCTTTACTGTAGCATTTATTCGTTCTCTCCGCAAGGAAATAAATGCGACAAATCAACAAAAAGCCTCTTGGCTCACGATCATTAATAACACGATTTCAACCGCTCGTGATCGTAGCAAAGCTGCGGGAAATAGTCAGCAGGGACTTAAGGAAACTACAATTAGCCGCTAGGGTGTATTAATATCTCATGTTGTTTGATTCTTTAATTGTTCTTGGTTTTTTGGAAGGAGAGCTTCTTCAGGATTTTCTGTGATAGAAACAGGAAGTTCATTACATGAGATAGATTAGATCTATGCTCTCTGTTACGCTCTGGGAATGAGCCGTGACAGGGAGCATAAATTTTTATTGATAGATTCGTATAGCGTTTTGTAATTCTTTGCGAATACTATCGTAAACTTGTTAACGACAAATTATTCGCACAAACAGGCTTTGGTGTATCAACAGAGATCTATAGTTTTGTGGTGCTATGCTCGTTTTAGAAGTTGCGTAAGATTCGGAATATTTTATAATAGCCTTTTTTCTAAGTAATAGAATGAGAATTTCCAACGATTTCGACATACACGACATCCTTTTTTTAGATATAGAAACAGTGTCGCAGTTCCAAGACCTGGAAGATGCTCCTGAGCAGTATCAACTTTTTTGGGAACGAAAGGCAGCTCGGTTTATGGACGATGAGGATACCCCCTCCAGTGTATACGACAAGAGCGCCATCTTCTCCGAATTTGGGCGAATTCTAGCAATTTCCCTCGGCTATTACCATCTAAAAAGCGAGGGGGGTGAAACCTTCCGAGTTGCTTGTTTTGTAGGCGATGAGAAGTTAGTACTCTCCGAATTTTGCAAAGCAGTAGAAGCATTTGCACAGCTGCACAAACGAATGAATCTCTGTGCACACAATGGCAAGGAGTTCGATTTTCCCTATATCGCCCGCAGACTTCTTATTAATGGCTTGGAGCTCCCTACAATACTCCAAGTAGCTGGACGGCGTCCTTGGGAGACGGGATTTCTCGATACCTTTGAACTCTGGAAATTCGGAGACTACAAGCATTTTACCTCACTCTCCCTCTTGGCTTATGTCTTTGGTATATCCGAATTAATGGAAGATATGGAGGGAAGTAGGATTTATGAAACTTTTTATATAGAAAACAATTTACTGAAAATTGCAGAATATTGCCAGCGCGATACGGTAACGTGCGCTCAGTTGTTACGAAAGATGTTAGGAATGCCAATCGCGCCATCGGAGAATATCATCTACCTCCCGCCCTCGATCTTAGCAGATTCAAGAGAAGAGGAATGCCAGCAAGAGTAGTTTTCTGCGCTTGATAGCTCTAACGCTTAGCGAGCTGTAAGTAAACGAAATTCAAAAATGTTTGCAAAGGGGTGAGTTCGTCCTTCTCTTGCTTTATTTTCGAGTTTTGTAGCTCGCGCATTTCCTCTTCAAAAGTAAGAAGCTCATCTTCCAAAGCTATCTGCTCCCAGTCTTGAAAAAGTTCGGGTTGTGGTGCTCTAAAGGTAAGCACTTGGGTTGCATCTATTCTCACGGGTTTAAAGGCAGAATATTGCTCCAGAGGCTCATGAATGAGCAAGTTGTCTACTCCTTGTTCCTCCTCTATTGCAGAGGATTCTGTCAAATCCTCCTTTGGTAAATGGGGTGTAGTACTAATCGTTTTATCAGTATGAAGCTCAGTTGCTGGCGTAATACAAGAGAGGGTAGGATATCTTTGTGCCAATTCATGCTTATAGTGTATAGCGGTGATATCTTGCTCGCTCGTACTATCAAACAAATTCCCGCCGAGAACGACGAATAAAAATAGACATGCTGCACTACTCAAAACGCGTCCAACCCAACGGAAAGATAGGTGGACTGAACGTCGTTTAAGCCTCTCTTTGTTTGGATATATTATATCGAGTGGAGCAATACATCGAGTACGGAGTATCGTTGCATGTAAGCGAGCATACTGGGGATGCTGAGCGCATTGGTTGTATAGAGCTTCTAGTTCTTGTTGCGAAAGAGAGCCTTCTAATTCTTCATAGCACAGCTCTTCGAAATTCGTACTGGGATTTGTTACATCGTTAGAGGGAATGCTTTTCAAACGTACCTTTAACGATGTGGGGCAAAGATTTTCTTCCTCGGATGCCAATTGTTCTAAAAGCTCATTCAGCTGACATGCCGCCTCTGCCGATAGGTCGCCCGATCGTAATTTTGCTACTAGAATTTCTTTATTGTATTTATTTTCTTGCATCCTATACTAAATCATCTATCGTCCCAAGATATTTCCGTAGAAATTGTCGTGCACGGTGTATATAAACCTTAACTTGCGATTCAGAGAGATGTGCGATCTCTCCAATTTCTTCGTAGGAGTAGCCCTCATAGTCGCGCAGTAGAATTGCAGTACGTTGCACTTCAGGAAGGAGTGCTAATCCTCGGTTAATGTGCTCTTGTATATCGAATGACGGAAGCTCGTATGTAGCGCCATGGTATTCTTGCACCGCTACAACTTGTTTTTGTGCTCGAATTAGATCAATTGCGGCATTGTAGAGTGTTGTAAAAAGATAGGAGCGAACCTTCGCGGCCTGTACTCTCTCGTGCCTCTCCCACAACCGTGTATAGCATTCTTGGACAAGGTCTTCGGCTATTTCTTGGCTATTCATCAGACGCAGAGCAAAACGATACAAACCGTCTGCAAAATGGTCTACACTCTCGTTATACTCCTTTGTCGTCATATAACATATTATTTTGGACTTACGACGAGTTCACGGTCTAAAAGTTACATCTCAGTCTTATCGCTAAAGTTTCAGAGTGGGAGAGGATTCGAGAAAACCGATCCCTGTCGAAAACCGCGCTTGTAGCGACCAGACTTTCGCTCTTTTGCCTCCCAACGGATCGTTAAAAGGCGACCAAGCAACCACTCCCCCGAGACGGAAAGGGTATTGTGTACGGAAAAGATGGAAATCGGTATACAGCTCGCACCCTATGACGCGTGTAATGGAATAGGAATTATCGAAGTGGCTACGCAATCGAAAAGAGGCAAAAAGAGATGCAGCAATGCGCTTGAGATAGAAATAGGAGTAGATATTAAAATCGGGGTGCACGATCGGGAAGGCATAGTCATACTCCACCTCATAGGTGTTCTTCCCAGAATAGAGAGCATAGGGAGCATCCCACCACATCCCACGTTTGGAGAATCGCAGCACTTGTTGCAAGAGAGCATTACTTTGTAAAAGAGTATATAACTCGAGGCGCATGGCATGCGTGCGCCATATTCCAGGTAGGTAGCCTGCAATGTAACCTTCAAAGATCTTCGAAAAGTCGATCAGTGGTGCAAAAGTGCCGCGAGCCGTAAGATTAATAACCAGTCCCAGACGTGGATAGAGAGCTTGTTGAGCTGTAAGGCGGAAAACGGAGTAAGCAAGTTTTAGACGTAGTGCTCCTCGTCCCTCCCACAAATGGTTCGAAAGGGGATCAAATGTTAAATTATTCCCATAGCTTACCACAATACTAGGCTTAAAGCTATGATTGTACATCCTCTTGCCCCAAGAAAAGGGAAAGTTTAAACCAAGTTCTGCTGTAAAGTATTGCCTTTTTCGTAGAACAATTTCTAGAGGATGAGTATACATCATGCTTCGTCTATCAGTATAGCCAGATACCCAAATACGAGGCCAGAAACCGATCCATTCTGCTGTGAGAGACCCTCCATGTCCACGATCGTAAAAGTAACCTGCAGTAAGTGCAAACGTCCCTGTAGTATTTTGAGAGGCTACAGTTAAGCCTAATTTGCTATCTCTGAGTGTCTCTATATCGCCTGCAGGATTGTAATAAAATGGTGCCCAACTATGAAAGTGGAATGCATCTTTAAATTGTGAATAGGGTTTAAATTCTTTTGTCGTAGGGGTATGTACTAAGTGCATAGAATCTGCATATCGTCGTGGTTGTCGATGGAGCAGTTCAGGCTTTAACTCAGAAATAGGCAAAACTTTACCCAATGTCCGCTGTGCTAGCCGTGTCCTGTAGCCATTTATCGTGAATGCAGAATAGAGAATCTGCATAGAATCTATGGGATGTACATTTTCATTGCCGTAGGGTGAGAGCAGCAATTCCTGTACATAGGATAGTTCTTGTACCGTATCGGTGGACCAAGCTGTAAAAAATGCTCTCCGTACATAATTTTGACTCATGGAAAAATAGATACCACTCGAGTCTGTATGGAGATTGGAAATATCTTTAGGTATTGGCGATAGGATAGTGTCTATTTGGTGCGTATCCCAATGATAGAGGTATAATCCTGTGCCGAATTCGTTCACAGCGCGGATCAGTGTACTATTTGCATCATAGCCATTAGCTAGCTCTCGTAGTTCTGAACCGATAAACGGCTTGGTTACTAGTGTTTGTAACTCACCATCGACTAACCTCCTCTCTGTCAATGCAAATTCTCCACGCGGTTGTACTTCTATGGCGCGCACAACCCTTTTAACCAGGTTGGGCAAGGGGGAGATTGCCATTGTCTTATAAGTTAGTTCACGTAGTTTACCTGTCGAAAGGTTGCAAAGCCAGATATTGGCATATTGTTCGCGATCCCACCGTGGATTTTGTCTTTCCAGTTGTATCCAAGCTGCCACAGTATCGTCGTAGCGGATTGAGCCCTGTACCGAACGAATATTAAGTATCCTTTTACTTTTTCGTAGTTTTCCAGTTAAGCTATTGGTTTGATACAGAGCTTGCCAACGTGTGTAGGAACGTTGTAAGTAGAAATATTTTTGAAGAGTAGGTGAGTAGTGTGGGAAGAGTTCGCTTGTGTAGGGAGCAAGATCTTCCTTTTCAATGGTCTGATTCTGTTCACGTGTAGTAGAATCGAGATGTGCAAGAGCTTTTGTAAAGAGTTGGTGACGCGAGTGCCCAGTATACTTCTTGAGGGCAAAATGGAAGGGAAATATCCTGTAAAAATGCAGGGTGGTGTAATTCAGCACTTCCGACCACAATTCTGCTCCATACTTAGCATATCCGTACTCGACCATTAAAGCACCAAAATCGTAATAATTGGGGACATAGTATTTATAAGAGCCATTAAGCATCTGATCGTAGGAGAGTCGCTGCCCAGAGAGTAGTTCAGCTCTGTAATGTTGGTAGTTTGTAGCTGAGTGGAGTCGTCCTATGCGCCCATTAGCACTTTCGTAGTATATGGCATCTCCTTCTAAGAACCAACGTGGAGTAAATCCTGCTAATATGCCTATTGATTGCTCTCCTAAGACGTACCCTAAAATGTGCCCTGCCTTCCAATTTAAGGCATTCATCTGCGAGTAGTGGCGCAATTCGTGTGTAACAAGATGAGTGAGCCAGGGGGTTGGCAACGCAGATTCGCCCGCAGAGAGGCTATAGAGATTCATCCGTGCTGGAGTCCAAGCTACATAACCATTGCTGTAGGGAGTATTATGACGTAATACAATCGGGAAATTGCGGTACTTACGCGACGTATGGTTTACATTCGGGAGGTTGTAGTCTAATATATCTGCCACACGAGAGGCAGCAGAGTCGCCACGCTGCGGGTAGATGATCCGAAAATTCCCTCTTTCTAATTGATAACGTTTAATAAAATCAGACTCTCCCCCATCCATATAAAATTGTGCTTTTAGAACAAGTGGCGTAAAGGCGAAGAGAAGAGATAGTAAGGAGAATGCAAATCGTCGCATGATAATTATGTCTGTTTTGTGATTTTAGAAAAAGTAGGAAGGTTGTGGTCATTACGCGCAATATTAGCATTTTTGCAAAAAAATTGTGTATTCTAAGGTAGAGCCTGTATGACTTATTTGCCATGGACGTACGAAGAAACGCTTGTCGCATTCTACGTATACTGTATAATCCCTTTCAAAAATTCTAATAAAACCCATCCATTAATCATAGAATTTGCTAACCTACTTGGGCGTTCTCCCAGTGCACTAAATATGAAAATTGGGAATTTAGGACGTTTAGATCCAAGCCTTAAATCGTTGGGAATTTCCGGTTTACAACATGGAGCTAAAACAGAGGAACAGATCTGGAGAGAATTTAATGAGAATCCTGAAAAAATACTACGCATGCAGGAGGAGATCATAGAACAGCTACGTGCTAAACAAATCTCCGCAAACTCAAAAAGTACGATTATTACTGTAGATGAAGTGATTCGCGGAAGAAAAATCCGCACTACACAAACGTATTTTCGCGAAATTGTTTTGAGTGCCTATAACTACAGATGTTGCATCACAGGAACTACCTGTAGCGATCTGCTAGAAGCTTGTCATATTGTTGGCTGGGCAGAAAATTCTGAAGAACGACTCAATCCGCGCAATGGGTTATGTTTGATGCCATTTTTTCACAAAGCATATGATTTACATTATCTTGGAATCTCACCAGACTTACAGATTTCGATAGCGAGAAGTTTACTCAAGGGGACGCGTGCTCCATTTTACTTGTATCTCCAACAGCTCGATGGCACAAGAATATCCTCTCCTAGCAAATTCTTACCTCACCCCGACCTACTCGAGCAGCACTACAAGCAGTTTCTAGAAAGTGCCCTTTGAAAGGCGAGAAACACATCTGTAGAAAAAAGGCTCTTAGCAGTACATTGCCAAGAGCCCTTTAATTCAATACTTCAAGGATAAATTACTTACCCAGCGTAGCTACCATAACAGCTTTAATAGTATGAAGGCGGTTCTCTGCCTCATCAAATACTATAGAAGCTGGCGACTCGAATACTTCCTCTGTTACCTCAAGAGCATCTGCGCCATACTTTTGGAAGATCTCTTCGCCTATCGTAGTCTCGCGGTTGTGGAATGCTGGCAAGCAATGCAAGAATTTGCACTCAGGGTTACCCGTCAATTCCATCGCCTTTGCATTTACTTGGTAAGGCATCATTTGTTTAATGCGTTCTGCCCATGCCTCAGCTGGCTCACCCATCGATACCCACACGTCAGTATAAAGGAAGTCGCACCCTTTTACAGCTTCAGCCACGTTCTCAGTAATTGTGATCTTAGCGCCCGTAGTCTTAGCAACCTCTTGCGCCATCTTCAAAATTGCTGGATCTGGCCAGTATGCCTTAGGAGCAGCTGCACGATAGTCCATACCCATTTTTGCAGCACCCATCATAAGCGAGTTACCCATATTATAACGAGCATCGCCCAAGTAACAGAACTTAACCTGACGGAGTGGCTTATCAATATGCTCCTGCATTGTGAGGAAATCTGCCAAAATTTGGGTTGGATGCCATTCGTTGGTCAGACCGTTCCACACGGGGACGCCAGCATACTGCGCGAGGGTTTCTACCTTGAACTGTTCGAAGCCGCGGTATTCGATACCATCGTATATACGCCCAAGTACGCGAGCCGTATCTTTCATAGACTCCTTCTTACCCATTTGAGATCCCGAAGGTCCAAGATACGTAACACCAGCCCCCTGATCGTGTGCAGCCGTTTCGAACGAGCAACGTGTGCGTGTCGAATCCTTTTCGAACAAAAGCACGATGTTCTTACCCTTTAAGAGTTGTTGCTCTGTACCTGCGTACTTTGCCTTTTTTAGGTCTGCTGCCAAACGGAGCATAAAACGAATTTCTTCGGGAGTGAAGTCGTACAACTTCAAAAAATGACGATTTCTTAAATTCACTGCCATGACTCTATAACGTTATAAATTATGGATTCACTTATTTCGAAATGCGTGTACCACCGTTGCTACCGAGACTGTTGGCATCGGTTATTACGCTTAACTTTCCACCATGCTGCACAAAATCTACTGCAGCCTGGATCTTAGGCGCCATATTCCCCTCGCCAAACATCCCCTTTGCCGAATAGTCTGCTAGCTCTGCACTGGTTACATTCTCGAGTTTCTTCTCGTCGGGTTGACGGAAGTTGATATACACATTGGGCACATCTGTGAGTATATAGAACTCATCTGCTCCAATCGTACGTGCGAGTACCGAATTAGCAGAGTCTTTATCTATCACTGCTTCGATGGGCTCAAGAGTCTTGTCGGCTTTGTATGCCACAGGGATGCCACCGCCACCAGCAGCGATAACTATTACTCCCTCCTCTGCCAATCGCTTTACTAAGCTAGCATTCAAGACCTCAATGGGTTTCGGGGAAGGTACTACACGTCGCCAACCTGAGCCAGTTGTACGAACCTCTTCTTTGAAGATCCACCCCTGCTCCTTGGTTAAAGTATCGGCCTCCTCCTTTGTATAAATCTTACCTACTCGCTTAGTGGGGTTAGCAAATGCCTTGTCCTGCTTATCCACCAGAACGGGTGTTACCAAACAACACACCTCGCGCGATATCCCGTGCTTTTGCATTACCGTGCGGAGCGCACTCTCGATCATATACCCGATCGACCCTTGCGACTCTGCAACGCAGACATCCAAAGGCATCGAAGGCACGGCAAAAGTTTCCTCACCCGCGGCTTGCTGCATCAGGATATTCCCTACTTGCGGACCGTTACCATGACCGATCACGATATTACAACCTTGCTTTAGCAGCGGAACAAGATGTTCCATCGTATCGAGGGTATTGGCAATCTGTTCCTCTACTGTCCCCTTTTGGTTGCCTCGCAAAAGCGCATTTCCGCCGAGGGCAACTACTACTGTACGTCCCATGAATATTGATTAATATCTAAAGTTTACGCCTTCGAATTACAAAGGTAGCAAATTGCTACTAGCCATAATATGGTGTACCACTGCATCGTTGCACTACATTTGAACCTCGCCACGTTGTGCGTAATATAAGTTGGAGATGCCGAGGACTTCGTTACGGCTTCGGAGTGTGGTTCCTACCACGCAAAGTATTCGCATAAATGCGCCGAACTACCAGCACATAGCCACCGATACTGAGTAGCAAAGAGAGTATCCAGAAAGCAAAGTGTACGTTGTAGTGAAGTAATAGAACAAGAGCAAAAATATGTGCGACTAAAAAAACAGTCAAAATCAACATAACTTTTCGCACCATTTTAAAAGAAACACCATAAACAGAGCACTGACTCTGTGGAGACGCTTTATACCGAGAGCGGCGTGTCCAAATGACTAAGATCTCTGCGATGGGGTCAATCAACATAAAAAGAGAAGCTTGAAGAAAAGCCTCCTCTTTTGTACGTGAGAAGCAGTATAATAATAGAAAGAGAAGTATGAATAGTGCAAGAGAGGTTATGGCAAACCGTAGGATAAGTTTCATCTGCAATACCGTTATGTATCATCTATGTATTCTGAGGTAAATGTACAAGAATATTGTTCAACACAACGTTAGGTTGACTCCTAGACCCTTCTACTGCATTATAGGAGTACGAATTGAAACACGCAAAGGAACTTCAATTTGAGCACCTCATACGAGGCAAGTTTTTAAGCGCGATAATAAAACCTAGCTATGAGTCGAAAGACAAGGCGAATATTAAAAAACGAAACGGCTTGAAGAGAGAATTGTTGAACTTTACGCTAAGAATTATAAGGAAATTTGATTGTTTAAACAAAAGGAAACAAAGAAAAAATGAGGAAACAGATAGGCTCGTTCTGGTTGATATTACTCTCGCTATGGTATGTTCCCGCGATGGCAGAAAAATATGAACTGTACATTCTAAATGAGCAAGTAACAGACGAGAATTGCAAAGATTTGAGCAAGATAAACAATGCCTTGATAAAACTTGCCCCAGACGGTAGGTTCAGCTACGATCCCGCGAAAAATATTTTGACGATGAAAGGGGTAGACTTGAATGGACCGCAAAAGGATGTCTTGAAAAACAATATAGAAGGACTAACAATCGATATCTCTGCTGAGAATACAATGGAATCTGATCAGAGCTTGTTAACCTTCAATGCGAACACTACGATTCGGAGTAAAGATAAAGGGAAGCTCTCTTTGCTTTGTCCTCTCGGGTGCGTGAATATTGGCGCTAACACGACACTGACTCTCACGGATGTGGTAATGGAGGCAAAGTCATCAAATGGAGTACAGGGTCGCGTAATTTTAGGACAAAATGGAGAATCAGGCGAAAACCTCGTTGTACAAGGCTCTACGGTGACGTTGCAAGGAGAATTAGCTGCAATTCAAAATTTGGAGAAATTTAAGTTAGAGAAGTGTTCGATCCTAGAGCCCTCAGATGCTGAGTTTAGCCCATCAGACCATGCTGTAGTAGAGAGTAGGACTACAAATGTGGTAAAGGAACTAAAGATCGGGATTGCAGAATATCCGCTCACAATTGCTGGCGTAAAGGTTACCGATCTAAATAAGGATAATATGAGGAGAATTGCTCCTGGAGTTGTAAAAGTTTCCGAGGATGGAATTTTCCGTTTCGCTCCAATGGCAAATAATCTGCTTATAATGAAGGGAGTAGAGATTGCCTACGACAAGGGAGATGCTATTGTTTTTGATGCTAACGGAGATTTCGGCGTTTTCGTCGGCGGGAAAAATAAGATTACAGCATCAGCAGGTAGTGCTTTTTCTGCAAAAAAGTCTAATACGATAATAGAAGGTTTCGGCGAGCTTTCTCTAGAAGGTGGGAAAGAAGCTTCGGGACTTGTATGTTCTAAATTAAAAATAGAGTCGGTAACTCTGGATGTGAAGGGGAAAAAAGGAATTGAGGGTACTGATGCTTTAATGTCAGAATTAAAGGTTCAAGGAGCTATAATACACGCTACAGCTACGGAGTATGCCATCGGAGCGTGGAAAACTATTACTTTGGCTGAAAAATTTAATGCAATTACTCTTCCCGCTAGTGGTAAGTTCGATGCTGCAAAATATGGTATTGTGGGAAGCGATGGGAATCTAGCAACGGAGGTGAAAATAGAGTGCCTAGTCTATTTGCTGGCTATTGCAGGCGAGGTTGTGACTCAAAAGGATTGTGCCGATCTAAGTAAAATAGAAAAACTACCCTCAGGTGTAGTGACCTTGGCTCAAGGAGGAGAGTTTAAGTATGACCCTGCGACAAAGACTCTTACTATGAAGGATGTGACAATACAAGCTCCAGATGGTAAACCCGCTTTGAACTGTGCGATAGGAGGAGTAACGATCAATATCTCAGGCACTAATACATTAAAAACGAAAAAAGAAGACGTGTTTTTTATTGAGGGCGATGCTACTATAGAAGGCAAAGGGACTCTCTCTACGATTAGCGAGTCAGAATCGCCGTCACACGATACGAAAAGTGGTATAAAGTTGGGAGACTTAGTAACCTTAACTCTCTCTAATACAACGCTGAATACAGAAGGAAACTTCGGGATTGAGGGGAATGGTAACGAGGAGAATACAACGCTTGTTATCCACAATGCAAACCTTCATTCCAAGGGGAAAGAGGCGGCAATTGTGGGTTTATCTACTTTTAAGAATGATTGTCAGATTGTAGAACCCGAAAACGGGATATTTGACAAGGCTAAACAAGGGATCGTGAGGAAAGACGGCAATTTAGCTAAAGAGGTAAAAATAATTCCGATTGCAGTGACAGAGATAATACTAGACCCCACTTCGCTAAATTTTGTTGAAGGCGACAAGGCAAAAAAGATCACAGCAAAGCTAGAGCTGGCTAATGCATCGAACAAGACGGTAAAATGGACAAGCGATAATGCCTCGGTTGCAAAAGTCGATGAAGATGGTAATGTAACGCCTGGTGTAGTGGGCACGGCTACAATCACGGCAGCAATAGAAGATGGTAAGAAGAGTAAAACATGCAATGTCGTTGTAAGTAAAAAAACTTCAGTAGAAGATGTTGTATTTGCAAACATTGTAGTGACACCGAATCCTTTTGTCGATGTTCTTAGAATAAGCGGGCTTGCAAAAGAACATTTATTCTATGCTCTACTAACAACGCAAGGGGTTGAGGTTTGTGCAGGTACATTGCAAGCAGGCGAGACGCAGATAAATACCTCCGAACTCCCGTCGGGTATATATCTACTACAGATACGTACTGCGATGGGTAGCACTAAAACCTACCGAGTCGTCAAATAATTGAATAACAACTAGTCTCTTGTACAGGTGTTGCTCCACATGGGGCAGCGCCTGTTATTGCGACAGTCTGTAATACTTATGCAAAGCAGTCATTTGCGCAACATTCTAGTCAAACAAAAAACGGACAGGGTCTCTTCATCTTGAGCCTGTCCGTTTTTTTTCAGTGCGCTTTAGGATACGCTTAAACAGTTGTTATATCAATTCTTTAGGATGCGCCAAGTTTTGCTTGCACCATCCTTTGTTGCAATTCGCAATAAATACAACCCAGACGGAACGCCCGTAGTGTTAATCTCGGCGGTTGTGTTGGTTAACTCGCCGTGTAGTACGACGTTCCCTTGCGTACTGTAGAGTGTGTACGAGAGTCCGTTTACGCCCTCCGTACTGATGCGTAGTACATCTACAAAAGGGTTCGGCGCAACGACGATACCTGCAAACACAGCGTCTTCTACGGGGGTGCCCTTCGTAACCTTTACCTTGCAAGTTGCAGGAGCGAGGTCTGATTTAGCTTTGCTCTTTGCCGAAATAGTAATCTCTTGCGCAGATTCTTTCTCACCCTTAACAGTGATCTTACCATCCGCCACACTCACGAGCGAGAGGAAGCCCTTGGGTTCAAGGGTAACATCTAGTTCTTTGTTTACACCTTCGCTTGGGGTAAATTGTACCGTAAATACTTCGGTAGCACCCATTTTTACCTCCTTAGCTGGATTTACAAACGCAATGCTAGTGAGTTCGGGCTTTGCTTCGATGGTTATGTTAATGGGCTCGGATTCAATATTATTGGTCGTTACAGCCTTTACCATTACTGTGCCGGCAGCCATGGCTTGGGCTGTACCATCTGCTTCGAAGGTCAACTTACCTTCGGGCATCGCTATCCATCGTACTGTTTGCGAAGCTCCCGCTGGAGTTACTGTAGCACTGAACTTTTGTTTATCGCCTACTTGCATGGTTAGGCTTCCTTTAGGTTCTGTGGTTACCCCAGTAGCTTCTATCACCTGCTCTACTACTTTCACCTTGAAGCTAACTTTTATAATAGGTGCGTTTGTAGTGGTTACGCTGATGACTACGACATCGCCAGGTTGAGCAGCATCTTCAACTTTAAGAGAGCCTGTAGCAGAAATAGATACTTTGGTCGGAGCATCGCTCTCCCACATAATATCGTTGCGCGGATCGGCATCTGCAGGAACCATAGCGTAAGTAAGCATTCTGGTGTCGCCCTTCTTAAGTTGAATTTCTTGGTCGTTTAGCTTCATACCATTACTCATGATATCGAAACTCTTGAGATCGTTTGTTACTCTTAGCGTAACCCATTCTGACACATCTTGTCGCACTGTCGAAACAGCCGTAATTACGTAATCACCTTTCTTAGTGCAGGTGAAGACCGTCTTACCGTTGGGCAGTTCTTCTTTGGTTATACCCGAGTTGGCTGGGATCTCCCAAGTAATATTCTTGTCACTCTCGTCGAGATCCTCGGGGTCAAATTTAACAGAGAGGGTAACCGAGCTACCTTTATCTACCTGTATTGTATGATCCACAATGGGGTGCGTGTTCTCTGAAACGATTTCAAGATTTTTAATGACTTTGGTTACAAATACTTCGCAGTAGTCTGGAGTGGCAGTAGCGTCTGTCTTTGAGCAGACTTTTACCTTACCCTTACCGCGTTTTTGTGCAGTTATGATACCTGTTGCAGCATCGATAGTAAAACTGCCATCGTTTGTCCCTTCGATCTCAAATTTCAGATCTTGAGGCGCTGAACTGGGGAGCACTTTAGCTACGATTTGGTGCTTCTTTTCGGCGTCTGTGCCGTTGAGGTAGAGCGCAATCTTTTTCTTACCCTCAATCATTACCGTTGAGATCGCTTTAGCTTTGAGTGTAAACGATTTCGTGAGTGTTTCAATCGTATAACACGTTGCAGTTACGGAGTAGTCTTTTGCCTCTAGCGGCGTAAGGATATTGGTGGTGGTACCGCTACTCGTTGTAGATAGACTGGGCGTAATAGTCCACTGGAATTCTAAATTGCTCTCAGGCTCGGTTTTAACCTCGATAGTCGGTTTTGATTCTACGGGCACGGTACTCTCATCTCCGACAACCTTCTGGCCATCTACGTAGAATGTGAGGGTTGGGGTAGGCTTAATCTCAAAAGAAAGTTCGGCACGCAGCTCGTCATGTACTCCTTCTAGTTTGGGTACGCTCAGTGTAATCCGTACCGTGCCAATTTTCTTGAAAACGATCTTATAGCCACCATACTCCAGCGCTACGTCGGCAGCATCTGCAGGATCTACGGTGGGAAGAGTCGTTTTCAGGGCGTTCTTTTCGGCTTCAGTCAGACCGCCAGTTTTGGTTCGAAGACTGAGTTTTTGCCCATTGTAGCAATGCGTGGGGATAGGACTAATCTCGCTGTTTTCAAATTCAAGGAAATAGGGGAGGTTATCGCCCTTGATCGTCCACTTCTTCTCGTTTATAAGTTTGTTTCGATGTTCTATCGCAGCCGCGGTATATGTTAGATTGGTTGCATCGAGTTCCACGTTATGAGCTGTTTGCGAATCTTCTGCCCAAGCTTTGAGTGCTTTGTCGTAGTTTTCTTTGCTGAGCTTACTGTCTGCTAGTCCTATCTTCTTGCAAGCGTAGAGTTTCCATTGGCTAATATCGAAATCGAGATTACTACGTTCGAGTACAGCCTCTAGGTTTTCGACTTTTCGCACATCCCATTTTGAAGGGTCTAGGCCCTCGATATTCGAAGTACCCTTTAGCATAGCCGTACAGTTGGCTGGTAGGCTAAGATCAGGAGCGCCAGCGCCATTTTCTATCGTGACATTGTTGTTGTGTGATAGAAAATCTTCAAGCGATGCCCATTTCACATCCCCAAACTGTCTAATTCTTTTTAGGTTAAAGTTTCGTGTATTCTGAAAACTACACCATGCCACCCCTTTCGGGTGTACTGAAATCTGATATGTTGCGTTTTTTTCGACCGCGATGACGGGTTTGTTGCCCGTATGCTCAACTTCGTTAGATGCGCTACCTGCTTTTTCGTATGTAAAGCGCCAGTCTGTACCCGAGATGGGGATTTCGATATGGGTGGTCTCCCCAGTCTCGATCTCGAAGATGAAAGGTCGCGTGCCACTAGGATTTCCTAGCGCTTCGTAGTCACCTTCAAACTTCCACCCCTTAGCTTGTATTAGAGTATTACGGTCGCTTTTTGCATTGCCGTATGCTAGCCCTTTGGCGCTAACGGATGTGTTTTTTCCTGTTTTCGGATTATGTGCCCACGCGCGGAGGGTCTTTTGGTAATTCTCGTCGCTTATTCCAGCTCCGTCTAGGCTAATATTCTGGCAACTAGAAAGCGTCCAGTTTGCAAGAGATTGATTGAACTTCTTTGCACCATCGAAAATCTGCGTCATTTCTCTCACATTCCGAACATCCCAATTGAGGGGCTGGTTGAAATTCTTGCAATCGAGGAACATACGAGTTAAGCCCGTAATGTGAGATACGTTCCAGTCTCTAAAATTTTCGCTATCGAGCTTTTCGCATCCCCAGAACATACCATTACAAGACGTTACGCCACTTAGGTCGGGCTTGTCTTGTGCCGTTATTTGCATGTTTTTGCAATCTTTGAAGGCAATTATTACGTCTTTCCATTTAATGGAACCCCATGCCTGAATTTCTAGCAGTGTCTCCTGAGCTTCCGTTGGGTATTCGGAATATTTAACACCCTCAACATTGGCAGGTCCAACTTCCACTTCGTATTTAACGTTTTCAGTCACAGGTTGAATAATGTGTCCATCTCCTTTTGCTTCTTTCCATTCCGAAGAGCCCTGTTTGCACCACTTTACGGTGTATTTCGTTCCGCTTTCACTCCTGAATGGGAAAACAAGGACTAGACGTCCACCACTTTCTTTGGGAACAACCAACAGCTTCATCGGGCGCTCTTCTGCTCGAAGTATGCCTGTACATACCCAAAGAAGTTGCGCTACGAGAAGCAGCGTACATTGAAACACTCGTCTCATCTTATAATTGTTTATACACTTTCTATATAGCAAAGATCGAAAAACAAAAACGAAAAAAAACGAGACTCCGCCGTTATAGCGATGCCTCGTTAGTCTTTTAGGTGCTTTTGCGACCTATTTACAGTCTTTCAACCTCTTTATTTGACGATGCGCCAAGTTTTGCTTGCACCATCCTTCGTTGCAATTCGCAATAAGTACAACCCAGACGGAACGCCCGTAGTATTAATCTCGGAGGTTGTGTTGGTTAACTCGCCGTGTAGTACGACGTTCCCTTGCGTACTGTAGAGTGTGTACGAGAGTCCGTTTACGCCCTCCGTACTGATGCGTAGTACATCTACAAAAG
>CBDEMG010000029.1:0-41016 GCA_965240855.1 uncultured Bacteroidia bacterium | reverse complement strand
CCACACCCTACCAGAAATGCGGGAAACGAGTTATCGGAATTGGTGTAAACTTTGATCCCGAGAAGCGAAACATCGGAGGTTGGGTGACAAAGATACTGGGAGAGGAGTAGTGATGAAGTGCGCTCAAGAGAGGGGCATATCGCATCATTACCGATCGAATTTAGCGATGTAGGAGCGCAAGAGAATTATCCAGTCACTATAAATTGATTTGCTCCACAAAATTTTAGCGTTGCAATAAACCTCAACCCCCTCATCTATTTAGTGTTTTATTAAAAATAAGGGGCACAGCACTTATTACATGCCATACCCCTTGCACAGTTTACAAAAGTAAGTTTACTGAACCATAAAGCGGTGTACTACCCTGCGTCCTTCGCAATAGGCTTGTAGTATATAGAGTCCTTTTGGCCAGCTAGAGGTTTGGATTGTATATACCGACTCTGCACTCTTCTCCGTTACAAAGACTTGTTGTCCCAGTGTATCGTAGATCGCGAGCTTAATGGTTCGACCTAGCAAACCCTCATTACAATAGATATTTAGAAATGTTGTAGCAGGGTTAGGTCCTATTGCCAGACCAACTAAGCTTTGCGGCGACTCTACTGCAGTATCTTCGTCGGCCTCAGGAGGTAATGTGCTGGGATCAGGAATGGGAAGTGCGTCAGGAAGCTTACCTTCCACTACGAAGGAGAAGCTTCTACCAATCCATCTCTTTGCTTTCGAATCGTAGAATTTGAAAATGTATTTTGGAGAACTGGAGGGATTGAGGAAAAAGTCTTGAGTGATAGTATACTCTTTTACCTCCTCAGGTTTCAGAATAATAGCTCCGAAATTTACAAGAGCAGAATAATATTGTGAATTCCCCAAAAATATCGCACCGTAGATATTGGTTACTAAGCCTCTTTGCTGTTGAGCTTTTATTTTGATTTTCACAGTCATGGGCTCGCCATTCTTGTGTTGCGTTGGTGCATCAACTATTGTAAAACCATAGGGGAACAAACCATTGTCCATCGCTGGTGCAATGGGATACTGTGGTTTTACCGTCAGTGCAATAGGGATTGTGCATTTTGTACCTGGGTAATAGGTATCATTGTCTGGTAATAAATACCAGTCGTGGTTACCTCCAAACTCATTATATAGGATGTGTAGGAATTTTTGATTGGTGTTCTGCGGACCATTAATAATGAGTTCTAATGTTTGCTCTTCGCCTGGTTCGAGGTATAGGGAGCGATTGAATAGTAAATCCTCTTTCTTTTGAGGGAGGATAGAGAGTTGATCCTCATTCTCTGAATATATCCCTGCTACATAGGCTTTATAGGGGTATTGTCCGTTGTTCCGAATACGGACTTGTTGTTGATTCTTGACTCCGATATTCAAAGTTATCGGTTGTGCCGAGGCTAGTGTGAGCGAAGCTTTGGTCTTGGTCACATTAAAATGGACGTTATCGTCTTCAATAGTGATATAGCTAGGTTTTCTTAAGACCGACATGTGTGCTCCGTAATAGCGATTGCGGTCTTTGAAAAACATAGCGGAGCGTAGCATGTAAGTGCCATTGGGCAAATCTTTTACATTGAGCGAGAGTGAAAATTTGGAATTAAAACCAAAGCCTGAAGGACAGGAGTAGAAATTCACACTATGTTTTTCGAGGACTACCGTCCCTGTCTTATCAATAACCTGCACTGCAGGAGCAACTGTTACCGTATCTACTCCGTAGTAGAATGTGCCGCGATAGGTCTTGTCTGTTCCAAATTTTATAGAAAACGGTTTACTCTTATTTTGTGAATTTTTGGGTAAGATGAGTTCATCCGAGGTAACTTCGATTGCCGACTCTGCACTTTCGAAGGGTTGTATGCCTGCAATCATTTCGCAGCCAAGTACATAACCTCCCGCTCCCCCACCTCCAATGCCTTGTGTGGAAGGTAGTAGATCTGTAAGAACGAAGTAGCCATTGCTCACGCCATTCCATCCCCAGTTGAAATGGAAGCGACCTTTACCATCGTAGCCGTCACAGACAAATGCGTGTCCGATCCCTATGGCGCCACCAGCATAGTAGAGAGGACGTTTCGATTTTAGCTCATCTAATATCGTGGTTACCCACGCATCGTAGGTGTAGTAGTCTTGTTTGCAAAAGCGCATAGTATTGGCATAGCGGAGATAATTACGAAGCCCAAAAAATGCTTTCTCAGAATGGGTAGCACTGTATTCAGCGTGGTATTGCATCTGGCTAGCATAGCCGACATCTCGTAGTAACAACGATACTGCTTCGCGCTCAGCCTTGGGTGAATTATCTGTGATATCGTTTGGCATGTGAGCCCAATCGTACGCAGTCGCGAATTGCAAGGAGAGTTTTTTGTTGTCCGAGGTGTATGTTATTTTCCCTTTGCCTTTTCGTGGCCAGCAATGGTAACGCATAATTTGTCCGAGAGCCGTTGCAACACACCCTACGGGCATATTTTTGCCATTAGATTTCGGAGTATGTAAGTTGTAAGGACTACCTTGATCCCAGAGTATACCATAGAGTAGAGGAGAAATGGGAGTCCTCTCTCTACGCAAGACGTTCGAAGCAAAACTTCCTCCCCCTTTGCGAGCTTCTTGTACCCAACGTGAGTAGCGCTCTAACCAACTCTTGAGCTGCACGGGGATATTTTCTACAGCAAACTCGTTGTTATCGGAATAGCCGAGTACTTCAGGTAAGTTATCATCGCCCGAGACAATGACAAATCCCTTTTTCCCTTCGCCCTGATGTGCAAAGACATAGTAATCCTCCTGCTTCAGCGTTTTGCCGCGTAGTGGGATTCCTGAACTTGTATATATCAGGGTTAGTTCGTTACTATTCCCGCTTCGTAGAGAGGTCGGAATCTGCCAGTGTGAACTAGCTATCTCCCGTGCTCGTTTGAGATCTATGGGTGCACCTTTCGTAAATGCGGAGATACACATTAATAGTATGACTCCAATGAAACATTTCTTCATCACACGTTATTCTTTACATTGTTTTTATCTGTTACCTCTTGATGGGGTATATTTCACAACAAACAAGATATGCTTGTAGTTTACGAATCGAGTTTTTCGAGCTGTGCATAAGCGAGATACATTGCCTCCGTCCGTCCCGTATTCGTAAAACGGATATAGACCTTCCCGTGCAATCCTTGACTCGCTATTTCTACGATCGTTCCAATTCCTCGCTCTGGATGACGCACTTTGTCGCCTACTGCAAACCCGAGCAATGAATCGAAAGGTTTGCTCGCACAGGTATTCCTGTCTTGTGGCTTAGGTTGAGGTGGCGGAACGGCTCTTGTATTGTTTCGAGGCGATCGGTTCGTAGTGGGAATATAAATATTTTGTGTAGACATTTTGCGACCGCCATACCCTGTACTACGTATACTGTTACTACCCCGCACTAACGATCGTTCGCTGTAATCTTCTACAGGGTTGCCTCCAGTGCGAGCTCTGGAAAAGACTTTGTTGCAGCGCTCCTCCCCTAGCAATTCCTCAATAAAGATACTGGGTTTGGAGGTTTCTTCGTGTCCTGCAAAAAAACGAGATTGACAACTCGAGAGGGTTAAAGTCTGTGCAGCTCGGGTTACTGCTACATAACACAAGCGCCGTTCTTCTTCTAGACCTCCGTCTTCTTCCTTGGAGCGCTTGGATGGGAAGAGCCCGTCTTCGAGTCCTACGACAAAGACATGATCAAACTCCAGTCCTTTCGAGGAGTGTACCGTACTCAATGTAACACAAGCTTCGACATTTTTCTCTTGGTCGGTCTCGGTTTGTAGAGCAGCCTCGTCAATGTACGCACCGAGAGTAATTACCTCCTCGGCAGATTGTTGTTGTTTACTTTTTACGAATTCATCTACTGCGTGCAAGAATTCCTGCAAATTACCTTGCCTTGCTTCGCCTTCTATAGATTCTGCACTCTCGGCTTGGTAATAGGCTGCCAACCCACTCGCCTCATAGAGCCTTTGAGCCATTTCGTTGGCGGGTGTAGAGATAATTTCTTGCATGAGGGGTTGCAACTGCTCGCGAAATAGACAAATTGCTGTCAGTGCACTCTTCTGCAATGAAGACTCGCTTTGCGCCGAGAGCGTCTCTATATAATTCCAGAGATGGAGGTGTTTAGCAGCTGCTTCTGTCAGTAGTACTTCTTGTGCTTTGTCGCCAATGCCGCGTTTTGGGAAGTTGATGATGCGCAAGAGAGATTCCGTGTCGCGAGGATTGATTAGGAACTTGCAGTAGGCAATAAAATCTTGTATCTCTTTGCGTTTAAAGAAAGAGAGACCTCCGTATACCGTATACGGGATATTGTAGCGATGCAACATCTCTTCCAGTTTTCGCGATTGGGAAGATGTCCGATACAGCACTGCAAAGTGTCCGTAATCGCATTGATTGCGTGCTACGATATCGCGAATTTTCAGCGCTACTCGGTTGGCTTCATCGCCCTCGTTATAGGGGATCATGAGATCGATCTTCTCGCCCGAGGTTTGTGCTGCCCGACAGACCTTGCGTATCTGTTCTTCGTTGTGGGAAATGAGCTCGTTAGCGGCGTTTACGATGGGTGGTGTGGAGCGATAGTTGGTGATCAGTTTGATAGTCTTAGTCTCAGGGTATTGTTTTGTGAAATTGAGGATATGCCCCATATTCGCTCCACGAAAAGCATAGATACTCTGCGCGTCGTCGCCAACTACACAAAGGTTGCGGAAGCGACGAGCTAGAAGATTCAGAATTTCGTTCTGTACGGCATTCGTATCCTGATACTCGTCTACTAAAATATATTGGTAGATGTTTTGGTAGCGTTCCAATATATCGGGATGTTCATGGAAAAGACGGTGAGTATTTATCAGCAAATCGTCGAAATCCATCGCATTGTTTTCGAGCATTACGGCACAGTAGCGTTCGTAGATCTCTCCAAATTTTTCCCACTGACTATCGATACCGAATCTCTGAGAATAAAATGAGGCCTTACTACGAAATTCTGAGGAGGAAATGAGATGGTTTTTTAAGCTCGAGATCTTTGCAAAAAGCTTGCGTGAATCGTAGATTTTCGAATCTAATTCGAGTGCTTTAATTATCCGATTTACGGCAGATTGGGAGTCACTAGTATCGAAAATCGTGAAGTTGGATTCGTAACCAATAGCCGAAGCCTCGTCTTTAAGAATTCGCATAAAGATCGAATGGAAGGTGCCCATAGTGAGCTTAGAGGCAAGCTCCGAACCTACGATTTGCTCAATGCGCTCCTTCATCTCTTGCGCAGCTTTGTTGGTAAAAGTGAGTGCTAGTATCGCGTAGGGTTTGACCTGATGTTGTAGGAGATAGGCAATCCTATAGGTGAGTACACGCGTTTTGCCCGAGCCTGCCCCCGCTACGATAAGCACGGGACCGTCTAGGGTCTGGACGGCTTCGCGTTGCTGTGGGTTTAACTTGTCGAGGTACGAAGGCTGCTCCATCTCGTTTGCTATGTTTTTCTTTATGGATATTACAAATCTAGTTCCTTACAAATTTAAGGAAAACTCACTCCTAAAAAGGTAATGCATATTTTTGCAGCGTAACAATGATAAGTTGGGAATATTGAGATGGGGCTCTATACACAGCTTACATCTTTACGTAAGCGATTAAAATTACGGTTAGGAATACGTGGTAAACTCACCGTTGGCTTTACAATATTAGCGTTGGTCTCGGTGATCTACGCCTTTTTGGAGAGTCACGAGATTGCGTTGTTGGCTAAAAATATTAACAACCTGCTGGATGATAGCTACCGGAGTGTGGTCTATTGCCAGAGTATGCAACTCGCCTTAAGCGATATGAATCGAGTCGCCGAGTTTACCCAGAACAACGCACGTAACGATTTTACCTACGAACATAACTTGCTGCTACGTGCTCGCGAGGACTTCGAAAATAACTACGAATACGCACTCCAAAATGTACGTCACCCGCACGAGAAGGATGCCCTCGATACACTCTTTCAGTGCTATACGTCTTACTATACAGCGCTTGCGAATCGCCTTGCAATCTACCAGGAGCATCGTTCGCCTATCAATACTTCTACACAAACTATGTACGAAGATTTGCTCAAGAAGCTGGCTCGAGTGCGCGAACTCAACGAGAAGGGACTCTACCAAGCACTCGCCTTTTTGAAAGATGCCCCTTACCGAGCACTCCGTCCAGGGGTGATTGTGATAATTGTAGGTTTGCTTTTCATGCTGATGTTCTCCTACTTGCTCAACCATTTTTTCGTTACACCGATAAAACAGATTACTGAGAGTATTAGGCGCTACCTGAAATACAAGACCTATCACTCCGTCTCCCTCTCGACCGATGACGAAATCCTCGAACTCCGACAATCGGTCGATCGTTTGATACAAGAAAAGAAACGAGAGCAATAAGCTATGCGTGGCGGCATTTACACGTTCCGACCCCATGTAGTGATGCGCTACGTGGGTTTGATTGTGCTCGAGAATGCCTTTTTTATGTTCGTGTGTCTGTGTGTAGCCTTTTTTGAGCGAGACTCGGGGTTGATCCCACTGCTCTTTAGTGCGTTAATCACGATGTTGGTGGGTATATTCCCCTTTGTATTTGTCAAAGCAGAACCGATTATTTCGAACCGGGAGGGCTATGCTATAGTGGTCTTTAGTTGGCTTGCGGCATGTTTTTTTGGTATGATTCCCTATGTCCTCTGGGGAGGGGAATTCAATCTCTCGGGGGCTTGGTTCGAATCGGTTTCGGGTTTTACTACAACCGGTGCTACAATATTAGACGATGTAGAAGCGCTCCCTCCGAGTCTCCTACTTTGGCGTTCCATTACGCATTGGTTTGGTGGTATGGGGGTGGTTGTTTTTACGCTGGTAGTACTCCCAAGTATGGGGAGTGCACAGATGACGCTCTCGCGTACCGAAGTCTCGTCAATTGCACGCAAGGACTTCAAATACCGTAACAAGAAGATGCTCCGAGCTATGGCGACGAGCTACCTTGGGATTACGATGTTAGTTGCGGGAGCATTAGTGCTTGTCGAAATCCCCATCTTCGATGCGATAAACCTCGCTTTTTCTACCGTATCTACGGGCGGCTTTTCTGTTACCAATCTTAGCGTGGCGACCTACAGCAATCCTGCTGCTGAGTGGATACTAACGGCGGGCATGTTTATAGCGAGTTTACACTTTGGATTGCTTTTTAGCCTATTCTCACAGCGGTGGAAGAGTGTCTTCCAATCACCCGTAGTGCACGTTTTTAGTGGCGTTGTATTCGCTTCTACACTCGCCATCTTTTTTGCACTTCTCTTCCAGAGTAATCTCCCTGCTGGTGTCGCTCTACGTGCTGCAGCTTTTCAAGTCGTATCAATCATATCTACGACGGGTTTTGCTTCTATTGAGACACTCCTCTGGCCTCAGATCACTTTCTTGATTCTGATACTTCTTTCGATCTCTGGGGGTTGTTCGGGATCTACGGCTGGAGGAATGAAAATCGATCGGATTGCGATTATTACAGCCACTATCCGTTCGTTGTTTTTGAAGCAAAAGCATCCTCAGGCTGTGATCCCCATTCATATTGGCAAGGTTCATATTGAAGAGCAGATTGCAAAGAACACGGCGATTTATATGATTCTCCACCTAACGATTATAGTGCTTGCGACGGCCTACTACAGCTTAGATTCCACTCCTCTGGCAGAGAGTTTTACTATTTCGCTCTCGATGATGAGCAATGTGGGACCAGCTATAGGCACGATAAGTTCCTACGGATCATATTCATTTTTATCACATGTGGCTCGTCTAGTAGCCACGCTGCTTATGTTGCTAGGTCGATTAGAGATATTTGGTCTCCTACTAATATTTGCCCCATCCAGTTGGAAGTAAAAGGATTGAGATGATAGATCGCGAAACGATAGACTTGATACTCGCGCGTGCAGATATTACAGAAGTTGTAGGCGACTATGTGGCTCTCTCGCGGCGAGGCGCTAATTTGGTAGGTCTCTGCCCTTTTCACGACGAGCGCACACCCTCTTTCTCTGTAAGTCCCGCACGTGGCATCTACAAGTGCTTTGGTTGTGGCAAGGGTGGCAATTCGCTCAACTTTATAATGGAGATCGAACACCTCAGCTTTGTAGAGGCGGTTCGTTTTTTAGCACAAAAGGTAGGAGTAGAAATAGAAGAGCGTCCTCTAACACACGGAGAAATTCTGGTGCAAGAGGAGGGAGAACGCTTTCATGCCATTACAGAGTGGGCACAAAAATACTTTCATAAACAGCTCTTGGATACCGAGAATGGTCGTCGTATAGGACTCTCCTACTTCGAAGAGCGAGGCCTTACCAGAGCTACGATTCAGAAATTCGGACTTGGGTATTGTGCGGAAGCGGGCACAGAGATGACTGAGGCGGCTCTTGCACAAGGCTGGGCACTCGAGGATCTTGTAAAATTAGGGATTACTGTAGCACGCGAAAATTGGCGTCGCGATCGATTCGCAGGTCGCGTCATATTTCCGATCCGTAGTATTAGTGGTAGAGTAATTGCTTTTGGTGGGCGTACCTTACGGCTTGATGAGCACACGGCAAAGTATGTCAACTCCCCCGAGAGTTCTATCTACCACAAGAGTAACGAACTTTTTGGATTGTCTTTTAGCCGAAAAGGCATCGGGGTGCACGATAATTGTTTGCTTGTAGAGGGCTACATGGACGTGCTCTCGATGTGGCAACGAGGTATAGACAACATAGTAGCCTCCTCAGGAACTTCACTTACCATAGAACAAGCTCACCTAATACATCGACTTACAAAAAATGTGACGATACTCTACGATGGAGATTCCGCAGGAATTAAAGCTGCAGAGCGCGGTGCGGGGATACTCCTCGAAGAGGGACTCGTTGTGCGCATTGTTCTGCTACCAGAAGGACAAGATCCCGACGATTTTGCTCGTACACATACTAAAGAAGAGATCGAAACTTACCTCAAGACTCAGGCACAGGATCTTATCTGTTTTATTACCAACCGTTCTCTCGAGGCAATACAGGCTGATCCTGGACGCAAAGTAGAGGTAGCCGAGGCTGTACTAAGTAAAATCGCTTTGATACCCGATGCACTCCTGCGTGCTGCTTATATCCGTGAAGCCAACGAAGTATTCAAGTTTGGCGAGGAGGTGCTCACTGATACGGTGAATAATCTCCGAATGAAGCGAAGTGCTACGTTGCAACGCAGTGCTTCTCGGAATATACAACTCCCTGTTGAGCCCCCAAATGAGCTCGTGGTAGGGAAAGATCCTCGCAGGGCAGATTACGAAAAAGGTCTCTACGTTGCTGAGCGAGAATTGATTGAGGTACTACTCCGTTATGGAACTTTTCGAATACCTGTAGATTTTGACGAGTCGACCGGATCGGTTACCGAGATCAGGGTCTCTGAATATTTTTTCGAGGAGATTGACGGGGAAAATATTATAATTACTAACGAACTTCTCAGAGCCATATACGAAGAGTATCGAGATGTCTACCGTGCAGAGATCGCAAAGGACGAATTTGCTACAATAGATATGCAGGAGCATTTCCTACTACATCCCTCGCCTGAGATCTCTGCCCTCGCTACAGATTTGTTGCAAGATAAATATACCCTAAGCGAACACTGGCAGAAGGGGAGCATACCCGATATCGAGGTCATGGAACAAGAGATCTTTGTCAGAGAACTCGCTGAGCGGACACAGATTGCCTATAAAGCGCGGATACTGATGTGGGAACTGACGATGCTCAAACGTCAATTAGACGAAACCGAAGATGAGCAAGAACAAGCTCGATTATTACTACTAATGACTGAGAATAATAAGCAGCGACTGGCTCTTGCAGAACTCTTAGAGCGTTTACATTTTTGATAGATAGAAGGAAAGGACTCATTACTATGAAAATAGTGCTGCGATATAATATTTCCTTGCTCGCACTCTTGTTATTTACTTTTACGGTTTTTGCTCAGGAGATGGTCTTACGTAAAATCCGTTTGGAAGCTCCGCTTACGTCTACTTTGCGTACTGAGATGGCTGGGAGAAAGATCGAGATCCTAGAATATTTGGGCAAAGAACTCTATTTGGTGCGGATGCCATTGAAGAGTCTTCGTAGCAAGCAAACAAGGGCTTTATTGAAAGAGGTACTCCCCTTTGATATTATGGAAAAGATTGCTCCGAAACTTCGCAAGGTTTTGCTAGACGGGGAACATAAGCTAGGAGTACGCGTGCAAGTACTAGAGGGTACGGCGTTTGCAATAGTAGAGAGACTCGTAGAAAAATTGGGCGGAGAGGTTGTGCGATACGACTCATTGTTGCGACACTATCATTGCACCCTACTCAATACAAAACTTACTCAGCTTGCAGCGTATGAGGAAGTTCTTTGGATTTTCCCCTCCCTTCCTACCTATAGGATACGCGACCAGTATAGTAAGCTCCTGCACAACACACACATTTTGCGACACGATGGTTATACATCGGGGCTCGATCTAAATGGAACAGGAGTACGTCTCGGGATTTGGGATGAGACCATAGATCCACACCATGACTTGAGGGGTAAATTTATACAAGAAGAGAAAAAGTTGCAGAGTACGAGCCATGGGACTCACGTTGCGGGCATAATACTTGGTGGAGGCTATGCAAGGCGTGCTGCACAAGGAATGGCAACGCAGGCTTTTGCTTGGGCTTATAATTTTCGTAAGGATGAGAGTAGTACGGAAAAGTATGAGTGGGAAGAGATGCAGGAAGCCTATGATAAGTTTAAGATCTCGTTGACGAACAATTCCTACGGGTATGCTTATGATGAGGCGGCATGTGCCGATTATTTTGAATACGTCTACGACTACGATGCGCCTTTTGATATACTAGCGCGCGAGAAACCCCTCATGACGCATGTCTTCGCAGCAGGCAACGAACGAGATCAGGCTGTTTGTCAGAACAAGTTTAATAGAGGCTATGGCTCATCTACTAGTAGGGGAAAGAATCTAATCTACGTAGGTTCGGTAACAGGAGACGGTAGCATGACAAGTTATTCTTCGTGGGGACCGATGGACGATGGCCGTTTACTACCTACGGTAGTGGCACATGGAAGTAAAGTCTTGAGTACGGTTTTGTCTGATGAGTATGGCTATAAATCGGGCACCTCTATGGCTGCTCCCAATGTAACAGGGCTTTTAGCGCTTGTAACGGAGTACTATGGGCGCGAGAATCAGGGAGCAATCCCTCGTAGCGAATTTTTGCGAGCGTTGGTAGCAAATTGTGCTAGAGATTGCGAATCCGTAGGTCCGGATTATGCATCAGGCTACGGGCTTGTAGATTTGCCACCGATGCTTGAGGTTGTGAAAAACAGGTGGTACACTACTGGGAAGTTTACTGCCCAAGGTGGTATACAAGAACACACGATAATGATCCCTAATGGCACTTTTCGTGCTAGAGTAATGCTTGTCTGGAACGATGCGGTAAGTAAACACCCGCATACTTGGGGCGAAAAAGCACTCATCAACGATTTGGATTTACGGGTACTATCGGGAGGGAAAACCTACTTCCCGTGGGTACTTGATCCGTCGAATCCCGATCAGGAAGCAACGACAGGCATAGATCATCTCAATACCATGGAACAGGTCTGTATCGCATTGCCAGGAGAAACTTTAAAAGTGCAGGTAGAGGCGTCGACGCTTCCTAAGCCAGATCAGGAATATACATTGGTGTGGTATTTTGAGCAAGAACCCCAAGCGCACATACTAGCACCCTTGGAGGGAGAGATAGTGGAGGAGACGGTGATTATTAAATCGGAGGGACTCGTTTTTCCTGCAACTGCATGCATTTATAGCAGTAAGAATAAACTCCTTAAATGTAGCAATATTCAAGAAGCAACGGTACTGCAAGCTTTGCCAGAAGAGTATAGTGGTATATGGCATTTGAAGATAGAGGATGCCAAGGGACGTGAGTTCTGGGTACGAAATCTGTGCAAACTCCCAGTACCCAAAATAAACTTTTTACAACGAAAAACGAGTCCAGTTAACGGATATCGTTTGCAATGGTCGTGCAATACGACGGGTATAGGAGAAAATTATTACTACAGTGTCGTAATGGCTTGTGGTACAAGCGATGCCACTTGGCAAGAGATTGCACAAGTACGTGGAAAGAGGGAGTGTTATATTCCTAAAGAGTCGCTTTATGGAGGAACGCAAGTAGCTATTGGAGTACGGATTGTTGTGGATGGAATTGGGGGGCGGATCTCCGATGCAAAAATAACAGATACGCGTCCTAAGCACTTGGTCGCCTATGTTAGCACGAAGCCTTCGGCAGAAGCACATATACAGATGTTTGCGCAGAATCTAGAGGTGCTTGCCGAGGGAGCAGCGGTTGCTATTGGTAGGACGGTTTCCTTAAAGATTCATACACGAGCAGGTTACGAACTCTCGATGCTCTATGCCAATGCTACTCAGTGCACGTTTACGGGAGGAGAAGGGGAGTATGTAGCCACGTATAAAATTCCGACGTTGGGACTTTATCCGAATTGTGAATTTCGCGCTGAGTGTAAGAAAACGGGAGATTTTACGGGGACAGTGCTTCTTCAGTGCAAGGATGATAACATTGTGGTGCGAGAAGAGGGCGTCTTATGTAAAAATGGGGAGTATTTACGGCGTGGTGTATTATTAACTTTGCAAGTGAGTGCACGTAATGGACTTACTCCTGAATATTTTGTAGTGAATGAGAAGCGGCTGGGGGGCGAGTGGAAGGCAGGTGTATATACTGCTACCTATCTGTTGGAAAAGACTTATGCACAACAGAATATATCGATTGCTTGTACCTATTCAGGAGTTCTGGATCCCATATTATCCTATCAGCTACAAGGTGGTAAAGGCTTAGTAGAGGTAACCTGTGAGGGTAAGAGTATAAAAGCAGGAGGATTTTGCCCAAGAGGTAAAGAGCTATTCATCAAAGTTACGGCCGAGAGAGGCTATACGATAGATCATGTAGTATGCAATGGGGAGCGACTCTCGTTTGATAATTCTTCAAAAGGAGAGCAAGAAACTGTTTTGGCCAGATATAAAGTGTCTGAGGATAAGACGGTCTCTTCCATCAAATTGGAGATTCTATTGAAGGAGACGAATGCTGGCGTAGCGGATCAAGAGCGTGCGAATGAATTTCGAGTTTTCCCAAATTTATTTTGCGAGGAGTTACATATCGAATATCATCACGCGAGAGAAAATACGCATTATGAGCTCTTTACGCTAGCAGGAGAATTTGTACAAAGTGGTACACTCTCACCCGAAATAACGATAGTAAATGTTGCGAAGTTAGAGGTAGGGGGGTATATACTTAGAGTTTTGCAAGGCGAGGAGTTGTTAGGCAGCGTGCGGCTAGTAAAGCATTGTCGTTAAGATCAGGGTTTCCCTATTTTTGTACCTTTGCACGGCAGTGATGCGTCATGGCAATACGGAGAGCAGAGTTTGTTTGTAGTAGCGAACGGTTGATACAATGCCCACGTGATGGGCGAGCAGAAGTGGCTTTTTTAGGACGTTCGAACGTAGGGAAGTCTTCGCTCATCAACATGCTCACGCGTGTCAATGGTTTGGCAAAGGTATCGGGGACGCCTGGGAAGACGCGCCTAATCAATCATTTTTTAATCAATAATAGCTGGTATTTGGTAGATCTTCCTGGATATGGTTATGCACAGGTCTCGCAAAAGGAGCGTGAGGGCTTTGATCGGATGATCCGAGAGTATGTTCTGGGGCGTGAGACGTTGTATTGTCTCTTTTTGCTAGTGGATGCGCGCCATGCACCTTTGCGTCAGGATTTAGTATTTATAGAATGGCTTGGCGAGAATCAGATCCCTCTTTCGATTGTATTTACTAAGTGCGATAAATTGTCCTCGCGAGCCCTTGAGGAGAATCTGGCGCAGTATCGTGCAAAATTGTTAGAATTTTGGGAGGAGTGTCCTCCACTTTTTTTTACCTCCTCTGTGTCTGAGCGTGGTCGCCAGGAGTTGGAGAAATTCATTGAAAGTTTTATTAATACGGCAGCTAACCAGTAGTAACGAATATGGTCGGTAGTAGTAATCAAAATAATGGTGTGCAATTTTTTGGAGGGCGAGGGTCGGAAGCTCTTGCACAGCGTATAGCAGCTTCGTATGGAGTAGCCCTTGGCGAAACTACCTTTCTACAATTTAGTGATGGAGAGTTTCAGCCCTCTTTCGAACATTCGGTTCGTGGCGATACGGTCTATCTGATACAATCGACCAACCCTCCCGTCGATAATCTTTTTGAACTCCTTTTGATGGCAGACGCTGCCCACCGAGCATCGGCTTATAAGGTCGTAGCCGTAGTGCCTTATTTCGGTTGGGCGAGACAGGATCGGAAGGATAAGTCGCGTGTCCCGATAGGTGCAAAGCTTGTTGCGAATTTGATGCAAGCGGCACATATAGATCGTGTCATGACGATGGATTTGCATGCCGATCAAATACAAGGCTTTTTTGAGATCCCAGTGGATCATCTTTACTCCTCGTGGTTGTTCGATCCATATATCAAGTCATTAGACTTAAAGAATGTTGCTTTCGCTTCGCCCGATATTGGAGGCTCGAAGCGTGCGAGCTCTTATGCTCGTCACTATGGTTTGCCATTGATTATTTGTCATAAGGTGCGAGTGGAGGCAAACAAAGTGGAATCGATGACAGCAATAGGGGATGTAGAGGGGAAGGATATCATCTTGCTTGACGATCTCATAGATACCGCGGGGACGATAACTAAAGCTTCGAATATGATGATGCAGATGGGAGCCAAGAGTGTCCGTGCACTTGTCCCGCATGCCGTCTTGTCTGATCCTGCTTATGAACGGATACAGGAATCTGCTCTCACGGAGCTCATTGTAAGCGATACTATCCCATTGCGCGAGAATAAACCGAAGGAGAAGATCCGAGTGCTCAGTGTAGCAGATCTCTTTGCGAACACTATCCGCAATGTGAATGAACATAAGTCGATAAGTCAGAATTATGTTTTTTAACGACTAAGACTTACACGAGGATGTCTCGTCCGCTATTTTTATTGACCAACGATGATGGTATAACAGCTCGAGGTTTGCAAGAGTTAGCGAGGGCACTTTCGCATATAGCTGATATTTGTGTAGTAGCCCCAGATACGGTGCGCTCGGGTATGTCGCAAGCAGTTACTTCGGCAGTACCTCTCCGAATCGAGGAGTATAAAAAGGGCACTACGCCCTATCCGCAATATGCAGTGAATGGAACACCAGCAGATTGTGTGAAACTGGCCTTATATCATGTCCTACATCGTCGTCCCGATATGGTGATAGCGGGTATCAACCATGGATCGAATGCTTCGGTAAATGTGCTCTACTCGGGAACGATGGGAGCCACACTCGAGGGGTGTATTGCAGGCTTCCCGAGTATAGGCTTTTCGCTTGTAAACCGCACGTTGGATGCAGACCTTTCTCCTTACTTGCCTTGGTGTGAGAAGATAGTACGGACTACGCTTGAGCACGGTTTACCACAAGGCATTGCACTGAATGTGAATTTACCGAGACGCCAAGTGCAAGGAATACGTGTTTGTAGGCAGACGGGGGGACGATGGTCGAATGAGTTTGAACCACGCAAAGATCCTTGGGGACGTGAGTATTTTTGGCTCACGGGCACATTCGAGAATTTGGAACCCTCGGCAGAAGATACGGATGATGCCGCATTGCGCAACGGTTATATTGCTATTGTACCGACAAGAGTAGATCTTACCGATACGGCAATGCTAGCCGCCATGAAGGAGTGGGAATGGCACTAGAAAACAGGAAGAAGCGTACAGACCGTCTTTGGCTGGGAGTAGAGGTGGGGCTAGGAGTCCCGTTACTCGCATTGGCTGTCATGATACTGGTGATATACACTCGTTTGTTGGGGGATGAGAATTTACTGGCGTATTTATTTGGAGAGGGAATTCCGTCGCGGATGCTCTCGTTAGCAACGCTGTGCAACTTGCTTCCCTTCTTACTCTCCGTCTATACTGATCGATATTTTACAGCACGCGGTATATTGGGGGTGACAGTAATACTAGCTATCCTCTCCGTAACACTACGTCTGGTGTTCTAATGCGTTATTTTTTGGTTGTAGGCGAACCTTCGGGCGATATTCATGCGAGTCACCTCATGGCAGCTCTTTGTAGTGTAGATCGTGCTGCAGAATTTCAGTATATAGGCGGGGCTGCAATGCGTTCGGTCGCAGCGGGGTGTGTACGAGATGCTCACGAACTTGCCATTATGGGCTTTGTTGAGGTGTTTACGCATCT
The DNA here is from genome assembly GCA_965240855.1 of uncultured Bacteroidia bacterium. Taxonomy (GTDB): domain Bacteria; phylum Bacteroidota; class Bacteroidia; order Bacteroidales; family CAJPTX01; genus Bacteroides_D. The sequence goes on along the minus strand of CBDEMG010000029.1, from coordinate 24,775 downwards.
TGGCACTATTGCACGCAACCTACGCTATTGTAAGGATGCAATACTTTCGTGGAATCCCGATGTAGTAATTCTAGTAGATTTTGCAGGTTTTAACCTCAAGATCGCGAAATTTTGTGCGAAAAGAGGTTATAAAATAGCGTATTACATTCTCCCAAAGGTGTGGGCTTGGGGTACGTGGCGTACCAAAAAACTCCAAGCTGTCGATTGGTTGTATTCGATACTTCCGTTCGAGGTAGCTTTCTTTGAGCAACACCGCTTAGAGGTAGATTATCTAGGAAATCCGCTATTGGATGAGCTCCCGAATGTGTCTACTAAGCAAGACCATGCTACGTTTTGTAGAGAGAATGGTCTGGACTCTCGTCCCATTATTGCACTTCTTCCTGGGAGTAGACCCCAAGAACTCTCGGCTATACTTGTACGTATGTGTGCAATGGTGGAGTTATTTCCAGATTACCAGTTTGTGGTAGCAGGGACATCAGTGCTCCCGCTTGCAATGTACCAAACTCTTTTACATCCCTTTCCTAGCGTACATTATGTAATGGATAAAACGCACGAACTCATCTTGCAAGCTGAGGCAGCTATAGTAACTTCTGGAACGGCAACGCTCGAGACGGCGCTATTGGGTACGCCCGAGGTGGTGGTCTACCGGGGCAATTCTTTTTCTATTTGGCTCGCTCGGCGTCTTGCAAAAGTGCGTTGGATAAGTCTTGTAAACCTAATTTTGGGTCGCGAGGCTGTATGCGAACTTATTCAGGAGGCTTTTACACCTGCAGCTTTGCAGCATGCTTTGCAAGCCATATTACAGGGAGGAGATAAACGAAGAATTCAACAAGAGTCATACGTGGCATTGCGGGAAGTTGTTGGAGAGAGAGGATGTGCTCAGCGTATTGCGGAGAGCCTCTACGTGCGTTTGCAATCATTGAAGACTTCTGGAGAGTGTGAGAGTACCAACAAGAATCAACTATAGAACCCTAATTAGCTAAAGAAGTTTGCCACGTTTAGTATCTCGTATTCTATTGCCTTTAGGCAGTCGCTTTTATCTTTGGCACATATTCCTCTGGTTGTGCTTGAGCTCTGTAATAAGTACGCGTGCTCAGCGGCTGAGTATAGGTCTCTATGATACTTGTAGTATACAGGAGCTTAGTTTAGTACCACGCGTGGAGGGATATAAATTGCTCGTAAATGGGCATCTCGAAGATGTGCCTAAAGAAACGGAACTTGCAGTACGACGGGATGGGAAGGTGCTTCAGGTTACCTTAGAGAGCAAAATCCTCCCCTTAGTATCTCAAATAGCACTAGTACATAGCGATCCCTTAGCTCAGATTGGGGTGAAGCTGGTACGTCCCCATGCAGAAGAGCGCATCTACGAAGGTAATTTGAATCTCTATGTAGATTTTGGTAGGGTGATGTGTATTAATTTGGTGGATCAAGAGGTTTATATTGCAGGCGTTGCTCTTGCCGAGGTAGGTGCACGTGCTAAGCCTGAGTTATATAAAGCGCAAGCATTGTTGATACGAACCTATCTGATGAGCAACAGAAGTAAGCACCTAGAGGAGGGTTTCAATCTTTGCGACCAAGTACATTGTCAAGCCTATAAGGGGAGTGCTCGCAAATATCCTCAGATCTATGCCGCAACGCGCGAGACAGCAGGGTTCGTCCTTCAAGACTCGGAGGGGAATCTGATAACGAGTGTCTTTCATGCCAATTGTGGCGGACAGACAGCGTCGGCACGTGATGTTTGGATGACAGAGACTCGCTACTTACAGTCGGTTCGAGATCCTTATTGTCGTCAGTCGCGTGGCGCATCGTGGAAAAAGAAGGTGCTTCTTGCAGATTGGATACGATTTCTACAATCGAAGGGTGTTCTGACGCAGAATTTTGGGATTTCGGGTTATTTATACCGATCGGAAACGCGCGAGGGAATGTACCAACTCCCTGGAGGGTATGCTGTCCCTTTTCGAGATCTAAGGGAATATTTCAATCTCAAATCCTCGTGGTTTAATGTGGTGGTGGAGGGAGGCTATGTGTATCTTTCGGGGCGAGGCTATGGGCACGGGATTGGGCTCTGTCAGGAAGGTGCAATACGTATGGCAGAGCAGGGGAAGAGTGCGAGCGAGATAATCAATTTTTATTTCAGAGGAGTGCAAATAGTAAAATTGAAGTAGTGCGCAGATTTATTGAAGTAGTGCGGAAAATATTGGGTATTATACTAAAATTAGTCTGCTAGGCGTTAGCTTGTTGAATACGCGAAATTTCGGGAGATGAAGTTACGAGGCCTAGTCCTCTTTTTCTTTTTAGTGATCTATTCTATTGTAGTACAGGCCGAGAAGTGGAATCTCGGGTGGGATATAGGTGCGGGGGGTGGTATTACAAGCTACACTGGCGATTTGAATTTGTCGCCTCTACCCCGTGAGTTAGGAGTTAATTTGGGATTGTTAGGACGTTTTTCGTTCAATAAATACTATGCGGCGCGTATGAATCTCTACGGGGGTAACATTAGCGGTCGTTACAATCCAGATCGTTACGATCTCCCACGTATGGTAGGGAAGCGGATAGAGGAGTTTAATCATTTTATCATCGGTTTTGATGCGAATTTAGAAGTCCACTTCTTACCTTTTGTTGTCAATATTCTCTCGTCAAAACGCAACAACGATGCTTTTATAGCCCCCTATGTAACCTTCGGCTTAGGGACTTTGGCAGCAAGTGGTGGTGGCATAGGGCTTTATATCCCTATGGGTGCTGGCGTAAAGGTTGCTGTAGGGAGTCGATTGACCGTATCGGGCGAGCTACGTTATCTCAAACAGTTTCAGGATGGGATAGATAAGTATCGTAACCTCCCGCGCGAAAATGCGGATTTTGGAATCCATAACAAGGATTGGGTGGCGATGGTTTCTATTTCTTGTGCCTATCGTATCTTTTTTAGCGTACAGCGTTGCGCAGCATATCACTAGGAATGAAGGACGCACAGCTACATAGTAGTGATAAACGAGTACCCCGTCATATTGCCATTATCATGGATGGCAATGGTCGATGGGCAGAGCAGCGGGGTAAAGAACGTACGTATGGGCATGAAAATGGTCGTCGTCCTGTTCGGGAGAGTGTGGAGGCTGCGATAGAACTGGGGGTAGAGTATCTTACTCTCTATACTTTCAGTACGGAGAATTGGAAGCGTCCTGCCAGTGAGGTGCGAATGCTTATGGGGCTACTCTACCGTACGTTGCAAGAGGAGCTTGCCGAGCTTATAGCTCAAGGAGTGCGTCTTAATGTGATAGGCGAGGTAGGAGATATCCCGGCTAAGCTCTATAAAAGTTTGCAAGAGGCAGTTCGAGCTAGTGCGGCGTGTCATAGGTTAGTACTCACTCTTGCTTTAAACTATGGTGGTAGACAGGAGCTCTTACATGCTTGTTCCAAACTTATTGCAGCAGCAGCGCGTGGTGATTTGAAGGCAGATCAACTAACCGAGGACATGTTTGCAAACGAACTCTATACACATGGGATGCCCGACCCCGAGCTTGTAATACGAACTAGCGGCGAGCAGCGGGTCAGCAATTTCTTGCTTTGGCAGCTTGCTTATGCCGAACTCTTGTTTCTTCCAGTCTATTGGCCCGATTTTCGTAAAGAAGATTTCCGCGCTGCAGTACAAGAATATCAACACCGTAGCCGGCGGTTTGGAGGAGTTTAAGAGAGCATAATAATTTTGGATCGTATTAACTTTGGACTTCTTATCTTAAGAGAATCTGTAATATGTGCGAATATTTTATGAATGGAAAAATCACTTGTCGAGGGCTTTCTGCCTTGTGTCTGATACTGCTACTCTTTTTCGCACAAGGGGTAGTAGCACAAGAGACGTTTAGCTACAGTTCTCCTAAACGTTATATTATAAAAGATATAGAAGTCTCAGGTGTGCAATTTTTTGAGGATGATGTGTTGATACGTTTGAGTGGTTTACATGTGGGCGATACGATTGAGCTCCCGAGCAATGATATTACGAAAGCAGTAAAGAAATTGCGTCGCGAGAATTTGTTCTCGAGTGTAGAGATAAGTGTAACACATGTAGAGGGAGAGAAAGCCTCGTTAAAGATAGAGTTGAAAGAACAACCTCGCACTTCGGACATTCGCTATGAAGGTGTGCGTAAGAGTGCTCGCGAAGATTTAGCCGAGAAATTGAGTTTTAAGATCGGTCAGCAAGCTACTGCCAGTACGATAGATGCAGCAGAACGTACTATACGAAAATATTATCGTGAGAAGGGCTATTGGAACGTATCGGTAAATACGCGTCAAGAGGTAGATACGACAACCATCAATGCCGTGATCGTAACCTTTGTTGTAAACAGGGGTAAGAAAGTAAAAGTAAAGGAGATCTCTTTTGAAGGAAATAATGCGTTTACTGATGCGCGTTTGCGTAAGAAGGGGTTTAAAGATACGAAGCGCATACTTTGGTGGAATCCGTTTCGAAGTGCGAAATTTATAGAGGAAAAGTACCATGACGATTTGGCGAATCTTATCTCTTTCTATAATGAACATGGATATCGCGATGCGCGAGTACTCTCCGATTCGGTCTATACAATCGAGCCTAATCGTGTGGGGATTCGTGTAAAGGTAGAAGAGGGTGCACAGTATCATATCCGGGATATTCAGTGGATTGGGAATACGGTGTACCGGTCTGATGTGCTTACCGAACAACTGGGGATGAAAAAGGGGGATGTGTATGACCAAGTGTTGATCGAGAAGCGTTTGCAGATAGATGAGAATTCGATAAGTACGGGGTATATGGACAATGGTTATCTCTTCTTTCGCGTAACCCCGGTTGAGGTAGATGTATCGAACGATTCTGTAAGCCTCGAGATGCGTATTTACGAGGGACCACAAGCCACAATTACGGCTGTAGAAATACATGGCAATACGCGTACGAGTGAACGCTTAATTCGCCGTGAGTTGCATACTTATCCAGGCGATTTATTTAGTCGTACGAATTTGATTCGTTCGATTCGAGAATTAGCCAACCTCTCATACTTCGAACCAGAGGCTCTCATGAAGGATGGTGTACGTCCTGAACCGAATTTTCAGGATGGTACGGTGGTTTTGCATTATACTGTGCAGGAGAAGCAAAGTGACCAATTTGAGTTCTCTGCTGGTTGGGGTGGCGGTACGTTCGTAGGCTCTGCGGGGATTCGCTTTACGAATTTTAGTGTACAGCGGATGTTCGAGAAGGGAGCTTGGCGTCCTGTGCCCTCGGGTGATGGACAGAGTCTCGCCCTTCGTGCAACAACCAATGGCACACAATACAGAGCTTTCAATGTTTCGTTTACAGAGCCATGGTTGGGGGGCTATAAACCGAACAATTTAAATATATCGTTCTATCATTCGGTATATGATTATTCTAAGTGGATTTGGCGTCCTTCTAATGACTATTTCAAGATAACAGGGGGATCTATCGGTTTGGGTACACGATTAAAGTGGCCAGACGACTATTTTACACTTTATTCGGAAGTTGCCTACCAAAACTACCAGCTTCGCAATTGGAAGCAGGATTTTCTCTTTACAGATGGAACGGCTAATAACTTCAATATCCGTTTCGTTCTCGGACGGAATTCTGTGGATCAACCCATTTATCCACGATCGGGATCGAATTTCTCTGTATCCTTGCAATTAACACCGCCCTATTCCTACTTCAATGGTAAGGATTACACATCGCCCAAGATGACAATTCAGGAGCGTTATCGGTGGGTAGAGTATCATAAATGGACAGCGCGTGCACAGTGGTATAGTACTATAATAGACGATTTAGTGGTATATTTCAATGCACAGTTTGGCTACCTTGGCTACTACAATAAGAATGTGGGATATTCGCCTTTCGAAGGTTTTGATCTTGGAGGAGATGGAATGACGGGATATAACTTTATTTATGGTAGGGAGTCGGTAGGCTTACGGGGATATGCTAATAGTTCGTTGACTCCGACGATAGGACAAGGAATACGTATGGCGAACGTCTACGATAAGTTTACCGTAGAGCTTCGCTACCCGATAGTACTCAAGCCGCAGACGAGTATTTATGCATTGGTTTTTACGGAGGCAGGGAATTCTTGGTATGAGCTCAATAAGTTCAATCCGTTCCAGTTGCATCGTTCGGTAGGTGCAGGTTTTCGAATCTTCTTACCGATACTGGGGATGTTGGGTTTCGATCTTGGGTATGGTTTCGATGCGGTACCCAATAATCCCGATGCACATGGATGGCAGCCGCATTTTATCATAGGGCAACAGTTCTAGGAGTAGACTTCGAACAACTATATATTCAGATTATAACTATTTAGCTAGGAAGAAAGGAGAATATTAGGATGATGGGTAGGTTGTTATTGGTAGTAGTGGGATTATTTATGTTCCCATTTTTAGGTATAGCACAGAAATATGCTTTTGTAGATACCGAATATATCTTGAATAAGATACCTAGTTATCGTTCGGCTAAGGAGGAGGTTGAGAAGTTAAGCACGCGCTATCAGCATGAGGTAGAGCAAGGAATGGCCGATATTCAGAAGCGCGTAAAGGATTTTCAGGCTGAGCAAGTACTCTTGACTCCCGAGAAGCGTCAGAAACGCCAGCAAGAATTAGTCGATGCGGAAGCAAAAGTTAAAGAATTGCAACAAAAATATTTTGGTCGCGAGGGGCTTTTATTCAAAAAACAAGAGGAGCTCATAAAGCCAATCCAAGATCAGGTATTTGCCGCTGTTAAGGAGCTAGCTAACGAAGGCGGTTATGCTGCGATCTTTGATGTAGCCTCTTCCTCGGGAATTTTGTATAGTAGTCCGCGTTACGATAAAAGCGATGAGGTTTTGCGCAAATTAGGGTTTAATTAGTAAGTTTGTAGGTCTCTAATGGCGGTACGGAAATTAGTTTAAAAGTAGGAGTATGAAACGCGTAGTATTTTCGGTCTTGTTGTCTTTATTGTTGGTAGGTGTTGGGTATGTCTGTGCGCAGACGCCAGCGAAGTTTGCACATATTGATAGTCATGCTTTACTCACTTCGTTGCCTAAGTACGATACGATAATGAAGCAGCTGAAGGCATTTGAGCAGGAGTTGATGGATCAGATGGAGCAGTTGCAAGTAGAGTACAATAAAAAGCTTCAGGATTATCGGCAAAAGAGCGAAGGTTTAACACCTGCACTCCGTGAGGCTAAAGAACGCGAACTCACGGATTTGGCACAGCGCGCTAATGTTTTTCAGCAAGCAGCTCAAAGCGATTTGCAGACGCAACAAGGCAAGCTGCTACAACCACTCATTGACGAGGTGAATGCTGCAATACAACGCGTGGGGACGGCTAATGGTTATACTTATGTCTTCGATAAGGGGGCAGGTTTTCTCCTCTATGTATCACCTGCTAGCGAGGATATTCTTGAAAAGGTACAAAAGGAGCTCAAGGTAAAATAGAGCGAGTGAGTGTGAATCGGTAGCGAGAGTGATGGAGAATGATCCAAAGCGTGCGTCGCTCATAGGGGTAATCGATTCTGGTGTAGGAGGGTTGACGGTATTAGTAAGGCTGATTGAGGTAATGCCCAGTCAGCCTTTCCTTTATCTAGCAGATCAAGCTTGGTGTCCATACGGTGGACGATCAGCGAAAGAGCTGCAACAACGCCTTATCCACTTAGTGGAGTATATGATAAGAGAGTTTGATTGTTCCATGATTGTGGTGGCTTGCAATACAGCCACGGCTGCAGGTATTAGTATGCTCCGTAAACGCTTTTATATTCCCTTTGTAGGGATGGAGCCCGCTATAAAACCAGCAGCCCTGAGTTCTACAACGAAGCATATCGGAGTGCTTGCAACCTCAGGAACGTTAGCGAGTGCGCTTTTTCAACATACGATGCGGCTTTATGAACCCTATGCACATATACATTTTGTAGCAGGTAGGGGATTAGTAGAGCTCATAGAGAGTGGAAAGACTGAATCGGAGGAGGTGGTAGAACGACTCCATGAGCTCTTGTCTCCACTTTTACAGACGGGAATCGATCATCTTGTGCTAGGATGTACTCATTATCCGCTGCTCTGTAATACTCTTACAACGATTTTACCAAAGGGGGTGACGATAATAGATCCAGCTCCGGCGGTGGCACGACGGGCACGAGAGGTTTATCGTAGTTACTGTTTTTTGGGGGAAGACGTGGAGGTTCGCAATACACTTTTACTCCAATCGACAGCGTGCAATACAAGATTGCGAGAATTTGCAGAGCGGGTGTTTAAGCAAGCAGGAGTAGCGATGCCCGAGGTAGAAGAATTGGAGCCGTATCTAGGGTATTGAGAACGCTCGTGCACAGTGTGATGTGCCGTGAAACCGTCTTGTTTCAATGTACTGCTGGAACAGATTTTATATTTTTGTATATAAACAATAAAGGATTGATGCGATGGCAAGTGCTGCAAAGATGTTTGTTTTGGATACTAATGTGTTGTTGCATGATCATAAGTGTATCGACTACTTTCAGGACAATGATATAGTGATCCCCATCGTTGCACTAGAGGAGCTTGATAAGTTTAAGAAAGGGAATGAGACAATAAATTATCATGCTCGTGAGTTTGCACGTGCCTTAGATCGGCTGAGTGGTGACGGACTCTTTGGTACAGGCATTTCGTTGGGCGAAGGACGGGGTAAGTTGCGAATAGTGACGGGTAAACCCTTTTCGCAGGAGATGAAGCTCTCGTTTGGTGAGATGAGTGCAGATCATCGGATTCTGGCTATAGCAGATTGGGTGCGCCGAGAGAACCCAGAGCGTAAGGTGATTCTTGTAAGCAAGGATATTAATCTGAGAATGAAGGCCAAATCGCTTGGGATTATGGCGCAAGATTATTTGACAGATAATGTACACGACTTGGAGGCAATAGGACGTCCTCTGTTACATATTACAGGCTTGTCTGATGTGCAGGTGAAGGCCGTTTATGAGACACCGTCGCATTTAACCCCGAGTGACTTGGGATTAGAAGCAGTAGCTAACGATTGCTACATCTTGGAGAGTGAAGGCTCGTCGGCGCTTGTAATATACAATGCCATGAGTGGAGTGTTCGAACCCGTAGAACGACGCAAGGTTTATGGTATAGAGCCACGTAATGGAGAGCAACAATGTGCATTAGAGTATTTGTTGAATCCTCGCATACCTTTGGTTGCACTTACAGGTAAAGCAGGTACGGGGAAGACCTTGCTAGCACTGGCAGCAGCATTAGCACAGGAGGAGGCTTTTGAGCTCATTATGTTGGCGCGACCGATAGTACCGTTGAGTAATCGTGACTTAGGTTTTTTGCCCGGCGATGTTGATGCAAAGATTGGTCCGTATATGCAACCATTGTTTGACAATTTGGGGGTAATAAAGAGTACGCTCAAGAGTACGAGTCGCCATTTTGTCCGTATCGAAGAGATGCAACGCACGAATAAATTGGTAATTTCCCCGTTGGCTTATATAAGGGGACGTAGCTTGTCGCATGCCTATATAATAGTGGATGAGGCTCAGAATTTGACACCTCACGAAGTAAAAACTGTGATAACGCGTGCTGGCGAGGGGACAAAAATTGTTTTTACAGGAGATATTTACCAGATAGATCATCCCTATCTGGATACTCGTTCGAATGGTTTAAGTTATTTAGCAGAGCGGATGCATGGTCAGCACGCATTTGCACATATAAACTTAGTTCGAGGGGAGCGGAGTGCATTAGCAGAGTTAGCGAGCGATTTGCTGTAAAACGAGTTTGAGTAGTAATGAGAATAGGGTGGTTAGTAAGTGTAGTTTTGTTGTTTTGTGGAGGAGTAGTTTACGCACAAGATACGCGTTTGCAAAAGGCGCAAGAGAAGATAAATAAGTTGCGAATGAAAGTTGTAGAACTCGAGAGTAGTGCACGCAAAGCAGATTCGATAGTAGAGGTAGCTCGAGGGGTAATTCGTGCGGCAGAAGATACGCTCAAGCTCTTAAGTGCGGAGGAGGAGAGTATAAAACGAGCACAGTTTGATGCAGAAAAGCGTGCTCGTAGAGATGTTAATGATGCTACGGATGCAGCACTTGATTCGTTGCGTCTGGAATATAGAAATGTGGAAAAAGAGATAGATAGTCGTATTCGAGAATTGGATAGGCGAGGTAAAGCTGCACAGCGTTTTTATGAGAACGGTTTGAAAGGCGAGAAGCGGGCTCGAGATGCTGCTAAAAAAGCTCATGGAGAGAAAAGGAATGCAGAGAAAGCAGTACAAAAAGCACAAGAGGATTACGTAAAATTGGAAAAATCGCTTTTGGAGAAGAAGGAAAGGGATCTCGCACGTCAGCAGAAAAAAGAAGATATCAAGCAGCGACAAGGTGTAAAAAGACAGAAGGGACGTAAAGGAAATCGGGAGTCGGTGAAGGAGTAAGGGGTGTTGTAGGGAAGAGAGTACAGAATCGGAATTTTTAGGGAAGTAGAGTAGAAAAGTGAGAAAATCGGATGTTTGAGAATTTATCGGAACGCTTAGAACGGTCGTTTAAATTATTAAAAGGTCAGGGACGCATTACGGAGCTCAATGTAGCAGAGACCGTACGAGATATACGTCGAGCGCTTTTAGATGCAGACGTGAGCTATCGAGTCGCGAAAGATTTTACCGATAGGGTACGCGAGCAAGCTCTTGGCCAGCAGGTGCTCACGTCTGTACAACCGGGTCAGCTCCTCATCAAGATTATGCACGATGAGTTAGCGAAACTTATGGGGAGTTCGGCACAAGAACTTAAGCTCTCGGGTAGTCCTGCTGTGATATTGGTAGCGGGTTTGCAAGGTTCTGGTAAGACAACTTTTTGTGGTAAGCTTGCACTTAAGCTAAAGAATACAGGTTCGTGGCAGCCACTGCTGGTAGCTTGCGACGTATACCGTCCTGCAGCAATAGATCAGCTAGGAGTAGTGGCAGAATCGGTAGGCGTGCCAGTATATTCCGAAGTTGGTAATAAGGATGTTGTAGCAGTGGCTCGCCAAGGGGTACAAGCTGCTAAGCAACGCGGTTGTAATGTGGTAATTGTGGATACCGCTGGTCGTTTGGCTGTAGATGAAGAGATGATGGTGGAGGTTGCTAATCTTAAGAACAGCTTAGTACCGAGCGAGACGCTTTTTGTAGTAGATGCTATGACGGGGCAAGATGCTGTAAATACGGCAGTTGCATTCAATGATCGTTTGGATTTTACGGGTGTTGTTCTTACTAAACTTGATGGTGATACTCGTGGTGGTGCTGCACTAACAATTCGAGAACTGGTAAAGAAACCTATCAAGTTTGTAGGTACAGGCGAGAAGATGGAAGCCTTGGATGTGTTCCATCCCGATCGAATGGCGGATAGGATTTTGGGGCAGGGAGATATTATCTCGCTTGTAGAACGAGCACAGGCACAATATGACGAAGCGCAAGCAGCTAAGTTGCAGAAGAAGATTGATAAGAATCAGTTCGATTTCAATGATTTCCTTGAGCAGATACATCAAATAAAAAAGATGGGGAATATCAAAGATTTGCTTGGTATGCTCCCTGGAGCTAATAAAGCTCTAAAGAATGTTGATATAGACAACGATGCCTTTAAGGGTGTAGAGGCGATGATATACTCTATGACGCCTCAGGAACGTTCGCATCCAGAACTTTTAAACACTTCGCGAAAACAGAGAATTGCAAAGGGGTGTGGTAAAGATATTGCAGAGATTAATCGAATGCTCAAGCAGTTCGATGAGACGCGTAGGATGCTCCATTCAGTAAGTAAAATGCAGCACGGTGGAGGGACAGCGCAGAATAAAAAGAAGAAAAAGAGGTAAATCTGCGTATGAGAAACGAGTAGAGGTTGTAGGCTGATAATAATTTGAGATGTTCAACCCTGAGATTCTTGTGCGAGTTTTTTTGTAAAGAGATTATTGAGAGACCGTTGTACAATTTAGAGCCTACGTTTTTCTTTTTTTATATAAAGGAAAGGGTATCAACGAGTTGTTTGTATAACAGCTTAGGAATCTGTTATACTAAATGTTGGGAATGAGAATTATGTAATAGTCTTACCTTTTGTGCTACGTAGTGCTGCAATTTTGTCTTATGTTTAGTCGAGTTGTGTAACTTTGTGCAAACTAAATAGTTTGAAGTAGGGAGAGAATGGAATATAGTGAATTGGAAGGAGTACAGCGTCCACCAATGACCCCTTTAGCATCGAAATGGGGGCTCTACCTCGGCGTGTTGCTCTGTGCTGTGTTTGCAATACAGGTCTTTGCATTGAATATGCAAAGCCGTGGGAGTTCTATGACGGGCATTCTTAATTTCATTGCGATGGTAGTATTGCTTTATTTGGGGATGAAGTCTTACCGCGAAACGGATGCAGAGGCTGATCTCAAGTATGGCACTGCAGTGAAATTCGGGATTTATCAATCGCTCTTTGCGGCATTCCTCCAGATGGCAATGTTTGCATTGACTATTTATGTCCTTAAGCCTAATTTCCTGCAGGAAGTGCAACAGACGATAATAAATGAATATCAGAAATTAGGACTTCAAGAAGATATGATAGAACAGAGCATGCGCTTTGCCAAGCCCTTCTATACGCCGAGTTTTATGATACCTTCTACACTATTATCTACTTGGTTAACGGGGCTTTTGGGCTCGTTGATAGCAGCTGCTTTCGTTCAAAGGAGAAAGCGGAGTGTATAAGATAGTGTGGTTTGTTCTCTTGTATTAAAGAATAATGGGGGAGTAAGATGTCCGAATACGAAGTAAACAACGCCCTCCCCATGGTAAGTATTGTAATTCCTCTTTACAATGAGGAGGAGTCGCTCCCCGAATTGGTTTCTTGGATAGATCGTGTAGTGGCAGCACAGGAGTGGCGAGCAGAGCTTTTGCTAGTAGATGATGGAAGTAGCGATGGGTCGTGGGCAGTAATCTGCAATTTAGCTCCTGCTCATCTGCAGATACGTGCATTTCGCTTTCAGCGAAATTTTGGGAAATCCGCAGCGCTCACTATCGGTTTTCGTCATGCTCGTGGTCAGGTAGTCTTTACTATGGATGCCGATCTTCAGGATTCGCCCGATGAGCTTCCTGAACTCTATAGGATGATAAAGGAGCAGGGTTACGACCTCGTATCGGGGTGGAAAAAGAAAAGACACGACCCGGTGCTTTCTAAAAATATTCCCAGCAAGTTTTTTAATGCTACAGCTCGCAAGGTAACAGGTGTAAAACTTCACGACTTTAATTGTGGTCTGAAAGCCTATCGTCTAGCAGTAGTTAAAAGTGTGGAGCTCTACGGAGATATGCACCGCTATATCCCAGCTCTTGCAAAGTATGCGGGCTTTCGGCATATTGGTGAGAAGGTAGTTACTCACTACGAGCGTAAATATGGTAAGACAAAGTTTGGTTACTCTCGGTTTGTGAATGGGGCGCTCGATCTCCTCACACTGACGTTTATTACTCGCTTTGGTAAACGTCCCATGCATCTCTTTGGTATTTTCGGATCTCTTACATTTCTTGCTGGGGGAGTGATTGTAGTTATTCTCATCGTCAATAAGATTCTTTCGTTGAGTTACCATACACCTTATCGGCAGATCGTATCACAACCCTTGTTTTATATCGCACTCATAATGGTATTGCTTGGAGCACAACTCTTTCTTGCGGGTTTTCTTGGTGAGCTCATAGTGCGTGCTACACCGCGCACCAATCGCTACGATATAGCAGAGACGCACGAACGCGATGTATAAGCAGCTTGTGAGGCCGTTGCTATTCCTGATAGATGGCGAGCGAGTACATCGTGTGATGATGTGGTGGGCTGCTCGTTTACTCCGGTGCACGGCAATAAGAGCGATACTGCGATTACGCTATGGGTGCAGAAAACGAGAAATTGAGAGAGAGTTGTTGGGTTTGCATTTTAGAGGTATCGTAGGCTTTGCGGCAGGTTTTGATAAGGGAGGAGTACTAGCTGATAGATTAGAAGCTTTGGGATATGCTTTTATGGAGGTCGGTACAGTTACTCCGCGCCCACAACCTGGTAATCCAAAAAAGAGGATATTTCGGCTGATTCCAGACCAAGCTCTTATCAATCGTATGGGCTTTAATAGTGAAGGTTTAGCTTGTGTAGTTTCTCGTCTTCAACGTCGTAGAAAACATTTAATACCGATTGCGGGCAACTTAGGGAAGAATACGAAAACTCCTAATGAGGAGGCTGTAGCTGACTATGTACAGGGATTCGTGACGCTTTATGAATATGTAGATTTTTTTGTTGTAAATGTAAGTTGTCCTAATGTGAAGGATTTGCAAGCTCTCCAGTGCGAGAGTACGCTTGCGCCCATTGTGGAAGCTCTTGTAGCGGCAAGAAAAGAACAGAGAGTATACAAACCGATACTATTGAAATTGGGGGCAGATCCCGCACCAGAAGAGCTGATATATTCCGTAAAGTTAGCGTTAGGCAAAGGGATAGACGGTTTTGTAGTAAGCAATACGACGACGCATCGCGAGGATCTACGAACTCCCAAAGATGTATTAGAGAATATAGGAGCTGGAGGGTTGAGTGGTAAACCACTGCATGAGCGGGCGCTTGCTGCAGTTAAGACGGTACGTGCTGCTGCGGGACGAGGCGTGCCGATAATAGGTGTAGGAGGAATATTTAGTGGAGTCGATGCACTGGCTATGTTACAGGCTGGCGCTTCGCTTGTTGAAGTTTATACGGGGGTAATATATCAAGGACCTCGTTTGGCATATCATATAAATCAGTATTTACGGGATCACGAGTCAGAAATTCCACAATGGTAAAAGTTGATTGCAAGGGGTTAGCTTGTCCACAACCTCTTATTGCTGTTCGCAAGGCTATGCGAGAGAGTGCAGTGGGGGTAGAGATCGAAGTAGTTGTAGATAACAATACAGCACGCAACAATGTGACGCAGATGTTGGCAGATTTTGGAGTCAAGGTAGAATTTGTATCTACGTCAAAAGGGCTTTTTGTAGCGAGCTTTGCTAATCCTAAAGTAGAAGAAGAGGTATCGCTACAGGAGATAGATGCTATAACCTGCCCTACTACAAGCGAAGTGGGAGGCTCTCCTGTACTACTCTGTGCAACGGAATTTTTGGGAGTAGGAGATGATACTCTTGGTGCGATATTGATGAAGGGTTTTTTGAGTACTCTTTCTGCGTGGAAGCCGCTACCTAAAGCGATACTTTTTCTGAATTCTGGGGTAAGACTTTGTTTGCAAGATTCGGGAGCTCTTGAAACTTTGAAAGAGTTGGAGCGCCTCGGGGTCGCTTTGCTTATTTGTGGGACTTGTGTAGATTTTTACCACGTACGTGAACAAATAGCCGTAGGTACGATAACAAATATGCAACGAATATCTGAGAGTCTTTCTACTGCGCAAAAAATCGTAAGATTGTAGAAGTAGAATTATGGGTTTTGTCTCTCTTTCATAAGAGTATAAGTTGCTTTATTGCGTATAGTTTTTTGTACTAAGGAAATCAGCGTGTAACTATCAGTTATTTCTGAGTTCTTTGTTTTGGTGTTCTAGGATTTTCTGAGCTAACGGAGTGGCAAATACAAAGCGGTTGAGCGCCTCGTCGTGCGTAGTGAGGATATCAGAGCCTTTCCCTTCCCATATCAGATAACCCTCGCTAAGGAAGGCAACATGATCGCCGATACCAAGCACGGAGTTCATATCGTGTGTATTTACGATAGTGGTTATATTCAGATCGTGTGTGATGGAGTGGATGAGGTTGTCTATCAGTAGGCTTGTTTGAGGATCTAGCCCAGAGTTCGGTTCGTCGCAAAAAAGGAATTTTGGTTTATTGGCTATAGCACGTGCAATAGCAACGCGTTTGCGCATACCGCCACTCAAATCGCCTGGATATTGATTGAAACTCTCTTTGAGATTAACGCGATCGAGACAGCTTAGAGCACGTCGCATAGCTTCTTTTTCGGAGAGTTTTGTATGGAGACGGAGAGGGAACATAACATTTTGTCCAACAGAGAGCGAATCGAAGAGAGCGCCATCTTGGAAGAGCATTCCTGTTTTTTGTTGTATACGCTGCCGTTCACGCTTACTCATCTGGGCAACATTCTGCTCTTCGAAAAGGATACGACCGTTGTCAGGCGTAATAAGCCCCGCGAGAATTTTGAGTAATACCGTCTTTCCCGAACCACTCTTTCCTATTATTAGGTTGGCTTGTCCAGGAGCAAACGTGATGTTGATATCGCGCAAAACGGCTTTCTCACCAAACCCTTTCTGGAGGTTGATTGCTTTGATCATAATAGGAGCACTTGTGTGAGTACGAGGTTGAGGATGATGATTTGTATACAAGAGACAACAACCCCTTTTGTACTAGCTCGTCCAACTTCGTACGCCCCGCCCTCTACATAGTAACCCCAAAAGGCGGGGATTGTTACAATGATAAAGGCAAAGACGGCCATCTTGAGTAGACCGTAATTGATGTAGTAGGGCTTAAAAAAAATACGAAGTCCCTCAGAGAAATCTACAATAGAAACCATCCCAGTCACCTCGCCTGTGAGAGCCCCACCTACGAGTCCTATAATCATACTCATAAGGGTAAGAATAGGGAAGAAGACTAGTGCAGCTACGAGTTTGGGTAAGATAAGATAGGCCGCAGAGTTGATCCCCATGACATTGAGAGCGTCTATTTGCTCAGTAATGCGCATCGATCCTATCTCGGAGGCGATGCTACCTCCAACCTTGCCCGCTAATAATAGTGCTGTGAGGGTGGAGCTAAATTCGAGGAGGAGTACATCGCGTGTACCGAGCCCCACGAGATATTTTGGTAGCATGGGATGATTGAGGTTGATAGCGCCCTCTAGAGCAATAACCGCGCCAACAAAAAACGAACTTAGTAATACGAGCCCCACGGAGCTCATGATCATTGCCCAAATATCGCGTAAGAGTCGTTGTCTGAAAACGCGCCAAGGTCCAGGATAGTGGCATACTTGGCGTAGAAAAAGGACGTAGCGACCGATAGTATCGAAGGGGCGTAAGAGACTATTCATTCTTCGGTGTAAAATTTCAAAGCAAAGGTTAGTTGGCTACCTCTGAGAAGAAACGAATGCGAACAAGACGGATAATCTCCTCGTCGATATGCATATCTCGGAAAGCCTCGCAAGCCTCCTGTATACTGAGCGATTGTGCTTCGTTTTTGAAGTAATCGTAGATTTCCTCTTGCAGATCGGAGTCTACCTCTTGATCTACATAGTAACCAATATTGAGCTTCATCCCCTTACCGATGACTAAGTTCTCGATTTCTTCGATAAGTTCGCTGAGATCAATATGGAGCATATCGGCGAGTTCTCGTAGATCGGTCTTGCGGTCAATGGCATGTATGAGTGCAACTTTTTGCTGGAAACGTGTTGGAGCAACCTTCATCACAAAATCTGCTGGACGTTCAATCTCGTTTTCTTCGACGTATTGTTTAATGAGATCGATAAAAGGTTGTCCATAGCGTTTCGCTTTGCTAGCGCTCACCCCTGTGATATTTTGAAGTTCTTCGAAGGAGATGGGGTAGTGGATAGTCATTTCTTCCAGTGAGGTCTCTTGAAAAATCACAAAGGGTTGTACTTTATATTTCTTTGCCTCGTCGATCGTAAGATTCTTGAGCATCTGGAAGAGTTCGTTGTCGATACCACCAATCTCTGGAGCTCCGAGTGCGGGCTCTTCGTTCTCTTCAGTGTTATATTCGTGATCCTTAACGAACTGAATAGAGTAAGGATTTTCTATGAAGTCACACCCCTTGGGAGTGAGAGCAATTAGTCCGTAGCGTTGGATATCTTTTCGGATAAAGCCGTGTAGAAGCGCTTGTCGGATGATGCTATTAAGAAAGAAATCGGAGGTGTCCTTTCTGGAGCCAAAGAGTGGGAGCTGCGAGTGTCCGTAGACCTCACTATCTTGTGTTTTAATGCCACGAAGTAGGGTGATAAGGTGATGTGCTCGGAAACCGTCGCCTATTGCTTGCAAGAGTTGGAGGATTTGGAGGAGATCATCTTTTCCTTCGAAATAGTGCTTTTCCGAACAGCAATTGTCGCAGTGCTCGCAGTTGGGAACGTTGTATTGTTCGCCAAAATATTGGAGGAGCATTTTTCGCCGGCAGTCGCCTCCTTGGGCATAATAGGTCGTATCGAGTAGGAGTTGTTTTCCAATTTCTTGTTCTGCTTGGCTTTTGCTGAAAAAGAAATGGAAGATGTGACGAATATCCTTTTCGGAATAGAAAGCAATGCAGTGTCCGTCGCGCCCGTCGCGTCCAGCCCGTCCGGTTTCTTGGTAGTAGCCTTCGAGGCTTTTGGGCATGTCGTAGTGGATCACATAGCGGACATCGGGCTTGTCGATTCCCATCCCGAAGGCAATCGTAGCAACAATTACGTCGCACTCCTCTTGAAGGAATGCGTCTTGATTGTAGGAGCGTGTCTTGGTATCTAGGCCTGCATGGTAGGGGAGTGCACGTATCCCATTGATCTGTAGTGTGTTTGTTAGCTCTTCCACGTTCTTGCGACTAATGCAATAGATAATCCCCGATTTTCCAGCATTGTCCTTTATATATTTTGTAATCTCTCGAATGGCATTAACCTTTGGACGGATTGAGTAGAAGAGATTTGGGCGATTGAACGACGAGCGGAATATAACAGCATCCATAATCCCCAAACTTTTCTGGATATCGTCTTGTACCTTTGGAGTAGCCGTTGCTGTGAGAGCGATAACGGGAGCTTTACCGATCTTATCGATGAAATTACGGATGTTGCGATAGTCTGGTCGGAAATCGTGTCCCCATTCCGAGATACAATGCGCCTCGTCTATGGCATAGAATGAGATCTTGGCTTGCTGTAGGAATTCGATATTCTCGGGTTTATTAAGCGTTTCGGGGGCTACATACAGAAGCTTTGTAACGCCGTTTAGGACGTCGTCTTTCACCTGCGAGACGAGTTTTTTTTGAAGCGATGAGTTTAGGAAGTGTGTTACATTATCATTGCCACAAGAGGCGCGCAACCGATCTACTTGGTTTTTCATGAGGGCAATAAGTGGCGAAACGATAATAGCAGTACCAGGTAGAATAAGTGCAGGTAGTTGGTAACATAACGATTTTCCGCCTCCAGTAGGCATTAATACAAAAGTATCGCGCCCCTGGAGTAGGTTTCGGATTATCGATTCTTGTTGCCCTTTGAACTTCTCGAAACCAAACCATTTATTGAGTTGAGAGACAAGTGGGATCTCTTCGCGATACTGCATACTATATATTAATTCTATTTCTAAAGATCTTAGCCTACCCAAAGTTAACTTTTTTGGAGAATCTTTTGTAATCTAGAATAGGGGAACTTTAGAACGATTGGTTGTGTATGAGATCTTCCAGTTGTTTTTTTCCGAATTGATAGAATCGCAGGTCGTGCCGTAGTTTGTATTCTGTACGTAGCTTTTCGAGTTGTTGAGGTGCTTTTTTTAAACTTTGGGAGTCGTGCTCTATGTCGTAGGTTTTTGCAAGCTCGTCGAGCGATTGTCCTATAATGAAGGGATGTTTCTCGTCAGGGAGTTGTGGAGTGGCAAGAGGCACACTGAAGAAGTCTGAGAGCTTGTTTACTATTGTTTGTGTTGCTGCGAGTTTCCCTTCTATACTGTAACCTGCAATGTGTGGTGTAGCAATTTTTGCATCTTCGATGATGGCATAGGGGATCTCATCGTTTTCCTCCTCGTAGACATCGAGATAGTAGGCCGCGACTTTGTGGTGCAGATGTGCCTCGAAGAGTGCAAAGTCATCTACAATACCGCCGCGTGCCGCATGTAAGATATAGGGATGTCTTTTAAGAGAAGAGAAGAAGGAGTGATCGAGCAGGTGGTAGGTGGGATATCGCCCCGTCGTAGTAAGTGGTGTATGGATGGTAATAATCGAACACTCGTGTGCTATACGTGCGAGCCCAGTATAGGAGAAGGGCGCAGTTTCTTCGAGGTAAGGATCGCAAAGTAAGGTTTCGATGTGGAAGATCTCTAAAAGTTTTGCTAGACGTCCTCCGATAGCACCACAACCTACGATTCCTATGGGACGATCTAAAACCTCAGCGGCAGCATAACGGCGAATTTGTATTAAGATACTCACCACCCATTGTACGACAGCCCAAGCATTACAACCTGGAGCATTCACCACAGTAATTTGGTGTTGATGGCAATATTCTAGATCGATGTGGTCGGTTCCTATAGTTGCCGTACCAATAAATTGGATAGAACTCCCTTCCAAAAGAGTAGCATTGCATAGGGTGCGTGTTCGAATGAGGAGGACATCTGCATTGCGACACCTCTCGGTCGTTATTGCGTGCGAAGGGAGATATTCTACAACGAAATGAGGTTCGAGTATACCCTTAAGGTAGGGGATAGCAGAGTCGACAATGGCGAGCATTGTTAGTAGTGATTATTATTTATGACGTTGGCTTTCAATAGCATACAATAAGATTCCTGCAGCAACAGAGACATTGAGTGAGCTAATCTGTCCGTGAAGTGGGATGCGGAGTTTTAGGTCGCATAGGGGGAGGATATCGTTGGGGATTCCCATTCCTTCATCTCCAAGAATTAAGGCAACAGGCCCGGTCAAATCTGCCTTTTGGTAATAGGAATCTCCGTGTTCGGAGGCAGCTAGGAGTCGGAGCCCTGATGCTTTTAGGAATTGGCAAGTGTGTAGTAGGCTAGGGGTACGTGCTACAGGGAAATGTGCAAGAGCGCCAGCACTAGTCTTGACGGCATCGGCATTGATTTGTGCTCCTCCAGTAGTAGGAACAATTAGAGCATGAGCTCCGGCACATTCGGCTGTACGAACGATAGCTCCTAGGTTACGTACATCTGTAATTCCTCCAGAGACCACAAGTAAAGGCTCTTGGCCACTTTCGTATATCTTGGGCAATATCCACTCAATCTTTTGATATTCGATGGCAGCAACAAAGGCTATTGCCCCTTGATGATTTCTACTGCCTAAACGTATGAACCACTCTTCGGGGACATATTGTATGGGGATTCCTCTCTCGCGAGCTCGTCGTATAATGAGTGGGAGTTGTTCTGAGGAGAGCCCTTTGCGGAACACTAATTTTTCGAGTTCGCGACCCGCATCAAGGGCTTCCATGATGGGGTGCAGTCCGTAAATAATCTCGGCAGAGATTTTTTTCTGGTGATAGAAACGTTGTGGTGGGTTTTTCCTATTATTGTTACTGTTCGATTCCCTCATGTTCCATAATTTCTAGTTCGTAGCTTTGCTCCTCCCACTGTTTTAGCAGTGCTGAGTTTTGCGTCTGCAGCGTTTCGTATTCGTGTACAATAGCTTGAGTATCGGAGTGTTCGTTGAGCATACTCAT
The DNA here is from genome assembly GCA_965240855.1 of uncultured Bacteroidia bacterium. Classification (GTDB taxonomy): domain Bacteria; phylum Bacteroidota; class Bacteroidia; order Bacteroidales; family CAJPTX01; genus Bacteroides_D. The sequence goes on along the minus strand of CBDEMG010000029.1, from coordinate 3,485 downwards.
CCGCTCTTCGAGGGCTTTGAGTTTTTGTTCGGTGCTGCTAATTTGTTCTTCGATCTTCGCAATATTTTTACGGCGTTTGTTGAGTTCGTTCTCATATTGCTTTTTAAGCTTCCATTTTTCACCAGCACTCTTTTCGGACTCTTCCTTTTTTTCGTTCCCTTTTTTGTTTCGGCTATGGTTGAGTTCTTCTAATCCCTGTAGGCGTCTGTGCTCGAGAAACACATCGATGCCGCCAAGATGTTCATAGACTCGACCATGAGAGAATTCGTAGACCTTATCCACGAGCCCATCGAGGAAATCGCGATCGTGCGAGACGAGGATTAATGTTCCGTTGTATTTTAGGAGTGCTTGTTTGAGTACATCCTTCGCTTGCATATCGAGGTGGTTCGTTGGTTCGTCGAGGATGAGGAGGTTGTAGGGGCGTAACATAAGTTTTGCCATAGCAAGTCTATTACGCTCTCCTCCCGAGAGGACGCCTACTTTTTTATCTATGTCCTCGCCACGGAAGAGGAAGGCTGCAAGAATATCGCGGATCTTGGTGCGGATGTCGCCTGTAGCAACCTCGTCGATTGTCTCGAATACGGTATATTCGGGGTTTAGTACTTCTTTTTGGTTTTGTGCAAAGTATCCAACAAGCACATTGTGTCCGATTTTAATTTCACCACTTTCGCTCGAGAGTTCTCCGCGGATAATTCTGATTAATGTGGTTTTCCCCTCTCCATTTCTTCCTACAAAAGCGACCTTTTCGCCGCGAGTAATGGAGATGTTCGCATTTTGGAAGACAATATGTTCACCAAATCGTTTGAGGAGATCGTGAGTTTGTACTACTACATCGCCCGATCGTGGAGCCTCGGGGAAGCGGACGTGGAGCTGAGTTGTATCCTCCTCTTCTACCTCAATGAGTTCCATCTTTTCTAGGAGTTTGATGCGTGCCTGTACTTGATTTGATTTGGTGGGCTTATATCGAAAACGTGCAATAAAGTCCTTGTTTTTTTCTATTTGTATTTGTTGGTTTTCGTAGGCAGCTTGTTGTAGAGCGCGTTGTTCTGCTCGCAATTTTTTGAATTGGGTGTATGGGGCGTTAAATGTATAGGCTCGCTTTAGAGAGAGTTCTACCGTTTTGTTGGTCACAGTATCGAGAAAGCGGCGGTCGTGAGAGATGAGAAGGAGTGCTCCTTGATAATCCTTTAAGTAATCTTCTAACCATTGAATAGATTCGATATCGAGATGGTTTGTAGGTTCATCAAGTAGCAAGAGATCGGCCCCCGCTAATAGAATTTTGGCGAGCTCTACCCGCATTCGCCACCCACCACTAAGCGTACGGGTGGGTTGCGAGAACTGTTCACGTTCGAAACCTAGACCGAGAAGTGTTTGTTCGGCTTGCGCTTCTTGTTGTGCTCCTCCTATAAGTTGGTGTCGTTCAGTGAGTTCGGCAAGTCGAACCGCCATTTCGGTGGCTTGTTCGGCATTTTCGTATTTGCCATTTTGTAGGAGTTCGTCGAGGTGTGCAATTTTCTTTTCTAGTGCTTTCAGTTCGCCGAAAGCCGATAGTGTTTCCTCGAGTATGCTGCGTGTATCGGAGTATGCAATATGCTGTGCGAGATGTCCAATGGCGAGATCGGCAGCGCGTGCTACAACACCTTCGCTGGGCTCGAGTTCGCCAGTAATAACGCGAAAAAGGGTACTTTTTCCAGTACCATTGCGCCCTACGAGTCCTATGCGATCGCGCACCCCTATAAGGAGGGAGATATCGGCAAAGAGCTCCACCCCTTGGAATCGTACTCCTACGTGATCCAAAGAAATCATCTTACATTCCCTAAGCTAATAAACTACAAAGATAATGGCATTAGCTTAGTCTATTTTTCGTTCTTGTAGTGGGGAGTTGTGTAAAAAGTACGTCAAAATTTTGTACCTTTGCATGGTTTAATCAAATTAGTAGAGAGTTTAGGAATGATGAATCATTATGAAACTGTCTTCATTGCAACTCCCGTTTTATCTGAAAGCCAGGTAAAGGAGACAGTTGAGAAGTTCCGCGCTTTCATTGTAGGCAATGGAGGCGAGATCGAGAACGAGGAGAACTGGGGGCTACGGAAACTAGCTTATTCGATTAAGAAAAAGGAGAATGGCTATTATTTCCTATTCCAGTTTGCAGCACAAGGCGATGTAGTGGATAAATTAGAGACACAGTTTCGTCGTGATGAGCGTATTATTCGTTTCCTGACAGTGCGTCTGGATAAGGATGGGCTTGAATACGCTAACAAACGCCGTATGAAGATTGCAGAAGGCGAAAACACCAACAAACAAAGTGAGGAGGAGAGTAAGTAATGGTACAAGCACGTGGAGGTGAAATTCGTTATCTAGCGCCCCCTACTGTAGAAGTAAAGCGCAAACGGTATTGCCGTTTCAAGAAAAACGGAATTAAGTATGTGGATTATAAGGATCCTGAATTCCTTAAGAAGTTTTTGAACGAGCAGGGTAAGATCCTTCCTCGTCGTCTTACGGGGACTTCGTTGAAGTATCAGCGTCGAGTAGCGCAAGCGATCAAGCGTGCTCGTCATTTAGCACTGTTGCCATTTGTGACAGATTTGTTGAAGTAGCTAAGGGGAGGAGAGCGAATAATGGCAACGAATAATAATAACGAACAGCTAAAACAACCTCTTAAGAAGGGGTGTATGCGTATAATATTGTTGGAAAATGTACGTGGCTTGGGAGATAAGGACGACATGATCGAAGTCCGTGCGGGGTATGCTCGCAACTATCTCATTCCTCGTCATATCGCTTTGGCAGTGACGCCATCGGTGCTTCGTCAGCACGAAGAAATAAAGCGTCAACGAGTACATAAGGAAGAAAAATTGCGTCAAGAGGCGGCTGTTCGTGCTGAGGAATTGGCAAAGATAAAATTGGTTCTTGGAGCCAAAACGAGCACAACGGGTAAGATCTTTGGCTCGGTTACTACCTTACAGCTTGCCGAGGCTCTTGCAGCAAAGGGTGTGGTAGTAGATCGTCACGATATTACTATAGAGGAGGCTGTGAAGGAGATCGGTACGTATCGTGCAAAAATTAAGCTCTATAAGGAGTTGAGTGCTCAGATTACTTTCCAAGTCGTATCTGAGTAAGAGTTGGTATACTAGCGACGAGAATCGGAAGTAGAGGTACTCTCAGTGTATACTGGGAGTACCTTTTTTTTGTTAAGTGAGTTTGAGTACTGGCTATAATAATCGCCTGTCGTGAGCGAGCTGTCTGCTACTAATGTGGAAATGTTGGGCGGTCTTAGCAGACAACGCACTCGCGATAAGCGAGGCTGGCGTCTTTGTAGGGACAGGGTACACCCTGTCCGTCTTGTATCGTATATATATACCCTATCCACATTTTGATACATGTCTTGATCATATACCGGACAAGGCATGCCTTGTCCCTACGATTTTGCGTTGCACTCGCAACGCATGAGGAAGGTACGAAACCCTCCGTTAAGATAAACCTGCACG
>CBDEMG010000028.1:0-23430 GCA_965240855.1 uncultured Bacteroidia bacterium | reverse complement strand
TCCGGATGGCGTTTATACTTGGCGTGCGGTTGGCATGTACTTTGATGGAAGTCTTTTTGATATGAAGGGAAATGTCACCTTGTTGTCCGGGAAGTGAGGAAGGGAAAAAAGAGTAATTTTGTGAAACCATAATACTCGAGTCGAGATGGCGCATATAGTTACTTTGCGTGGGATAACTCCGAAGGTAGGTAAGAATTGTTTTCTAGCTAGCACAGCAGTAATCGTAGGCGATGTTGAGATTGCAGACAATTGTAGTATATGGTATGGCGCAGTGCTTCGTGGAGATGTAGGGAAAATTCGGATTGCTGCAGGGTGTAATGTGCAGGATAATGCGGTAATACACACCTCGGCAGGACGTTCGTGGGTAGAAGTCGGCGAGGGAACATCGATAGGGCATAATGCAGTAGTGCACGGTGCGATAATAGGGGCTCATGTCTTGATAGGCATGGGTTCTGTTGTTTTAGATAATGCGGAGATTGGTGATGGTGCGGTAGTAGCGGCAGGAGCATTGATCTTGGCAAAAACGGTGGTTGCTCCTCGTATGTTGATGGCTGGCATACCTGCGAAATGTGTGAAGGAGCTGACACCCGAGCAGTCTTGGCAGATAGCAGGTGCGAATGCCCAGGGATATGCAGAGTATGCCAAATGGTTTTTAGAGGAATCGAGCGAGGAGGAGGGGGGCGATGTCTAAGATAGTTGGATACGTATAATAGATCGCTTTTTTGCAATCGTGTAGCGAGAAATGAGGAGAATGAGTTGGAAATGGGCGCAATGTAAGATTATTACAGCGCTCATTTTTTGTTTAAGCTTAGTGCAGGTTTATGCACAAGATGAGTTTTACGCTTACAAAGATGGTGGAGCTTGGAGTAATCCTGCTACCTGGACACAGGATCCCACCGGCAATACACTTGTCCCGATAGGAGGAGCAGGCGTCCCGGTGGATGGTGCAAAGGTATACATCAATGTAAGTACAGTCTACCTTGATGCCGATCTGTCTACTGAGAGTTTGGAAATAACAATCGGGGCTGCTGGAACATTAGATTTACGTGAATTCAAATTCACAAAGTCGCTGATAGCGCTCCAAGGATCGGGTCGTTTTGTATTGCAAAGTGCATATTTCCCTCAGATAGTGGCTTACCGCACTTTTTTGGAGAATGGTGGTGGCACAGTGCGCTACGAACAACCTGCAGCAATAGACGTAAATATCGATAACTTTCCCATTTCGTGCAATAATCTGGTGTTTGCTGGTAAGGGTCGTTATGCATTCAAACTTCGTACAGGAAATACACTTGAAATCTTCAAGAATCTGGTGGTAGAGGGCGATGCCACTTTGTTGTTGGGAGGAATACCTAGTGCTCCAGATGGTACGGGAGGTAAGTATCTGCGTAAAAAGTTTATTGTAGCGGGAGATTTAAGTGTAAATACTCCAACAGCTCAAATCTTAACAATTGCAGGAAACATCGAATTAGGAGCAGGTGGCGGTCTCCTCGCTTATGAGAATACGAGCCATATATTGGAAGTACGCGGCAATTTTACAAACAAAGGTAAAGTACTATTGCATCATGAGTCGCAACTGGATTTTGCTCGTCCTTCTACAGATGCGCATAATGTGACATACATTGCGAGAGGAACTACAGATACACAAATCCGTTGCGAGGGGCAGACAGATTTTTATAACCTACTGATCGAGAAACCAGTAACACATAAAACAACGCTCTTTGCAACTGCTAAAGAGAAATTCCGACTCTACGGACAAAATGTAGTTCCTGAACGCGTGGCTCTGAAAATAAAATCGGGTACTTTGGTACTAACAGGTAAGGTCGCTATTGCTAGTTTGTGCGAGAAGGGAACCTATGTATTAGGTAATACGTCTCAGCTTGTATTAGATGGTGCGGATGTGCTCGTGGTACAAAAGGCGCAAAATGCAGCGCAAGTGGCAGATATTTGGGGGTTAGCAGTGAGCGATGTCTTGGGGGTAAATACTGTTACTAATGCAGCAGATGGCGAAAACTTAGAACTGCAAGGAAGTTTTTATCTTAAGCAAGGGACTTACTACATTGGCGATGGAGGCGTATTTTGTACGGGAGCGTTCTATCCTTCAATATTCCGAATGGATGCGGGGCTGTTTTTTGCACCACAACTCTATACAGGATCTGCGCGTTTAGATTTTGAGCAACGTGGTGGTTTGATAGTCTTTCGCGGGAGACGTGCAGATACAGAGGTAAATACCTATGCAAAAACTATTGCTCCTAACCGTGGGTATGGTGCAATCTATGATGCTACACCTAATTATAAACCTATGGTTGGCGCTTTTGCTCTGCTAAATCGTCTGGATGAATTCAAGCTGATGGGAGGCGAGTTACGTATCGCTGGAGCCGATTTTGTGAGTATAAGGTCAGAGTTATTCCAGATTCTCTCACAGCTCAAGGATCTAGAGCATCAGGGTAAAATAGCTATAGATTTGAGTGGTTTAACAGCACCAGAAGTTTTCGCTTTCCGAACAGAGGACTATATAGGTGATTTGGAGATTACGACCCATACAGACACTCAAGAAGTCTTGTTGGAGACGTATACTCGTTTGAAAGGAGGACTCAAAATCCATAAAGGGATTTTCCGAACAGCAAACAATTCTATCGAAATCGTCAAGGATCTTATTGTAGGGGGAACGCTTGATGCAACCTCATCCTCCAAAATCAAATTCTTGGCCAAGGCAGATGTTAAGTTTGAAATACTACCCTCGGGACAAATAAAAGATAATAAGATCAATAATGTTGAATTTAATAGTTATAACAAGGATTATCAAATCCCCAAAATAGCTCATTTTATTTATCCCAATACAGTGTTTTGTAATCTCTTGTATACTGCTGGGAAAACGAGTTTGAAAGTTGGCACGACCCATACGATTCAAATTGCGAAAGGCGCTTATCTCTACGAACCAGTCTATGGAGGCTTGTTGGTATTCGAGGATAAAGCGCTGCTGCATGGCTATAGCACGGTAGATAAGATATTGTTGTTACCCAATGCACATGTTTCAACATCGGGAACCTTTCAGATACGAGATCGCGTTAGTTTGTCTGATGGCTCGATTTTAGAGCTCATGAGTGCTACATACAAATTTATGCCGGGTGCGATTATCGAACGTTTAGCTGGAGGAACGGGCTATATACAGAACAATGCACAGAATAGGAGTCAAGGTGTCGAAAAGCATTTCGGAGTGACAGAAGATGCTACGGGTGAATTTATAATTCCATTCAAGCATACGATAGGAGCAACACTCCATGATCGTACGATGCGTATAACTTGGACGACGAATAAGGATAGGTATGTAATCTTTTCGTATAAAAATAGTTTGCACCCAATGCTTCGCGAGGGTTTTCCTTTCTATGTATGGGCATATAGCAAACAGGATATCAGCGATTTAACTCTTCGTATACCCAATTCGCAGGCAACTGTGCCAACGGATTTTAAGGCGTTGAAATTGGTGAGGAATCAGTGGCAAGATGCTGGAACACTAACCCCTACAGAGATTACCTTTAATCTCACTTCTACGGCTTCCGATTATGTTGTAGGGAAGAAGTTTGAGATAAAAAACTACGTCAGTGTTAAGAATGGAAATTGGAAGGAAAGTAGTACGTGGTCGCCCGTAGGAGTTCCAGCGGTAGGGGATATTGTAACGGTAAAACACAAAGTGAAGGTATTGGCCTCCGATCCTGAGATCGCTTGTGGTGATTTAATAATACAATCTGCGGGTATCTTAGATATACCGATGTTGAGTACTGTTAATATCGCGCGAATTAGCGGTACGGGGCGCTTGCGTATATGTCTCGATCCTGATGATGTCTCACATAATGTATTCGCGACGCCGACCGAAATATCTCAATTTATAAACAATACTGCTAGCACAATAGAATATTATATGACCTCGCCTAATAAGCAGGTACAATTGTCTCCGTCCTTTACAGGGTATGGGAATTTGGTTATCTCGTACGAACATCCGAATCAGAAGTATATTCTCAATCCGAACCTCCCTACAAAACTTCAAATTAGAGGCGATCTCTTGTTGGATAACGAAGCGGATCATGCTAATGCTGTCTTTGCAATAGATGCAAAGGATGGTAGTGGTACTATTGTAGAGCGTTTCTTGCAAATCGTAACCAATTTTGAAGATAAGAATGTAATCTTACGAATTGTTGCAGATGATTCTTATCATAAAATACACTTTATTCGCAAGGCAGTCTTTCGCGGAAAAGCTCGTATAGATTTAGGCGATCAACCCGCCTCAGAGAAGTTGCTCGGACATCTTGTCTTTTATGGAGGGTTAGACGATTATACTGATACGGGGCTCAATTTTATGGACGATAAAGCCTATTTGAAGGTCACTTTTGGAAACAATGGCTCTGCGGCGATTGTAGGAAATCATCCTATAATATTTCGTTTGCTTGATATAGGACTTGCCAGTGCTAACAGTACGTTGTCTGTGGAGAATACCGGAGGCGTGTTGTGTGGTCTTCCCCATACTTCAAATTGGTTGTGGCATAGACAAGGTATCTTGCATCTGAAGTCAGCCTTTGATCTCCATCTTACTTACGATACTTATTGGAATCTCTTCCCCACAGCAACGCTGCTTGTGGATAATGACAATTTAAATGTCTATATAGCAGAGGAAGGTACACCCAATATAGGATTAATATTACGAGGAGCGTTGATACTCGAGAAAGGGAAAATTTTTATAGGTAAAGATCATGCTTCACCGCTACGTTATGCACATGTAGTGTATAATCGCGACGCTTATTCCAAATTGCATGTTTTGGGTGGAGAGTTGTATGTCTATGGCAATATTAGCAATGGAGGCGCTCCATTCCAAGGCGTATTATCTTTTCGTCAGACGGGAGGTAAAATATATGTAGATCCGCAAAAACTAACGGCGCAAAATGCTGGTGTGGATATCAATGGAACCGAATTTGAAATCTCGGGTGGAGAATTCATCTATAATGGATGCGGTGGAGCACCCGATGTGGGTGATATACGAATACAATCGATCAACCCGAATGTAACGGGTGGTACGTTGCGTCTTACGGCAGGCGAACCAGGTAAAAAAATCCTCATCACCTCTACTGCAAATTTCTATAATTTGGTATGCGAGGGTACAAATCAGGTATGCGAGTTGAGGCGGCTTCCCCTAGTGATTAAAAACGATTTTAAGATAGGCGCTGGTTCGCAATTCATTACTAAAGATCTAGATCTAACGATTGGCGGCAATTGGCTTTGCGACGGTAAATATACGGGGATTAACAATTCGACTATTTTGAATGGTTCGGCTGCGCAAACTATCTCGGGGAGTGCTACGGGATTGTTTTTTCATGATTTAGTTCTACAGAGTAAAATTTCGGTAACGTATTCGGTATCTTTGGAAGCGGAGATTGCTAATAACTTGGAGTTAGCAAGCACAGTTACGCCAAGTGAGCAGCTACAATTAGGAGCACATAAGTTGAAACTCTTTGGCAATCTACGGAACTCTGGAGGCTACAAGACGCAGGGGATAGGTGAGCTCACTTTGCTAGGTACTACAGAGTCTAAACTTGAGGGACGTGGGAATTACGGGACGCTTGCAATTCGGAAAGCTCTAGGAGCACGTGCTGCAAACGATATCAATCTGTTTGGTTCGTTGATACTCTCCACTGGAAACTTACAATTGGATAAATTTCTTCTAACGGTGAATAGGGGAAGTGCGATTGAGACATCCAGTAACTTTCATGTCTCGACCGCAGGGTCATTTGTATCCAAGGGTATCCGATACGAGCTTACACAAGGTGTACAACGAGTACTTTTCCCCTTGGGAGCTCAAGACAAGTACACCCCCGTAGAATTGCAGATTGAGGATGCTGGTGGGTATCCTAACAATAATGGTTATATCCGCGTATGTAACATAACGAGTTTGTATGGTGTGCTGGGAGAATGCAGACAGAAGGTACTAAACCACCATTGGGAGGTTGAAGCTAGTACAAGTACTATTAATGGAAAGCTCGAATTCTTGTGCCCGAAAAGTTACAAGCAACCTCTTATGCAGCTAGGAGAGTCCGCACCAGTGCGTAATCAGAATGGCACATGGGAACAGCAATCGTCATCTAATCTTAGCGAAGATGCTACCAATCTCAAAATTTCATGGAAACTTGCGGGAGCTACAAACCTATCGGGGCGCTATACTGCAGGGCCACCGTTGTGTTTTTTACGGATTAAGGAGGTAGAGAGTATCGCTTCTGGCGAGTGGACTGACCCAATTTGGAGACCCTACAATACCACGCAACCAGTGGTGAGTCTCCCAGACGGTCCCAATGGATTGACGGTGCATGTATTACCAAATCATCGTATTAAGGTGAAAAAGGATGATACAAAGACGAAGGCTTTAATTTTCGATCCTCCCCAGAATGCAACAGATAAGGGAGGCGAAGTAGAGATTGCACAAGGTACTACGGGTGTCGATTTTGGCGAGGTGCGTGGTACTGGCGCTCTTCGGATGAATGATGGCGAGATACCTTCGGCTGATTATTCACACTTCTTTGGCTGTGCGAACAATGGGAAGTTGATCCTAGCGGGTACGACAGATTATAATATCCCCTCTGTTGGCAATAACGAATATCCCTACTTATGGTTGGAAGGGAGTGGACTACGTAGAATGCCTGCTGTAGATATCACAGTTTGCAAAGATTGGCAAATTAAGGATGCGGCTGTCCATGACAATACATTGCATAACAGAGGTTTGGTTCTCTTAGGTTCAGTGGGACGCGAGTCTACGGCATCCTTCAAGTCGGGACATGGAGCGAGTGCTTGGGTTTGGTTTAAAGGAATGCGTGCGCAACAGCTCGGCGGCGCAGATGCGGATTTCTCAGGGACAAATGCATTCTATAATGTGAATGTGGAGAACGAGAAGGGGATAGATATTCTAGATGGAGGTGTGGTGGAATTGAAGGGCAAGATGCGTTTCAAGAAGGGGATAGTTCGTACTCCGCGTGCTCCTATCCATGGTGGCCGTTTATCTATCACTCTTACTACAGGGAATGTGGGGAGTCTTGACACAGAACTGCAGGGACACGCACTCTCCTATATAGATGGACCACTGTATGTATCGATTCATAGTGGAGTAAATGCTTATCGTTTTCCGCTTGGGATAGGAGGAACACTAGCTAATCAGTTAGTCTTACGCAATCTCTCCGCTGGCGATCTCCGTCTTGAGGTTGTCCCGAATAATATAACGGGGCTTCCAGCTCCTCCAGTCGTGTATGTAGATCAAGAACGCTCGTGGAAGATAACGGGAACGCTCTCGAACGTGACTATTGGCTTTGTAAAAGAAGACTTTGATTGGGCGGCTAGCATAACATCTAATGCTGATCTGCGTGTCGTAAAAAGGAATAATGTACCACAATGGGTAGGAGAGAATTCGTCGCCTGTCTCCGTACCTGCTTTGTGGACAGAGATTAGAACGCAAAGTGGTGTAGCTTTTTCTGCTACTCCTAGCGAATATAGTCTTGGTTCTTTGATATTGATTGCTCCAACGGTGAGTTTCCTCGATTTAACCCAGAAGTACTGTGTACCTGTGGGAGGTACGCTGGATATACCTCTTAGGTTCGATTATGCTGGCAATGTGACCCAATGGTTACCCATAACAATCTTGTATAAGGTGGCTGGGCAAGCAAAGCCTCCTATTATCATTTTTAATGCATCGCAACTACCTGCTAAAATTGTTGTGAATTATAACGATGCTCCCAATTCATCAGATAAAGACTTTGATGTAGAGATTACAAAATTGGGATATACTAGCGGTATAGGCTTGCATACGAAGAAAATATTGAAAGTCTACCGAACGCCTGATATCTCTGCTGGTGGGTCGTATTCCTTTTGTTTTACTAAGGGGAGTGAGATATCGCTCATGGGTACATCTAATATTCTAGGATCGATTCAGTGGACAAGTTCCGTAGTTGATGGGGCGTTTGATGCACCTACAGCGCTGCAAACCAAGTACGTACTCAATAAGAATGTTACACCACTCATCTCGTTCACTCTCCGTGTTGACAATAATGGATGTCCTGCCGAGAAAACAGAAATTGCAACTCAGGTAACGCCCCCGAACGTAAATATAACAGGGGATGCCGAGGTTTGTGCTTTGGGTACGCATGCCGAGGTGCGTCAGTATAAATTTGCTCCCATACCTGCTGGTTTTGATTATACGTGGTCTGTCGAGGATGCGCCTAGTGGGATTGCGAATGTAGACATTGTAGGAGGCAAAGAGCATCAGAATCCTACGCAAGTAAATTGGGATGTAGATCCATTGTTTGGGGCAGATAGTTATAAATCAAGAGTTCGATTAGTACTCCAAAAACCAGACAAAACGTGTCGAGCAGAGTTTGAGTATCCCGTACATGTAAAATTGAAGTTACGTACTGGTCCGTTATATTACAGACCCTATGGATATTAGGATACGTACGTGACGTTCTTTTTCGAGAATTGTATTCTATTGCATTTTCTTGCAAGATGCCACGCTCCATCTGAGTGAAATTCAGGGTCTTAGAGTGATAGAGCCTGTTACAAAGGTAATAGGAGAGAAGTAAGGGAGCGCTTGTTATATTCTACTACAACTATAAATGTAAAGTTGTAGATTTAAGTAGCGCGCCTTTTGCTCTCTTGTTTGTAGCGTTTCTCTATTATACTTGCTGTTTATCACGATGCTTCTGTAACCACGCTGCTCGAATACGCCCTAAACGCTGTGTATACCAAATGATGAGCAGTGTAAGAAGAATTGCGAGCGAGAACCAGATCGCGATGGCAATTTTATCGAATGTCCAGAAGGGGATCTCTTCTGGTTTAGGAATACCACCCTTCTTTATAAGTTCGATGGTGTAAGCAAGAATCGAATCTTCTACTTTGTGCGAAAATTCGCGGAGACTATAATCGATCCTCAGATCGGGTATTACCCCTCGTCCCTTCGGTCTGTTAGGATACTGTACGGTATCGAAATACAATTTTACCATTGGTGCATTCAGCACCACCTTAGAATAGGGCAATGTATATTGCAAGATCGGTGGAGCAGAATGGATATGATATGGCGAATTGGTCTCTCGTCCTATAATAATGCCTCGCCCCTCTTTACGCACCAAAGCAGCGAACATTGACCCAAGGCTTTGCGTAAATTCGTTAGTAAGTACATAAAGATTCCCCTTGTATTGTAAACGGGCTGGAGTACAAATTGTCGTATTCGTTGCTCGGACTATATTTTCTTCCGAAGTCTCTTTGAAATGCGTAGAGATGCTAAAACGTTGTAGTATGGTTGCATGATAACGTTCGAGAACATCGTGACTATGTGGGCACATATCTACCCAAAGATGCGATTGAAACGGTTGGCTCGTAAGGTGCGAAAAGATCGTCTCTATATTCTTTATCGTACCTCGCTGATTATAGCGGAGATCTATTATTAAATTTTCACAACCCGCATAGGTTAAAGAATCTATGAAACTCTCTATCTCGCCAAGTTGTAGCGCTCCAAAATCTAGACGTGGGAGCGCGAGAAGGGCAATATTGTGCGAGAGGGCACGCATCCGAATCGTGTCGTCATTGAGCTTTTTAAAATACCATGCGAAAGAGGGAGGAATCTCTTCTGTATAACCAACATCTTCTGGCAATTGTGCATAATTGCCGGTCTCGCCACCTTTTAAAGAGAGCGTTATACCGTGTGTTACCTTGTTACGGCGATACCAACGATAGTAGATATACGAACCTCGAGTAAATTCGTTCATGTGTAGCAGTTCCGAACTATACCCTCCCATACTGTAAGGCATCTCCTCGTCGTAGAGCTGCGAACGAATGAAAGAAATTACCGATTGCGAAGCATCGCCATCTACGGCCAGTATTCGCGCTCCGGTGAGTTGCTTAATATCGAGATAATTGTGCGTGACAACTAAGGAGTCGGAGAGTACACCAAAGAGGACGGGATAGAGGTATAGTTCTCGCAAGGAGTCGGGGAGAGGATTGTAGCGAATCGTAACATTGGGGTCGCGAATCGAACAAATCAGCTTATTGAGGATACGGAGATAGTCTCGGTAGAGTAAAGGTAGAGTCACCTTCGCTCGCAATATTTGATAGAGCGAATCGAAGCTATTACGGCTACGATAGTCGTATAGTGTTGGCGTGGTCTCCTTCAAGATATCATAGACGATATCGAGTTCGTTACGAATTTCTGCTACACTAAAACGTTTCCGAGTTTGTAGGAATTTATATTCGTGTCCACGAGGTTTCTTAATACCTAAATAACGAAAGAGCTCTGAGTTGCTTAGCTTCCCAGAGAACGAGAGTGCAAGTGAGGGTTGTGCAATAAGTGGCGAGAAATAATCTACTGTACCGATTGTATCGCCTTTGTGTATCGAATCGCCAACGCGAAGATTGTATCGCGGTTTGAACCCCGAAAGGGTAATGTCTGAGGCTTGAGAGGCGATGATCGCTGTAGCATTGATATAGAGCAACGAGAGTTCGTTTTCATTGGCTAGAGCCTCTAGTTGCTCGCTTTGTTCTTGTTCGGTGCGACGAAGTATATTCCATGAGAGAAATTCGGAGAAGGTGTGCCAATAGGTAAAACGGAAATAGATGAGTACGCCATCGGTAGGTGCTACCACAGGCGATCCCTGCTCTGCACCGAGTATTAACCACGAGGGATTGGAATGTTTTCCCACCCACTCTCCTGGTCCGAGAATTACAGAATCGCGATTGCGGTATCCCTCTACTGGCGAAATCCCTTGCGCATAGAGATAGTAGTAACCCGTGAGTATTGGTAAAAAGAGTAACGTAAAAATCTTCCTATACATGGAATTCCTTCTTAACTCCTAACAGACCTCTTAGCTTTTTTAGCGTGAATCTCTACTACGCTCCTGCAACGTTGTCTGTCAATGTAAATAAAAATGGCAAAATTTGACGCACATCTGCGATGCGCCAAATCTCTTCGGTGCCAGCCATGAGAAGAGGGACTACAACTTGGCTGCGTCCAAGATACTCCATAATTGCTTGTCTGCAGGCACCACAGGGCGTAATGGGTTTAGCTAATTGCGTTCGTAACGAATTATTTTCACTAGCAGCTGCCACAGCTATGGCTGTTAAGCTTTCGGCAGGATATTGAGTAAAAGCTGAAAATAGCGCTACCCGCTCGGCACATAGTCCCATAGGGTAGGCAGCATTTTCTTGATTCGTACCCACTACAATCGCCCCATTGCTCAAACGGACAGCAGCTCCAACATAGAATTGAGAATAGGGAGCATACGCGCACTGGGTAGCTTGCCGTGCTGCTAAAAGAAGCTCTTGTTCGGCAACAGCAAGTTCAGTAAGCGTGCGGTAGGTAGTCAATTCGCAAGACTGCTTTAAGATCCCCATGATTCAAAGAACTACAGAATCTTTATACGTTTACGAAATAGAATCGAGAGTAGAATATAGAATAGCATCCCGATGGCAATCCCTTCCCACTGCAAGAGAACAATACATAGGAGCATAAATCCAGCAAAGAGTATATGTGGTAAGAGAGTATGTAGGTTTATTTTTTTGAACTTGAGCGAAAACATTGGGATGTTCGATACAAGCAAGATTCCTTGTAGTAGAGCGACGGTCGGAATAAAATACGGACAGCGGAGAAAAAGCTCTAGCAAGGGTGTGGTTGTATTGTTCTCAATAGCGAGTGCAAAGCCTATTGTAAAGAGAGCACTGGCAGGAGTAGCTAACCCCTTAAAATAGTAGCGTTGTTCAGTATCTATATTGAATTTTGCCAGTCTGTAGGCAGAAAATGCAATTAAAATGAGGGGGAATAAACTTAGTATACCTGCTAAGAGATCCGTTCCAGGGTGTACATGTGCAACCTGAATATGGACGTATAATGCTGCAGGTGCAAAGCCAAAGGTGATGAGATCGGCAAGTGAATCTAACTGAAGCCCCAGAGGTGATGCTACGCCCAGCTTTCGCGCAACGAAACCATCAAACACATCGAAAATTGCCCCTATAAGAATTAGTGCAACGGCTATCTGTATTATCTGCGGTTCATGAATTACTATTGAATAAACGATTAGTACTACAGCAACGACTCCACTCATTAGATTGAGTAGAGTCAGGAGGTTCGGAACGAATCGACGCATCTCAGAATATAGTTAGTCAATTACACTCTTACAAACTAGGAACTAGCCTACGTACTCGTAAGTGCTGGATGTAACCTAATGTCAGGATTATCAATAAGCCTCCATATACAAACTCTGCACACCAAACAAGGAGTAATGAACCGTGAATACCCAAAGCAAATACCCAGACTGACAAAATATAGAAGGTGAGTACGCAAAGATCGATGTAAAAAGCTTGAAGCGTGCGACCAAGTCCCATCACGGCATAGAACAAAATATTACCTATCCCTTGTCCGAAAATCGTGATGGAGATCAGATAAACAATCGGTAGAGCGGCTTCTATGATATCGAGTTCATCGCTAAAAATCCCCAAAATAGTATTAGGGAATAGTAATACGGGCAGGACAATTATAAAAATACTCAAGGCTGTTAACCATAAAACACGGTGTACAAAGGGTATAATCCGTTCGTTATGCTTACTCCCATATAAAAAACCGACGAAAGTACTCGTAGCAGCTGCAAAACCATTGATAGGTATGAAATAGGTAACTAATACACTACGTAATAAATTGGAGACTGCAAGTTCGAGTACGCCCATCTTCTCTATAATTAGGAAAAAGACGAACCACGAAAAGAAGTTAACTGTTGATTGTAGTAGTAGCGGAAGTCCCGTATGCAATAAATTTTTCACGATACGGAAACGAAATGCGAGAAAAGAGAAGAGCCAATATTTCCGCCAATCTACTCGGAAGAGTGTGTAGAGGAGGAAGACGAGGAAACCTGCCGCTTCGGCCATAACGGAGGCGAGAGCTGCTCCTCGCATAGTGAGAGCAGGAAAGCCCCATACTCCAAAAATGAGTGCGTAATCAAAAATCACATTGACTACGAGCATCGCAAATGTTACAAAGGTGATGACTCGAGTGCGCCCGATTCCTACATAAAATCCTCGAAAAGAAAAATTGAGCGAACAGAAGAAATAACCATAAATCCGTACTCTCAGGTAGTCGTAAGCCTCTGCTGCTACCGAGGCATCTTTTACCATGGAATCGAGCATTGAATTGAGGGAGAAGAACAAGATAAAGTAAAGGGCTATTGCCAAACCCAGCATCAAGATCTGTGCGTGCGAGACGAGGCTTCCGATCTCTCTATAATGTTTCTCGCCATTGCACTTCGCAACAAGGATCTGCACCCCCGTACTAAAACCCCAGAAGAGCATTGCAAAAACGAAATAGAGTAATCCCGCAATAGCTGAAGCACCAAGAGCTAGCTTGTTCAGATGTCCTAGGAATGCAGTATCGGTGATCAAGATCCCAGTCTGTACAGCACTCCCAAACAAGATAGGAGCAGCCATCGAGAGTATACTCTTTATAGGAATCTTGCGGTGCGATAAAATCTCTTGCATATAGGAAGTTCTAACGTTTCAGGTATTCGTCGAAATATTCGGTCACCTTTTGCATTAAGTGTACTCTATCCTTCCCTCGTACATTGTGAGGGTGTCCTGGGTAAAAAAAGCAATCTACCCCTGTAATTCTATTATCCACACAAGCTTTTAGAAACGAGAGTGTGTGCTGAGGTACTACCACGTCGTCTTGATAGCCATGTAGCATTAATAGATGTTTTCCCTCGAGGTTTTGCACATACTGTCGCAGATCTGCGCGCGCATAGCCTTCAGGATTCTCGGCTGGCGTATCCATATAACGCTCGCCATACATTATCTCGTACAAGCGCCAATTTATTACAGGACCTCCAGAAACTGCCACTTTAAATGTATCGCCAAAACGGAGTAGCATGCTCATACTCATGAAACCACCAAAACTCCAACCATGAACTCCCATACGGTGAGTATCGACAAAGGGTAATGTTTTCAAATATTTTACCCCTTCCTTTTGGTCTGCGAGCTCGGTCTCGCCTAGATTGCGGTGTATTACTTGCTCAAAAGCGTACCCCCTATTAGCAGAACCGCGGTTGTCCATAACAAAAACAACGTAGCCTCGCTCTGCCATTAATAGTTCCCAATAAGGGGCGCCTCCCATCCAACTATTGGTAACCAGCTGTGCATGAGGTCCGCCATAGACGTATACCACAACAGGATATTTTTTTCCTGAGGTTGTCGCATCTTTAGGTGTAAATAATCTACCATAGAGCTTCGTTCTTCCGTCGGCTGCAGTCAGTTCGACGAGCTTCGCATTCGGTATATTATAGCCTTGCAGGGGATTCGGTGCAACTAGAAGATCTTTTACCGAGGACGGGCTCTTCAAACTTCCTATATAAACGCCCCCCGGGTTGTCAAATGAAGTCCAAAAACTAGCATAGCGTTCTCCTACGACATCGAGTACAAATCGGTTGTAACCCTCTTTAGGAGAAATACGGGTGCGTTTATTACTTTTCAAATCGACCTGATAGAGCTGACGCCCGAGTACATCGTTCTCGTTCGAAGCAATAAAAAGTTTAGAGCCATCAACACTAAAATCGATCACCTCCAAAACTTCCCATTCGCCAGAGGTCAGAGTACGCTCGAGTTTTCCATCAGTATTGTATAAATACAAATGGTTGTGCCCCGAACGCTGACTTTGCCAAATAAAGTGTTTGGGATCGCCTGGTAAGAATTGGACAGGGACAAGAGGTTCCACATAGTGAGGACTAGTTTCTTCAAACAGCGTCTTGTCTAGCTTGCCTGTCGTAACATCGTAGCGATTTAGGTGCATAGTATCCTGTGCACGATTTACCTCTGCTACATACAAATATCTTGCATCGGGACTCCAAGCGATATTGGTGAAATATTGGTCGCTAGACATCTCTGTTTCCAACCATACTGAGCGCTTCGTATCCAACGAATAGACGCCGATCATCACCTTGTGCGTTATACCTCCAGCCATGGGGTAGCGTATCGATTTCAGACTTGCGGGTTCGGTAGAGATATCTACAAGCGGATACTCTGTAACCATGCGCTCATCAAGGTGGTAGTAGGCTACATGGCGTCCCTTAGGCGACCAAAAGATCCCCTTCTCTATCCCAAATTCGTTGCGATGCACAGCACGACCGTGTCGGATTCCGGTCTCAGCATAATTTGCTACTTCATAATGATTCCCCTTAGCATCGAGAGCTATGATGCTCTCCTCTATGTTGTACGAGAGTGCTCTACCTTCAGGTGCAAAGTGTAGATTTTCTGCCTCCGAGGGCAATTGCCACCCAGCTCGAATTTTTGCGTCATCGAGATCTATCAAATATTGTTGAGTACCAGCCCAGAGCTCAATCTCGCGACCAGAAATCCAACGGTAGCCACTCCATGAATTTAGTGCTGCCTTCGCCGCTTCAAACTTCGGACGGAAGGTATCAAATACATAATCTTGTTGCTGCTTGTTACTTACGATACGCAAGGTGTCGCCACTTAGGTAGCTGTAGGCATCGCGACTCGGAATCCAATGAAACTGCGTGAGCGTAGCAGGAGATAAACTCCCCGAATCACTCTTACGCAAAACAGCCTCTTCCATTGTTAAATCGCGTTGCGACATTGCTCCACCCCCAAGCACCATACAGAGCACTAAAAAACTATAAATTCTCTTGTACATAAATCCTATTTCTTTGGCTTCAAAATCTTGTCAAAAACTTTCTGGAACTTCTCTACCTTCGGCGCGACTACCATCCTACAGTACCCCTCATTCTTGTTATTCTGGAAGTAGTTGTTATGATACTCCTCGGCGGGATAGAAAGCCTTGTAATCCTCTACTACGGTTACTATCGGATCGTTGTACACGTGCTCCTTCGTGAGTTCGGTAATTGCCTCTTGTGCCTGAGCTCGTTGCTGTGCGTTGTGTACAAAGATTACAGATCGGTATTGTGTCCCGATATCTGCTCCTTGACGATTTAGAGTAGTTGGATCATGCATCCTAAAAAATACCTGTAGGAGTTCTGTATAAGAGATTATTGTAGGATCGTAAGTTATCTGTACCACTTCGGCGTGTCCCGTCTCACCAGTACAGACTTCGCGGTAAGTTGGGTTTGCTACAGTACCGCCACTAAAGCCTGATTGTACACTTTGTACACCCTGTAGCTGGCTAAACATCGCCTCACTACACCAAAAGCACCCCATTCCAAAAGTTGCCAACTCCATTTTCGATCCACCTCCTGTATGCAATATCAAGAACAATAACAACCAATATATAGGCATCTTAAAAAGATTAGCTACTCGGGAAATAAATGTAAAACAACGCGAGTACAAGTATCGCCCAATGCATTGTGTGATTTACGAGTGAAGTACGATTGTGTACGCTCCCACCTAAGGTTCACAAGGATGTAAGTCAGTTTTGCATGCACAGTTTTGAGAATGCAAAGAAACAGATTGGTGCGTACGAGCCTGTAGTGCTTCAATATCTTTGTTATGCGCAATACGGAAGCACAAAAAGAAACCCTGTGTGATACAAAGGGTGACACCTTAATACAGTCTTCCAACTCCAGCCAAAATGGATTGAAAGTTTTAGCTCCATCGGTATCTTCCGTACCCGACCCATATACCCTTGTACAAATTCGTGAATAGAAATCGGAATAAGGACTAATCAGATTGTAAAAAACAGACGCTATCTTCCCTCCTAGCACGTGTACAGCAACTATACTACTGGCGCTTGTACGATACTGATTAACGGTTTCAAAATCGATTGCAGCAAAACTACCCATCAACAACTCAACAATACTCACCACTAGACTAGTACAAAGTACGGAATTTTTATTCAATCACAGTCTGCCCCATCAACAGAAAAAATGAGTAAAAATCCTTCGTATACCTAACAACTCGGATTCGCGTTATTTTTGTAACTATGTATATTCTCTAGTATACCCAAAAGAAAGCCTATAATGTCCAAAAAGAAGAAGAACAATGAGGAGAAGTATCCTACGTTACTCTCATATTTTATGCACGTAGTTTTTGAGTCGGCACAATCTGACGAACTACTTGTGCAAGCTATCCGTTTTTGTAACACTGAACCTGCTATTGCGAAACCTTGGTGGAAGAATTCGGAGCAAAACGACATGCCTCTTCCTAATATACTCCGCAACCTCCTCCATCACCCTGAGGGTGAGTTACAATGGGATGAGTTCTCTATCGATAGTAAGAAGAATGGTAAGGTTGTGGCGATAACATTACCTATCTCCACGAACGAAACAGAGCAGAAAGAAAAATTGATCAAAGAGATTTCGGAATTACTATCCTCAGAATCGGATTTTGACTCCTTACTTAAGGATGTGAATACTTGGCACAACAAGCTCTTTGGAGACGAGAAATCAATAGAAAACAGAGATTTTTCGTTAGAAGACGAAATCTTTAACATATTTGCCAATAAAGACGATGATGATGAGGAGGAAGAAGAGGATGAGAAGAAATCGTCTAATCAATTGGATGTAGATACTTTCTTTAGTGTTTTCGATTTCTCTTCGCGCAAATAATACCAACAGGGTGTTGTTTAGGAAGTTTGGAAGCTGAATTCATAGACGACAGATTTGCTCCAGCATAGTGTTTAAAAGCGCATCCGGATGTAGCGTCCCATCCAGCCAGTGAAGCGTGAGGCCGCGACGTTCCATGCCTCGGAGATAGGTCATTTGGCGCTTTGCAAACTGACGGATCGCAATATTGAGTCGTCTGAAAAGCTCCTCCCTACTTGTAATTTCACCCACTACAAATTGTGTTACATACTTGTACTCCAATCCATAGTAAATTAGCTGCTCTGTCGTCAATCCCTCCGCCAGGAGTGTGCGAACCTCTTCTACCAATCCATTCTCTAGCCTATCTTTTAATCGTTGCTCAATGCGTTGCCAACGTAGTGCTTGTGGTACATCAAGTGCGAATATAAAATTCTCGATAGTAGGGTGCACAGTGTGTGTATCTGCTTGACTTGCAAGAGCTATCTCTACTGCACGAATGAGCCTTTTGCGAGAGGAGGTATCCGTAGTATTATGCAAGGTTTGGTGCTGCGTTAGCAGTGCCTTTAGTTCGTCGTCTGAGAGCATTTCGAGATCTGTACGGAGATCTGCTTGCGGAGCGACAGGTACTAAATTGTAATTGCGCAAAATAGCCTCTGCATACATTCCACTCCCTCCACAAAGAATCATAGGAGTCTGTTGCGCTTCAAGTTGGTCGTATATTTGGTAAAACAAATTAAGGTAGTTAAAGAGATTGCACTGCTCGCCTGCAGCAAAAATATCAATCAGATGGTAAGGAATATTTTGTCCCTGATAACAATACTCTTGGAGATCCTTACCAGTACCAATATCCATACTCCTGTACACTTGTCGCGAGTCGGCACTTAAAATATGTGCCCCCAGCTTCGCAGCAAGCATTACTGCAAGGTGTGTCTTGCCCGAGGCTGTAGGTCCTAATAGGGCGATTAGCTTCCGTTTCATTGCTCTACTACAAAAGTAGAAAGAAATGGGATGTAATTAACAGAATTCTACCCATTTAACAATCGAAATGCAGAAAAGCCTAAATTTATTTTTTACGAAATAGTAAAAGTTGGAAACTAAAAGCAATTCATGCCGTACCATTTAGTAAAAAGTAGAGATTTTTTAATATATTTGAATAGAGAGCGGTTCTTAAAATTTTAATAGTTATGAAACGAAAAACTGGGTATATCTTCTGGGAGAAGGAAGATCTGGTTAATCTTTCGCAATCGTTGAATGCAGAATTTCTGAGTACAAACCACAGTGGAGGCTACATGTGTAGTACTACAGTTCTATGTAATACACGTAAATATCACGGCTTGATGGTGCTCCCCCTCGAACAGTTCGGAGGGGAACGGTATGTCCTACTCTCCAACTTGGACGAGACGCTCGTTGTGGCTGATCACGACTTTCATCTCTCCACACGCAAATATTCTGACATATATTATCCCAAGGGGCACAAATATCTCGAATATTTTAGCCTAGCTCCTACCCCAACTTTTTGCTACCGAGTAGGTAATCTACTGTTACGCAAAGAACTCCTCTTTGCCGAGAAGCAAGATCAACTTATGGTGCGCTATACGATGCTCGAAGGGGGGGATACTGTAAAACTTCTTATATACCCCTTGCTAGCCTATCGTAATGCACACTCGCTTACAGTAGCGAACCTAGATCTTAATACCAACTACACAGCATTACGAGATGGCGGTGTACTCTTTAAGCTCTATGCCGAGTTTCCAGAGCTCGTCTTTCATGCCAATCAACCTGCGGAATATGTACATGCGCCCGATTGGAATAGAGGGATCTATTACACACAAGAGGCATCCCGTGGTTACCCTAGCACAGAGGATCTTTGGATGCCTGGAACATTTGAACTAGAGCTCTCGCCTGAGAAACCAGTAATCCTCTCTGTGAGTACATTGCGCACTCTGGGAAAGGATCTCGATCGTAAATTTGATAAAGAACTCGCCTCGCGACCCCCACGTATCGATTTTGAGACAACCCTCAAGGCCGCTGCAGGTCAGTTTATAGCCCATCGCGGTCGTAGTATTTGGATTAATGCAGGTTACCCATGGTTCGGTCGCTGGGGACGCGATACAATGATCTCGCTCCCAGGACTCACGTTGAGCTTTAAAGACTACGAAAGTTTTCGTACCATCTTTACGGGGTTGCTCCGTGAGGCAAAAGACGGTTTACTACCGAATATGGGGTGCATCAATAATTCCTCGTACAATAGCATTGACGCTCCACTATGGGCTATGTATGCGCTTCATCTCTTCTATTTGCAAGATTTCGACGCCTTCAAGGATTTCTACAGCAAAGCGAAAATCGGGGGCTTTATGCGCGATGTACTAGAACTCTTCTCGCAATCGAACCACAAGAGTAATGGGATCTCGATAGATGAGAATGGGATCATCTGGACTGGAACACAGAGTACTGCCCTGACATGGATGGATGCTGTCGTGGCAGGTATCCCCGTTACCTCGCGTGCTGGGGCTGCTGTAGAACTTAATGCCTTGTGGTACAACGCGGTGTGCTTCTTTCTCGAACTTATGGAAAGGTTAGGGCAGAAAAAGATCGTAGGCAAATATAGTTGGATTCGCGACGGACTCAAAGAGCATTTTTCACAAACCTTCTACAGCGAACAGTTAGGCTACCTAGCAGACTATATCGACGACTCGGGAGCACATTTTGAGATCCGTCCCAATATGCTCTATGCGGTTTCGCTACCCTATTCGCCCCTCACACTCGAGCAACAGCGATCCGTCGTAAAAATTGCTAAACAACATCTCTATACGCCCGTAGGTATGCATACACTCTCCCCTCGCAATCCTAAATACAAGGGACAGTACGTTGGCGACCAAACCGAACGCGACTTGGCTTACCACCAAGGAACGATATGGCCGTGGCTTTTAGATTCTTACGTAGAGGCACTCGCGAAAGTCTCCGACAAGGAAACATTGCTGCACACTTGTAAAGAGATTCTGAGTGCACTAGAGCGAGAGATGCACATTTATGGTCTAGGTACAATAGGCGAGGTCTTTGATGGCGATCCGCCACATACCCCTGGTGGTAGTATAGCACAAGCTTGGAGTGTGGCTGCTGCTGTACGGATTTTACAAAGAGTAGAGACACTCGAAACACCTATTAAAAAACGGAAGGGAGGCAAACAAGAGTGATGCGTGTCCTTATGTTTGGATGGGAATATCCACCACACATAGCAGGAGGCTTAGGCACGGCATGCTTAGGGATGACACGAGGTTTGCTACATCAGGGTGTAGAACTCTCATTTGTACTCCCTAAACTGTTTGGAGGCGAGGAGAATGGCGAGCGTATGAACCTCCTCTCGGCTGAGGAGGTAGGGCTTACTCTTACAGAAGAAGAGACGGCTCAACTCCTAACGCATCTGCGTATTGTTGGGGTCGATTCCTTTTTGCGTCCCTATATGAATATTGAGAACGTGCACTCTTCGCACGACTCGATTTTTGGCGAAAACTATACGATACAGCACTTCTCGCAACGTCATTTCACTTTTACGGGGAGTTATGGAAAATCTCTCCTCGAGGAAGTGACTCGTTATGCTTTAGTTGCTAGCTCTATTGGTTTAAAAGAGAAGTTCGATATTATTCATGCACACGACTGGCTAACCTACCTGGCAGGTTTAGCAGCTAAACGCGTCTCTGGGAAACCATTAGTTGTGCATGTACATGCGACGGAGTTTGACCGGAGTGGTGAGAATGTTAATCAGCTCGTTTACAATATCGAACGCGTTGGGATGGAGGGCGCCGATAAGGTAATTGCCGTGAGCCACCGTACCCGAGATATTGTAATAGAACGGTACGGGATAGCTCCTGAGAAAGTAGTAACGGTGCATAATGCAGTAGAATTTTCAGACGACCAATACGGGGCAATACAATGTACTTTCCCTGAAAAGGTAGTGACATTCCTTGGGCGCGTCACCTTTCAAAAAGGTCCAGATTACTTTGTAGAAGCCGCATATAAGGTGCTTCAGAAGATGGATAACGTCCGCTTTGTAATGGCTGGAAGCGGCGATATGCTCAATCGCATGATTCGGCGCGTAGCTGCTCTGGGTATGGGCACCAAATTTCATTTTGCAGGATTTCTGAAGGGCGCGGAAGTGGATCGGATGTACCGCATGAGCGATGTTTATGTAATGCCCTCGGTGTCCGAACCTTTTGGTATAACGCCCCTTGAGGCGATGCGCAATGGAGTTCCTGTCATTATATCCAAACAAAGTGGCGTGGCAGAAGTGCTTAAATATGCCCTCAAAGTAGATTTTTGGGATGTAGATGCTATGGCGAATGCCATCTATGGACTACTGAACTACAATGCATTACAACACTTTTTTCAAGAGCACGGTCAGGAGGAGGTAACAACCCTCAAATGGGATGTTGCAGCTCTGCGCATCAAAGAGGTCTACGAGTCGTTACTCTAAATATACGTTGTACTAAAAAAAACAAGATTTCAAACGGTTCTTTTTACTTAAAACACGGTTCTATGCAGTCAATTTGCTTTTATTTCCAAGTGCATCAACCTCTTCGTCTGCGCCGCTACCGCTTTTTTGATATTGGAGAGTCGCACCACTATTTCGACGACTACGCTAATTCCGAAATCGTCCTGAAGGTAGCAAACAAATGCTACCTCCCTATGAATGCTTTGCTCTTGGAACTAATTCAGCGTTATGGTGAGCGCTTCAAAGTTTCGTTTTCTATTTCTGGGGTAGCCCTCGACCAATTCGAACGTTTTGCCCCCGAGATAATCGAGAGTTTCCGTGCACTTGCACAAACAGGTTGTGTGGAATTTTTGGCAGAAACCTATGCTCATAGTCTTGCCGCCCTGCGCGACCCTGAAGAATTCAAGCGTCAGGTAAGACTCCAGAGCGAACGCATCAAAGATTTATTCGGGGTAGTCCCCGAGACTTTCCGCAATACGGAGTTAATCTATTCGGACGAGATTGGTAAACTGGTTCATTCGCTCGGTTACAACCAAATGCTAACGGAGGGGGCGAAACATATCTTAGGGTGGCGGAGTCCGAATTTTGTATACAACAATCCACAGGTTCACAAACTAAAGCTTTTGCTCAAGAACTTCCAACTTAGCGATGATATTGCTTTTCGGTTCTCTAACCACGGGTGGAGCGGCTGGCCTCTAACAGCTGAAAAATATGTACACTGGTTGACGGCTCTCCCGGGCGACTCTCAGGTAATCAACCTCTTTATGGATTACGAGACTTTTGGTGAGCACCAGTGGGCAGAGACTGGGATCTTCGATTTTATGCGCGCCCTGCCTGGGGTAGTATTCCAATCGAGCGGTTTCAGTTTCCTAACTCCTAGCGAGGTTGCAAAACAATATCAGTCCGTTGGACCTCTTCATGTAACGCACCCGATCAGCTGGGCAGACGAGGAACGCGACTTAACTGCTTGGTTGGGGAATGAACTCCAGAACGAGGCTTTTGCAAATATCTATGCTTTGGGGGATAGAGTGCGCGCCTTAGACGACGAATCTGTCACTCGGACGTGGATGTATTTGCAGACTAGCGACCACTTTTACTACATGTGTACGAAGTGGTTTAGCGATGGGGATGTGCACAAATATTTCAATCCGTATGATTCGCCTTACGAGGCTTTTGTGAACTATATGAATGTGCTCTCTGATTTTCTTATCGAACTAAAGAAAGCTGAAGGGAGATAAACTTTGAGTGGCAGTTCTGACGCCAGACCGGCGGAGGGTGCGACAAGCGGTTATAACAGATTTATTAAGCGGACAGGGCATGCCTAGTCCCTACAAAGCACCCTTAGTCCAAAGTTTCCACATTGGGCTGGAAAGACTCACCCCACGCGAGGTGGGG
>CBDEMG010000027.1:0-22265 GCA_965240855.1 uncultured Bacteroidia bacterium | reverse complement strand
CTTTGAACTCCATAAAATCGTGAGCGATGAGGTTTCTCGTTGTAGTGGGAGCTATAGGATTCGAACCTATGACCCTCTGCTTGTAAGGCAGATGCTCTGAACCAACTGAGCTAAGCTCCCAAAAGTATGGGACAGATACTGCGTTGAACTACGCTCGTGGGAGCTATAGGATTCGAACCTATGACCCTCTGCTTGTAAGGCAGATGCTCTGAACCAACTGAGCTAAGCTCCCGTGTCCCCAAATACCAGTTCAACAATGCAAAGGTAGGTATAAATTTCGTTTAGCAAAAAAGAGTGCAAAATATTTGTCAATATTATGTGCAAAAGCTGTTTAACGATATGGTTAAACAGTTGATAATCACGAACAGAAAACTACTCCTTCATTATATTTTCTGTAGGGAGAATAAGTTCACCAAACCCTATCATAGCATTCAGGAGCATAATCTGCTGGTAGCGGTAGAGATCCTCCAGTTGTATATTGCGTTCTTCGATCCGCCTCGAATGGAGTAGCATCTCTCGCATCGTACCTTTCAGAAGTGGCTGCGCTGGGGTATACCATTGTTTGCCGTCGTAGAGTGCAATATTCGTGTAAGAGGTGTCGGTAAGAGTACCTCTTTTTACAATTAGGATTTCATCGCATCTGCCGCGTTGAGCATAGAGTGTATTCAACGCACTGCGATCCGTACTCTTGTATGTATAATCAATAGCATCGCAGGTAACGATTTGGAGAGAGGAGATTGCCCGCATTGTATAGGGGCGAGCTATAATCTCTGTAATGCCCTTTTCCTCGTACAGGATACGAATTTTCATTTTATCGTTCTCGAGTTGCAAAGAAGAGAGAACGGGTGCTAAAGAAAGTGGAGCACAAGCTCCAAAGAAGTGCAGCCGTGTTGCGTTGAGGCGCGCCTCGTGGTAGCGAAGATTACGGACCGAACCATCAATTGCGCAGAGTGTCTCAACAAATTGGTACATAGACTTTTGCAATAATTTCGTTATACTCGAGTTCACAGATACTATTGGCTGTAATTCCTCCCCCAGCCTTGAAATAGAGCTGTCCGTCTTCTTGGTCTATGAAACGGATGAGTACTCCCGAATCGAGCTCTTTGCCGTCCCAACGCCCTACTATACCTGTATAGTAGCCGCGGGTATAATCTTCTGCTTGTGCAATGACTGCGCGAGCGCGATTCTTTGGGAAACCAGTAATGGAGCCACCTGGTAGTTGGGAGAATAGGATATCGCCAAGATGAAATTGAAATTCATAGGGAAGCTTACCACGGATCTCCGAACTCGTTTCTAACAAAAGTCCCTTATTGGTGTTGAGGACATCGATGTAACGGTAACGAAGTACTTCAATCTCCTCTGACACGAGAGCCAAGTCCTGCTTTATCAGTTCTACTACATCTGCGTGCTCTGCTATCTCTTTAGGATTGTTGAGTAAAACGTTTTCTGCATCTGGGATGGAGGCGGGCAATGTACCTTTCATAGGGAAAGAGTATATATATCCGTCGCGGATTTGCACGAACATCTCTGGCGAGAAACAGATTAAGGTGTCTTTGATCCAAAGACGATAGAGTGCTTCCGAGGTATTAACAATATCTTCGAGCGAGAGGTTTGTCGCGATCGGTATCCTGCAAGTGAGATTTACGAGTGAGACCTCGCCTGCAACAAGAGCCTTTTTAACCCTTTCGAAACTCTTGTGATATTGCTGCGGATCGGGGGGAGTTATTTCCCATTTTAGATCTCTAGAGCAATGTTGAGCAGGAGGCATATTGCCCTTACCACGGATAGCATAGCGGAAAACCGATGAATCAATATCTTTTTCGGCTTCCACAATTGCATGTTGCCCCTCGTAATCGATTACAAAGACAAAAGGAATTCCTTTGCTCCCCAGTGCATTCATGCGCTCTTTGGCTTGCTCGGTATTGTAGATTTGCATAACTAGTTGATCTTTCTTCGTACAAAAATAGTGCGTTGCAATATTCAAACAAATTTGCTGTGCGATTTCGTAATTTTGCGCCCGAATCAATGCGAGAACGTAAGAATGAACAAAGAAGATAGGACGCCACAGGTTGCCATCTATATGGGGAGTACTTCCGATATGCCGGTTATGCGTAAGGCTGCAGAATTCTTGAATAATATGCAAATCCCCTTCGAGATTCATGCGCTTTCAGCTCACCGAACTCCTACACTTGTGGCACAGCTCGCCACGGAAGCGCAAAAACGAGGAATAAGAGTGATTATTGCAGGTGCTGGTGGAGCAGCTCATTTGCCAGGGGTTATTGCTGCCTATACAGTGTTGCCTGTGGTGGGAGTGCCGATTAAGTCCACTAATTCAATAGAGGGGCTAGATTCGATCCTCTCCATTCTACAAATGCCTTCGGGGATTCCTGTAGCTACCGTAGCATTAGATGGTGCACAAAATGCTGCGATACTCGCCACCCAGATTTTGGCACTCAGCGACGAGCAGATCCGTCTGAAATTACAACAATTTAAGGCTCAACTAGCCGACAAGGTGGTTAAAGCCAATGAGGAGCTACAGAAGGAGCAATTCGAATTTCGTATAAACTAATCCCCTAGTGCAACGAAAAAAGAGTAAGATGTTCCCCGTAGTGCCTAAAAAGCGTATGGGGCAGCATTTTTTGGTAGACGCGACGGCAATTCAACGTATCGTTGCTGCAGTAGAGCTCCGTGCAGATGAATTGTTGGTAGAAATTGGACCAGGTACAGGTGCTCTAACTACGCACCTCTTGCCTCTCTTTGGTGCGGCATTGCATTGTTTGGAAGTTGATCGAGAGGCGATAGCCTATCTCTCTGAGCATCTCCCCGCACTTGTACCGAATCTCCATGCGGGCGATTGTTTGAAGTTCGATTTTGCAACACTTGCAGCTCATCGTCTTGTATTTATTGGGAATTTACCTTACAATATCTCTTCGCAGATACTATTCTTGCTTGTAAACTTGCGATCTCGAGTACGCGATGCAGTATTTATGCTTCAGCGTGAAGTCGCTCACCGTTTGGTTGCTAAAAAGGGAGATCGAGAGAATGGAATTCTCTCGATACTAGTACAAACGTATTTTGATACGGAGCTCCTCTTCGATCTACCCCCCACTGCGTTCAATCCCCCGCCTAAAGTATATTCCAGTGTAGTGCGACTAACACGTAATGCTCGGGAAACGTTGTTGTGCGATGTCGCCTTGTTTGAACGCATAGTAAAAGGAGCTTTTGGTCAGCGCCGCAAGATGCTACGCAACAGCTTAGAGTCAACTCTAGGATTCTCTATACACGATCTTCCCGAGGCGACTCTCCGTCCTGAAGATCTCGGAGTAGAAGAATTTATACAACTCACGCAGCTTATTTCGAGTCGCTACGATGCTCGGGACGTAGGAGATCGAATACCTCCTTCACTGGTGTAAAGGTGTAGCTAGGGACTTCTACAAAAACCGTGAGCCAGTTGGCCATGCTTCCATTCCACAAGCCAGGAAGTTCTAGTCCTACCAAGTCGCGACCAGCGTAGCTCTTGTGTACAATGAGCCCCATCTCGGAATCAACAAAGAGCTTAAGATCGAATTTTTCCCCTTTGTAGTCGCGAATTGAACAAACAAGATCTACAGGATTGAAATATCGCGAACTCTTTACAATGGTCGTCGTAGTGGGATTGAGCATATCAATTTGAGCACCTTCTACAATTTGTAAACTCACATTGCCACCCTGCGAACGAACCCAAAAGGGACCTCCTCCCGGTTCGCCGTCATTAGGTACGACTCCGCAGACCCGTATTGGACGATTGAGACGTACACGCAGATATTCCTGTTTGTGGGCTGCTTCGTAGTCGCAAAATCTGTCGGGAAACCAGAGAAATAGTTTTTTTTTGCAAAAATCTACAATCTCAGATAGCTCCTCTGGCATGAGTTGTTGGTTTGAGAGACGGTCTACGTAATGGTAGATCTTTGTTCGCAACTCGAGTAGCAAACCTGCGAGCAGCTTTTTGTAGTGGCTTGACCTCTTTAGGAGCTCTTCTCTAGCGACATTATCAATGTTCTTGATAAAAATAATATCAGAATCAATACATTGAAGATTTTCGATGAGAGCCCCATGCCCCCCAGGTCGAAAGAGTACGTGCCCATTTTCGTCGTGGAAGAGCTCGCCTTCAGGAGTGAGCGCAACCGTATCGGTGGAGGGGAGTTGTATACTTTGCTCGATGCGGAGTTTTATACCATACTCTTTTTCGTACTGTTCTTTTCTCTCCTTACAAAAGGTATGTATCGCTACCAAATGCTCCGACGAAACTGTAAAGTGAATATTCACTTCATTATCTAGGTTTTGAGCATAGTAGATCCCTTCTATAATATGTTCGTCGATAGGCGTGCGTAGCGTCGCGTTGTTGATATAATAATGAAAAGGGATGAGTGCTTTAGGTAGTTTGTCCAACGCAAGAACGCGTAACATACACGAGACGATGTCCACGTACTTCTTGTTTTGTAGGAGTTTGTGCATTGAGGATATATTCTGAGATTCCGCTTCATGTTCCATGTACAACCAAAAAGCAAAACCCTTTGGAGAGGAAGGGAATGGATTTGTCTTCCACAATTCTTTGTTGTCTAAGTAGTTGCGGAGTTTACTAAACATCCGTGAGGCCGCACCTGAGGCAGGCACAAACTTCTCGCGCGTGCCATTGAAATGTGTGTAAATTGTTAACAAACGTTGCTCGTCTTGTTCAGGTATAATATACAAACCAGCTTCTGGGTGTATCGAATCGATAAGCTGTGTTTTCGAATACCCGTTCCTTAAGTGCTCTATCTGTGCTCTTACTGCAGATTCCGTTAGCCCGTGTTGCTTAATATCTCGGATATCGTCGTTTGTCAAAACTGTTGCCATTCCACTCTTTGTTGTCCTAAACAAAGTTAATATAAAAAATATTTGGGAATCGCTAGCTCAATTTATTAAGACAACGCAATGTTTTTGTGTATTTTGTAGGTAACATTTTATAAAAGCATTAACAGAAGGAAGTGTTCATTCTTTTTGTATATGATTTGTGAAACAAATTTTATTAGTTGTAGTACACTTAAGTGTAAGTCGCTCTGCTACAATCTGATGGTTGTAGATAGGTAGCGTATGAGTGCGTGTAAAATAAGTAGCAACAGTAGAATAAATGAAGACATTTAATACGAGAGCTCGTCTGAATTTGATTTTCGGAATCGTAATTTTCTTGATCATAGGTTTTGGAGTATTTATGATTGTTGAAACGGTGTATTTACGCGGTGTAGTGCGTAGCCTCTATGTCTCTAATATGGCCAACTACTACATCAGCGAGTCTTCGCGCTATATTACCCTCTTTATGGAATTTGGGAAAGAGGAAGACCTACAGCAGTTTACGCAGCTTTTGGATAGTGCGCAGGAAAAACTTACGGAGGCGCAAAAACTCTGCAATACATTAGGCGATGCCGATGGATTGCAAAAAATTGAGAGTGTGAATACACACTTCTTAGCTTTACGCGACTACGAAAAAGAAATCGGGGTACAGATGCGAGAAGCAGAAAGGCTTGAGGCAGATACTTACAAAAAGTTTGCTCATTTCGTACAAGACCTAAGCTCCTTAGAGATTATTCCCGCTAGTTTGATGACCAATGTACTAGAGGCGAGTGACAACTTTCAGCTCTATCGTGGCGACAACAATCTTGAGGCACTTAAGAAAGCTTATATGATGTATGCAAGTACGGCGATGGGAGTGCAAAATTCGTCTTTAAGTAAGGCTTTGATGTCGATATCCGAAGCTGAAGAGACTCTGTACAGGCATGCAGAAAAGTATCTAGAACTTAAGAGCTCGCTCGCTGTAACAGGAACAGAACTCTCGCATCAGATAAATATCGCAGCTTCCTATTTTGCAACCACTTATCGTGTGGTATACAAAAGGATGCTTATCCTAATAATATTAGTTTTGGCCGTAGCAGTAATTTTTGCACTCATCATCTCGCAGTATACGGCCAAGAGTATTACGAGTGCGTTGCAACAAGGCGTAGAACAGATGGAACTGAGTGCGGAAGGGAATTTTGCATCGAAGCTCTCGGAAAGGCTATTACGCCGTTCAGATGAGTTCGGTGCTCTAGGAAGAGCTATCGAAAAGATGGTGGCGCGTGTGCGTGCTGCAATACAAGATGTAAAAGTAGGGGCAGAGAGTGTAGCCGAGGCGAGTTCGGAGCTGAGTAGTATATCGCGTCAGATTTCGGAGGGGACGAGTTCACAAGCCTCTGGAGCAGAGGAGGTTAGTAGTGCTATGGAGGAGATGACTGCAAATATTGATCAAAACGCTGAAAATGCGCTGCAGACGCAGAGCATAGCCAAGGTCATGGAAGAGAAGCTCTTGCTAGTAAACGATCTTTCGCAAAAGTCTTTCAACTCCGTACGATCGATTACAGAGAAGATTTCGATAATTACAGAGATAGCGAATCAAACGAATATACTAGCTCTCAATGCTGCAGTAGAAGCAGCTCGAGCAGGTGAGCACGGAAGAGGCTTTTCGGTAGTGGCAGCCGAAATACGTAAGCTAGCCGAACGGAGTCGTGAGGCAGCGGCTGAGATCTCGTCCTATTCACAACAATCTTTGGAAGATACCTCACATGCTGCCGAAGGCTTGAATGCCGTGATACCCGAAGTGCAAAAAACGGCTCAACTCGTTAGTGAGATTGCCTCTGCGAGTCAGGAGCAACGAAGTGGAGTAGATCAGATCAACTCCGCGATACAACAACTCTCGGATATAGTGCAGCAGAATGCCTCTGCGAGTCAGCAGATGGCTACAAATGCGCAGGCATTGCATGGACAAGCAGATTCGTTAAACTCGGCGGCTGCCTTTTTTGTCATTTCGTAGGGATTTCATCTATTTAGTTTGTTCGAAGGAGGAGCTAAACGTATGCCCTCCTTTTTTCTTGAAAATCTGTCCGCAAAGTAGAGGGAATGGGATTGTTGCATAATAAATTTAGACAAGTCATTGGAGGGTGTGTCAAAATCGATATAATCGCATCTAAATCCATACAATATCTTAGTGTGACCAAACGAATCCTATTTTTGGGAAAAAACTATAAAACGAAGAGAATACCCCTTTTTTCAAGGTAAAATGAAGAGTTTTTATCTAAAAAAACATTGTTTTATTGCTTATTCGATAAAATTCTCGCCACTCGCGGGTAATCTTCCTAAATTATTCAATAAATATTGTATAGTATAAGCTATCTTTGTATGGTGTGGTATGCAGCGGAGTTGTGCAGTAGATTATGGAAGAGCAAGGGTATGGGTCGGTGCTCCTCGCGGAGGCAGTGCGTACGTTATGCAAGTTACCAGGAGTAGGTAAGCGAACGGCGTTGCGCTATATTTTGAGTCTGTATAATTTACCTAACGTTGAACAACAGGAGTTCCTTGGGAGTTTGCATACGTTTATTTCGGGAGTGCAACGTTGTCCTATCTGTAATAACTTTTCGGACAACGGAGAGCCGTGTTCTATTTGTTCCGATCCACACCGCGATGCCGTTTCGTTATGTATTGTAGCAGATGTCCGCGATTTGTTAGCCATTGAACAGGCAGAGATCTTTCGCGGAAGCTATTTTGTACTAGGTCATCTCATTCAACCGTTGAAGGGACTCGGACCAGATAATCTACCTCTCTTGCAGCTGGAGGAGCGGATTCAGCAGGGGATAGAGGAGGTAATTCTTGCCTTCCCAAACAATATGGAAAGCGATCTAACGGTATTTTATCTCCAGCGTCGTTTGGTTCACTATCCTGTAGCAGTGACTACGCTCGCACGTGGGATTCCTTTCGGAAGTTCGGTAGAACAGACAGATGAGACTACTATAGCCCTAGCCTTCGAAAAGCGAGTAAGGCTGTAGCCTACAGGTATAAAAGCGATAAGTATTAGAGAATTTAATATATAAGGGTAAGCGGAGATGAAAGTAAATTTCATAGTGATAGTGCTATTTTGTAGTATTGGTTTGCTAGGGCGGAGTAATGCTCAGGATGACTCAGAGCTCCGTGCAGCGCAAGAGGCATTGAATGCAGACGATCTGGCTATAGCAAGGAAACATTTTGAGGCTTTGTATAAGAGCTCTCCGTCGGATACTGCCGTAGTGCTAGGTTTGGCAGAGACCTACCTTCGTATGCAGGATGTAGCTCGAGCAGAGGACTTTATGACGAAGGCTCTCAAAGTCCACGAGGGATTAGCTCCATTGTATCTTAAATTGGGGATCGCTCTTAATATGCGGGCAAAATTTAAGAAGGCCGAGGAAAACTTTCAACGCGCTGAAGAACTGATGCCAGCTGATGATCCTCTGCGACAGACGTTATACATAAACTACGGGATTGCACTTGTGGGTAAGGAACAGGTGACAGATGCTATCGTATGGTTTGATAAGGTTTTGGCTATCAATCCACGTAATGCGACGGCTTATAATTATAAGGGGGCGGCTCTGTACAAGATTGGAGAGTACGATGATGCGCTGCGCGCACTTAATCTCTCGTTAGATATAGACCTCCAAAACCCGATTACACTCTACAATCGCGGTATGACATATATGAAGCTAGAGGAGAAAAGTAAAGGGTGTCTTGACTTTCATGCAGCTTGCAAGAAGGGAAATATGAATGCTTGTAAGCAAATCGTGATGCTCTGTAAGCAGAAATAAGAATCTGTACACAGAGAGAAGTTGTCGTAGAAGTGTGGAGGAAGTGGTATAAAGGTGTATGCTTGTAGATTTTAAGAAGATGTATTGGGTGCGCAGGTTTTCGTTAGTCGTATTCTTGTTGACTAGTACGCTGTTATTTGCACAAAAGAGCAGTTCGCGTGCCTATTTCGATTTTTCGCAGCGTGATTTTCGTAGTGGTGGAACCGCTGTATTACGTGGAGAGTCTGAGTTTTATTGGGGCGAATTGCTCACGCCCAATGATTTTCGCCGAGGTCGACATAACAAGCCCGTAATGAGCCCCATACCAGGCTCTTGGACTCAACTAGAGGTTGAGGGGCAAGGAATACCTGCACGAGGGTGTGCTACCTATCGCTTTGCTATAGTGGTTCCGAAATTGGAACAAAATGAGGAGTATGTGCTCTACATCCCGACCTCATATTCGAGCTATCGCCTCTGGGTGAATGGTCAGCAGACGGGGGGTAGAGGGCATGTAGCCAACAACCCATATGATGCGACACCGAGCCCGAACTATTCTTTGGTCTCCATCGCAGATAAAGTGCGTATGTTGGATACGATTGAGGTGATAGTCCAGATGTCGAACTACTCCTACCCCGTGAGTGGTTTGGTGCGCCCGATGAAGTTCGGGACTCGCGAGCGTATCGCTAATGATAGGGATTGGCGAGAGATCCTGCACTTCTTGTCGATAGGCGCATTCTTGTTGCTTGCTATTGCCAATTTGATGCTTTTCCGTATTCGTCGCGACGAACAGGCAGCCCTCTGGTTTGCACTCGGTGCGTTGTTGGCGGTACTGAGGATTGCTTTTGGTGAGTCTGATGTCTACCTAAATTGGATACCGTGGTTAACGTGGAGTATCTACCACAAGATAGTCTACCTCTCCTCACTCGGGGGACTCATGTCCCTTTTCTTATTTATCCATTGCCGCTATAGGCGTAAATTGCGCGATATCTACGTACACTGGGCGATGGGGGTAGGTATTGCACTGGCTATCTTTATTTTCTTTACACCAGTGGCTCTTTTTACCTCGCTTCGTTTTGTGTTGTATCTGTACGGTGGAGCATTGCTATCGTTAGTACTATTTGTTGTACTTCTGCGCTCTTTGAAAGAGTTTAGTGCAATCTTGTTGTTTGGAGGGAGTTCACTCTTCTTTATTTGTATAATCCTAGATATTCTGCAGTATTATTTAGGTTTTGAGAGTTACTTCCCCTACGTAACCTTGGGGATTTCTACCTTCGTATTGCTGGCCACTTACTCCGTAGTGCGGAATTTCGGTTTGATGGTGATTGCGAGCACGAAGCTACGTAAGGAAACCAATTCACTCCGCTTCAATTATGAGCAAAAGATTAAGCAGCTAAAGTTAGAGAATGAACAGCAGCAACGGCGCTTTAATCTCGAGCGACAAGAGCAAGAGGAGCAGGTCTGGGTTGATAGTGGGATAGCGGCGCTCTCTACGATAATGGCGCAAAATCAGCACAATATGAAGCTCTTGTGCGAACAAACCTTGCAACGTCTGACAAAATATATGCATGTGAATGCTGCGATATTGTATGTAGCACGACTCGACTACGAATTGCACCAATTACGCCTGTACGTGCAAGCTAGTTTTGGACTAACGCAGGAGCAATTAGAGAAGTATTCGGTATTAGATGAGGATCAGGGATTGGTGGGTGCATGTTACCGCGATAATACCTTTCAGCACATTTCTAATCTCCCCGAAGGATTCATGAAGATAACTTCTGGGTTAGGGGAATGTACGCCCCCCTCGTTGCTACTGATGCCTTTGCAGAGTACTGCAGGAGTTGTAGGTGTACTAGAGTTAGGGCGCTTTGAAGACTTTAAAGAGCATGAGCTCAACTTCGTAAAACGTATTGCAGTGATCTTGGCGAACAACCTGATACATACAAAGAACAATGAAGATTATATCCATGCCATGGAAAAACAAAGCAAGGATATAGAGGGACTTAAAGGACAACTCGAAGCACAAGAACAATATAAGGAGCAGCTGGAGGCGGAGTTGGAAGAGTATCGTAGAGAGGGTATGTAAATAGTCGTAAATTGTTGGAAGTATGCGACAGAATACCGTCTTGGGGCATTTCGGAAGATGTATTGTATTAGTACTCTTGTTTTTCGTTGTGACAACATCTTTGATCTCTTGTGGGAGTACACGTCCTACGAAGCGTTCCCCTTCGGGGCGTAAGTATCGCCCATTGAAGTGTCCTTGTGATAGGAGGAGCTCAGAGTCTGAGGGAGAATGGCGTATCGTTGAATTAGAAACAGAAGGATAATGATTGGAGTGATAGGCGGCGGTAGTTGGGCAACAGCAATCGTAAAGATCTTGCTGGAGAATGTGCAGTGCGTTGGGTGGTATGTGCGTAATCCACAAACAAGAGAGTCGCTTCTTTGTGAGGGGATTAATCCGAACTATCTATCTGATGTACATTTTGACCCCTCTAGCCTTTGTTTGTACGAAGATGTGAATGAGCTTGTAGAAGCCTGCGAGACGATCTTTATGGTGGTACCCTCGGCATTCTTAGCCTCTTGGCTTGCTCCCCTTACGGCAGATTTAACAAAGGCTTTTGTCGTAACCTCGATCAAGGGGATTGTTCCCGAACACTATGTCACGCCTTCGGAGTTTTTAAAAGAGAAATATGGAGTGCGTTATTCGCGGATGGGGGTAGTAAGTGGTCCATGCCATGCAGAGGAGGTCGCTCTCGAGCGCTTGTCGTACCTCACTATTTCGTGTAAAGAGCTCGCACAGGCCGAGAGTGTTAGTGGATTGTTGCGTTCGAGTTATATTCGTACGATTCTAGGACAGGATATCTACGGAACCGAGTACAGCGCAATCTTAAAAAATATTTACGCAGTGGCAGCAGGGGTTTGTCATGGAATGGGGTTTGGCGATAATTTCCAAGCAGTGTTGATAAGTAATGCACAGGATGAGATTACACGTTTTCTCAATCTATCATACCCTGCCGAGCGTAATACGAATACATCGGGCTACTTAGGCGATTTATTAGTAACATGCTACTCTCAGTTTAGTCGTAATCGTACGTTTGGTACAATGATTGGTAAGGGATATAGTGTTCGTTCTGCGCAATTGGAGATGAAGATGATAGCAGAGGGGTACTACGCCACAGCAGGTTTGCATGCTATCAATCAAGAGCATGGGATCGAGATGCCGATCGCGGAAACGATGTATAGGATACTCTACGAGAATAAGAGTGTGCAAAGAGAGATGCGTGAGCTTTTAACGCGATTACAGTAAATAGGTAACCCAATACATAATACCTCTATCGAGATGAATACGGGAGAATCTCCTTTGCGCTTTGTGCCGCATACGGAAATTAATGAGAGTCGTTATACCAATCTTTATGAG
Organism: uncultured Bacteroidia bacterium; assembly: GCA_965240855.1. GTDB lineage: Bacteria > Bacteroidota > Bacteroidia > Bacteroidales > CAJPTX01 > Bacteroides_D. The sequence continues at coordinate 10,211 of CBDEMG010000027.1, read as the reverse complement.
AAGAGCCTTGAGGCTTTAGAGTATTTGAGCAGTGCAAAGTGTCAGGGGGCAGAATTTACGGGTTGGTTTCATCGTCCTGATGCGCCAGCGCTTGTGGAAGATCTGCAGACGATTCGGGCACTGGTCTCCGAACTCGTTACCTACGAAGCCGTTGTCGTGATAGGAATAGGGGGATCCTATCTAGGTACACTAGCGCTCTCAGAGGCACTTGCCGACCAGAAGCGACCGAAGCATACAGAACTTATTTTTATGGGCTTTACACTGTGTGCCGATTATATGGCAATGCAGTTAGAAAAGTTGAAGGGGAAGAATTATGCAGTAGTAGTGGTCTCGAAATCGGGTACGACAACCGAGCCAGCTATTGCTTTTCGTTATATCCTTGCAGCAATGCGCGAGTCGAAGATTGGCTACTCTCCTAAGCGAATCATTGCTGTAACAGATGCTAGCAAGGGAACATTGTATGAATTGGCTGTAAAAGAGGGTTTTCGGCGTTTAGTGATCCCAGATAGTATAGGGGGGCGTTACTCCATTCTTACACCTGTAGGATTGCTACCCTTAGGGATCGCTGGTGTAGATCTCGAACAATTGGTGACAGGATTTTCTGATGCCTATAAAAAAATCACAAACGAGGTAGAGAGAGATGTATTGTCCTATGCAACGTGGCGCAACTATTGGTTAGAGAAAAGAAAAAAAGTAGAAGTATTGGCCATGTACTCGCCTTTTATGCGCAATGTCGGTGAGTGGTATAAGCAGCTCTATGGCGAGAGTGAGGGTAAAAATGGTGGCGGCGTATTTCCTGTTTCGGTATGCAATACAACTGACTTGCATTCGTTAGGGCAATATTTTCAAGAAGGAACACCATTCTTTTTTGAGACGCATCTGATCTTTGATCGCGTACGAGAGAATATTCAGATCCCTAAACTCGAAGGAGTGGAGGACGGATTGCAATATCTTGAGGGTAAGAATTTGCATCAGGTGAACCTAGCAGCAGCAAGTGCGACAATACGTGCACATAAGACAAATGCACCCATGGCAGTTTTACATCTAGCCGAACGTGATGCATACCACCTAGGTTATTTATTCTACTTCTTTGAGGTGAGTTGTGCTGTTGGAGTTTTGATGCAGGGGAATAATCCGTTTGACCAACCTGGCGTAGAGCAATATAAGAGAGAGATGTTTCACATTCTAGGGAAACCTGGTTTTTAGCCTCGGCACAATCTTTGAACAAAAATTAGGACAGGGGAATGTAGCCATCGGCTTACATCTCTGCTTTTAGGCTAAAATAAGAGAGCACACGTTGTATGAAACTCCACCGTTTGGGTTTTGTTGCACGGATTATAACGCGTGCGTTGCTTTATGCGGTGTCTTCGCTCCTGATCCTACTTTTTACTATCTACATATTATTGGGCTATACGAATCTTGGAACGTATAGTGCGAGCAAACTAACAGATTGGTTAGTAACTCGTTATGGTGTAAATATCACCATCGATCGTCTCTGTGTGAGTTTTCCTCTTAGCGTAGAACTGCAAAATACTTTGGTCTACGATCTCCGTGGAGATACTCTCTTGTGGGCATCGCGAGCGTCTACATCTTTGATAGGTTTTTCTCGTATGGGGCGAAAATTAGGTTTTGGTCGTACGGAGCTACATGGCGCACTTTTGAACCTCCAAACAGATTCGACGGGGATACTCAATATCAACGAGTTCTTTAATGTATTTAAGACAACAAAGAAGCCTAAGGCAAAAGCCCCCTTTATGCTTACGATGTCGAAGATCGTATTTAGTGATGTGCATTTTGTATTTCACCGACATGGAGCGCAACCTGTACAAGGGCGAATGTGTTATCAGTACCTCGATTTTCAACATATTGGAGGGATTATTAACCACATGCAAGTTGTGGGCGATAGCGTTCGAATGTTTATCGCAGATCTACATTTTCTAGAGCGCTCTGGTTTTGCTGCAACGCATTTTGAGACAAAGATGTCGCTCTCGCGTAGTGCGATGCACTTCCAAGATATACGGTTGCAGGAGAAGAATCAGGAGTTGCATGTTGCCGCTTTCCAGATGTTCTACGATGGTTGGGAGAGTATGAAAGATTTTATCCAAAATGTAGACTTGCGGATGGAGCTCCGTCCTTCAGTGTTAACTCCACGCTTCTTTAGTTATTTCTTTCAATTCCCAGTCTCGGACTATCCGATTTATGCTTCTGGTAGAGCTTCAGGACGTGTGAATTCATTAACTATTCAAGATCTTGCACTTAAGGTAGGGGAGGTAACCCGTCTTGCAGTTCGAGTACATTTGGAGGGACTTCCGAAGGTGCACGAGGCTATAATTAATGCGAGAGTAGAGGAGTTTACCACGACGCTATTTGATGTCCGTGAGGTGATGAACGAGCTTCGTTTAGCCAATTTTCGTCTTCCTCCAGTAATGCAACGTCTCCATAATTTGACGTACAAAGGGGAGTTGGTTGGCTTCTTAGACGATTTTGTGGCTTATGGTAGTCTAACATCGGATATAGGGAATCTGGGGGTAGATGTTTCATTGCGTTTGGATGGCGAGTCTACGTACTTCGAGGGTGATGTATCGACGCGGCGGTTGCAAGTGGGTAGATTGCTCGGAGTGCGAGAGCTGGGGCGTACAGATCTTACAAGCTCTGTACGTGGGAAGTATTCGAAGAGTGCGGGGATACAATCAGACGTACAGGTGGAGGTAGACAATTTAGAGTACCATGGCTACAAGTTTCGTAAAATTAGTGCCGATGGGAGTATTACACCTAAGAGCTTCTCTGGGAGGTTAGCAGTGCGAGATACTGCCTTCAAGTTCGATTTTCAGGGGAAGGTAGATTTTTCAGTGCCAGTACCGCAGTTTCAGTTTGGCGCTACTGCACATCATATAGATCTGCAGAAGATACATTGGTACGATCGTGATAGTCTAGCAGATCTCCGATTTGAGATGAACGCCTTTTTTGAGGGGAAAACATTAGATGATTTATTAGGGAATATTGCGTTTGCAGAGTTACGCTACAAGAATGAGAGAGGCGAGGCTCGGTTGGATGGGTTGCGTCTCTCTGCATTTAATGATCGCGGAGGGAAGTCTGTAACCCTAGAATCGAGTGCCTTGTATGCTTCGATCTGGACAGATAGGCGCTACGATCGGTTCTTCCCCTCTGTACGTCAGATGCTCGTAGACCGTTTGCCTGCTCTTTATATGAGCGATACGATAGATGCAGCAGAGTTGGGTACGATAGCATCAGAGGAGAGTGAGTATGTATATTACCGTGCCTCGTTGATTACACGTACCACAGATTCGCTTTTTGCAGTCTTTCGCCCCGAGATACGTCTCGCTCCTCGTACGGAGATTAAGTTTGAGTATAATGCTACAACGCGGCACTTAGGATTGCAGCTTGCATGTCCGTGGTTCGTCTATGGTACAATGGGGGGAGCTGGTGTAGATTTACGTTTGAAGAATGGGGATAGTATTGCAGAGCTCGGTTTGCAATTCGGGAGTGCAAATTTTTCTACCCTTTTGTTGGATAGTTTTCACTTTCATACCTCGCTCACGCAAGATTTCTTGCGTTCGTCGCTCTATACACGCACGCCGAATCTTGGGAAGGGCTATTTAAATCTGAATACAGAGACACATCTCTACCCAGCACAAGATAGTGTAGCACCGTATGCCGTGGTGAGTCTTATGCCTTCGAATCTGCAATTGCAAGGTAATAATTGGTATTTTAGTCGAGCGCGGATTACGATGGATACAACCTCTATCGAGGTACTAAATTGTAATGCTCAGAGTGAGCATCGGCGTTTTAGTTTGGCTGGGCGTCTCTCGCGTCATACTCCAGATACACTAAGTTTAGCGCTAGATAATGTCGATCTCGGTATTTTCGATCAACTAGTGCATGAGTATAAATTAGCAGGCGTAATTAATGGCGAAGTCTCTCTAGTTTCCCCCCTTTCGTCGTTGAATTTGTTGGGGCAACTCTCCCTTTCCAATTTCGAGGTAAACGATTACCATATTGGTAATTTGGACGTATTGGGGCGTTGGGCAGGGGTAGGACAACCCTTTCGTCTTCGTTTAGAGAATACACAGGCGGATGGGCATAAGGCCGTCGCGATGCATTTGAACCTAGCGCAAAATTCGGTCTTTGCGGGCGAATTGCGTATGAATAAATGTCAGTTGCGCCTCTTGAATCTTTTTACGCCAAAAATCTTACATTCGGAAGGCGTTGTCAATGCCGATTTGCAGTTGTCGGGATCTTTCCAGAAGCCGTTGCTCTCTGGCTCTGTGCAATTTGGGGAGGCGCGTTTTGATCTTTTGCGTTTTAACACGCAGCTTTTAACAAGCGATAAGGTCGTACTACGGGATAATAAAATTCTCTTCAACGACTTTAAGGCAAAGGATCTTGGGGGCCATCCACTGTTTGTAGATGGTGATATAGGTTTGCAGGATCTTCAGCGCCCCGAATTTAACTTAACGGTGCGTACACAGCAATTTCGAGCACTACAAACACAACCTAGCGATGAGTTGTTTCATGGACAGTTGTGGGTATCGAGTTCGACGAAGGTTCAAGGGTCGTTACAAAATTTACGGTTACGAACTACGCTACGAACGGAAGCTGGTACACAACTCTCTTTTCAGTTGCCGACATATGCGGAGGTTAAAGAGAACAAGATGCTAGAGTTTGTACAAAAGACTACAGAAGGAAGATCGAAGGACGTCTCTGAAGTGAAGAAGAGCGAGACTGCACTGAGTTATGCGATAGATCTTAACGTTACAAACGATGCATTGACGCAGTTGCTAGTGAATCCCCGTACGGGCGATATGTTGCGTTGTAGGGGGACGGGAGTGTTGAATATTGAGGGAAGTCCTACTTCCTCTGGCGTACGAATATTTGGCGATTATACGATAAGTAGAGGGGAGTATACTTTCATCCTGCAGGGCCTTTTAAGCAAGAAGTTTAAGATTCAGGCGGGTAGTAAAATCAGTTTCTCAGGAGCACCAGAGAATGCTATAGCACAAATAGAAGCTTCGTATCGAGCTAAAGCTGCTTTGGAACGTTTAGTGCCGGGAGTGAGTACGGAGAAATATAAAAGGCGAATCCCTGTAGATTGTAAGATTATAATTGAGGGGAGTTTACAGGCGCCAAGGATACAATTCAAGATAGATGTGCCCCAAGCAGATCCTGAGACACAGGGCTTGTTGGCCGCGGCACTGAATACGGACGAGAAGGTGATGCGACAGTTTGCCTCACTTCTTGTAATGGGCAATTTTTTGAGTGAAACACGCACGGAGCAAGTGGTTACCAATAGTACGAATTCGAGACAAACTACAAATACTACTACGAGCGGCGACACTCGGCGTAGTAGTAATGATGGCGGCGGCGAGGTCTTATTATCGTCTTTTATGGAGTTGATCTTCAACAACCTCAATTCTTGGATTGCGCAAATAGAGAACGCCCCGTCTATCGACTTCGGCTTTAACTACCGCCCAGGAGACGCTTATACGAAGGATGAGGCAGAACTTTCGGTTTCTACACAATGGTTTGATGGTCGTTTGAATGTAGATGTAAACTGGGATGTAAATCGGAACAATACTTCGAGTGTTGTAGCAGGCGATATCAATGTAACGCAACAGAGCTCGTTGCTAGAGAACCTACAGTATAAGGCCTTTGCTCGCTCAAACGATGATCTCGTATTCAACGACTTGAGTCCGTATACTGCGGGGGCAGGGATTGTCTTATCGGATTCGTTTGACAACCTACGCGAGCTTTTACAACGGCTTAAGCAATTGTTCTCGCGCAAGAAGTCTAAAGAAGAGCTTACTCCCGTGGTTGAGACGGAGTAGAAGGTTTACTCTTTGGGATGTCGGTTCGTATCTTACGACCTCGTCGTATGATAGCGCCGTAGAAAGCTGAAACTGCGGGGAATTTTTCTAGAATAGGGATGAGAATACTTGTGAGGATGATACTTGTCAATATTACGGCATAGGTAAGGTCGCGAATCATATCTCCTCCTGGGATGCCAGCCTGTAGTGGGAGATTGGCAAGTACGGCCGCAGCAAGTCCTTTGGGTACCATAGTAGACATGATGGTGAGATCGATGGTAGGCAGTGCTTCACGGATGGAAATCTTGACTACGGGGATACGTAGGATGTAGATCACGATAGTGATAAAGAACCCGAAGAGTAGTGCCCAGCCGTTGGTAAACTGTATAGAGATTCCGATGAAGACGAAAAAGAAGGTTTTGAGGAGGAAGACAATCTCGGAGAAGAATTGTTTTTCGGTATCATTGAATGTATTCATCCCTTGGTGTACAATACGTTGTACGGCTTTAATGCGAAAACGGTCGATGTTAGCGAGCGTAATTCCAAAAGCGAGTGCAGCGATCGCTCCACTGAACCCGAGTGTTTCAGCAATACCATAGATTACAAAGACAAAGGCAGGAGTGGTAAACATAGAGTTCTGTATGGTACGGATCTTGGTCAGTAGTACGGACCAGAGGAGTGCGCTGAGGATGCCGAGTAGTCCTGCGAGGGTAAAGGAACTAATAATACTGCCGACGATGGCGCCGATTTTAATTCCATCGGAGCTATAAGCTTGTATAAGTGCGAGTACGAAGACGATACAAAGTACGTCGGAGAGAGCGGATTCGAGAACCAGTATGGTTTTTGCGCCCTCTTGTAGCTTAAGCTGTTTGACTAAAGGAATAACGACAGCCGAGGAGGTGCCCCCTAGTATGGCTCCGAGTGCAAAGGAGGGAATGGGTTCGATATCGAGTAGCAACCATGCGATGAGTCCTACAATAAGTGTAGTGGCGGCAAAGTTTACGGTGGTGAGTACGCTCATTCCTCTTAAAGCCGATTGCATGGTTTCGAAGCGAAGATCGAGCCCTCCCTGAAAAAGGATGAAGACGAGAGTGATGGTTGTAAAGATCCCCGTGACGATGCCGAAAGAATCTGGGGTAACGAGCTTAAAAATGGGTCCTATGATGATACCGATAATCATAAGCATGAGTACATCAGGAATCCCCTTTTTTTCGAAAATTCCAGCAAAAGCGTGAGAGATGAAAATTAGTAGTCCGATGAAAATGACGAGTTGCGCAGCTTCCATGTGTATAAAATCAAATGAGATGCTTATCAAGTTCGAATGCCAAATAAGAATTTGCAAAGATAGCTTTTGCTTCGTCTAGAAGAGGTGATGGCGATGGGTAGCGCGCCGAGTAGTGTCCGATGAGAAGTTTTTTGGCATCGGTGAGTTTTGCAAATGTAGCGGCTTGTTGTGCAGTGGAGTGTCCAGTCTGCTTAGCCAGGGGAAGGAGTTCTTGCATATATGTAGCTTCGTGGTAGAGTAGATCTACAGAACCGACATATTGAGCAGCAGAAGCCGTATAGAGAGTGTCGCTCATATAGGCAAAGCTGCGTGCAGTGTGCCGTTGGTATATTACTTTGGTAGCAAGTAGGGTAGTATTGTCGGCTAGAGTAATATTTTCGTTTCGCTTGAGAGTGGCTATTTGTTCTTTATTTAGGTTGTATTGCTTAACAATTTCTGTGCGGATATTGGGTTGTGGTGTATGCTCGACAAATTTGAAGCCAGAGGTAGGAATACGGTGGTGGAGTGGGATGGTAGAAACGGAGAGTTGTTTGTCTGTGTAGATAATTTCGCTCGATGAGTTAGGCAGAGGGTGAAAGACAATTTCGAAGTTGAGGTGTACGATAAAGAGTGCAATAATATCGTCGAGGAGAGTTTTTAGTTTTTGATGAGCGAAGATTTGTAGCGGCGCAGTCCGTCCGCTCATACTCAGAGATGCAAGGAGTCCGAAGAGTCCGAGTGTATGATCGGCATGGAGGTGTGTGATAAAAATTGCGAGAATGCGTTCGAGAGGGATTCCAGCTTTGCAAAGTTGCATTTGAGTGCCCTCGCCACAATCGATAAGGTATACTGTTCGCCCAACACAAAGAGCCTGAGCAGAAGGAGCTCGGTTAGCAGTGGGTTTTGCGCTCCCACTGCCGAGGACGACAAGTTGCCAAGATGTCATACCCTCGGCGTTTATTACATTTCTTGTGCGGGGATGGCGCGTTCGGGGTCGTAGACACCGTCCATCTCCTCGAGGATGTAGTTGTGTACGAGTTTGATAAAATGATTCCACGTATTTGTCTCGTCGACAACTTCGCTACGACAATAGCGTCGGTAGAGCTCTTCAGAAACAACGGGGAGGAGGAGTAGATCGTCGTTGCTCATGATGGCGGCGATCTCTTCTCGAGTGATAGAACGGAGATCGTGTATACCGTTTGCTAGGAGTGCATGGGCACAGGTACGAGCTGTGTGTTGTTGTACGGATTGACGGTCATATACGATATGCAGACCGAGGGCAACGAGGACTTTCTCGAGATTTGTAGTAACCATGCCACTACTCCCACGCTCGAAGATCGAGATTTGTGATGGAGCTATGCCAGTTTTTTCGGCTAATTGATATTGCTTGAGTCCTAGTCGTCGTCGTTGCGTAGCTACTATTTCACTGATTTTCATGGTTATAATTTTGTTAAGGGTTATTTATTCGAGGAGTTCCTGTACCTGTTCGTCGGAATAAGCAATCGAGAGAACTGTTTCGAGGTGCGAGATGGCGATAAGTCTTTCGATTTGTGCGGAGAGGTTGCGAAGTATGAAAATTCCACCTGCATTTTTGCAGAGTCGATTGCCAACTAGGAGGGCACTCAACCCCGAGGAATCGCAGTAGGAACATGCAGCGAGATCGAGTAGTATATTACGTTGTCCAAGCCCAGAGAGAATAATAAATTCGGATTTGAGTCTTGGCGATAGTACAGCATCCAAACGAGGTACATTGAGCGTGATCAGGGTATGAGTCTCACACTCTTGTATAGAGTAGGCGTTTTCTTCTTTATCTTGCGTGATCATACTAGTATTGTTAAGATGGGCGATAGTTAAGGATATATAACTCAATGTATTGGTACACTCTTGAGAGTAACTTTTTTGTTACGTATATCCCCAATATTTCAGAGTTATAAATACATTTCTCTGTTGCAGTGTCGTGCATTAAGCAAGAGGTTTGAAACAGTGTTAAGAAATCCGAGATTGATTTACAACCGTTTTTGTACAGAAGTATACGAATAAATAGATATTATGTTTTAATTCATTCACGTTTTTTTTATTTCCTACTACGAAAACCGTCTTTTTATGTAATTCTGGAATAGTAAAAACACAATGTCGGTATAAGTAAGATTTATTTTAACTCTTTGCGATTTTGGTGAGGATATAGCGTGCAATGAGGAAAAAATGTATTGTTAAATGGAGTAGTAAGCAACGGTTATAAGCAGAAGTATAGGAGTTTTTTTTTGTAGCAGAGTAGGAAAAGTATGGACAAGTGTAAGAAATAGGAGGGGAATTTGAGTGAGAAATTGAATGTTTTTTATATCTTTCGTTATACGAAAGAGTATAAGAAGGGTGTAGCTATGAGAAATGTGCTTGTTTTTTTTGTTGCATTGCTGTTGGCAATAAAGGTTTTTGCACAAACGACATTTGAGTTGGCAGGTTATCAGATTACTCCGCCCAAGAATAAGAGTTTGTTACGTAGAGGGAAAAAGAAAGCTATAGAAGCACTGGGTACACCTGTATTAGGACGATATTTTCTGATAGCACAGTTTGATGCGATCCCGAGTAGTGAGGTCTTAGAGAAGTTGAAGGCTGAGGGCATAAAGGTGCAAGATTATCTTGCAGACCGCACGTACTATATCTCGATCCCTGAGGACAAAGTACGAGTGAGTGTGAGGGGGACAGGGATCGTTTCTCTTATGCCCGTATCGTGGGAGTGGAAAACGAGTAAGTTATTGTTAGGAGATTCGATCCCGTCGTTTGCACAAAAGGGGGGTAAAATTGGGATTGTAGTGGGCTATCAGGAAGAGGTTGCAACCGACTGGTTGTATTCGCGTCTTGCAGCATTAGGGATTTCGGATGTCCCTCATGTGTCGGGTGCGCCATTTTATTCTTTTGAGATTTGGGTGAGCCGTGAACAGATGGAGCTTCTTGGTCGCGAGGCGTGGGTGAAAATTATACGTTCGGTGAGTCCCCCCGCGGTTCTGTATTCGTTGTGATTTTTTTATTCAGATTTTTGTCAGAAATAAAAATGCTATTACCTTTGTGCTGTTGAAAGAAGTGGGGAGGTCTGGTAGTTCAGTTGGTTAGAATGCCGCCCTGTC
>CBDEMG010000026.1:0-15516 GCA_965240855.1 uncultured Bacteroidia bacterium | reverse complement strand
TATGCCAAGAAGTTCCGTTCCAGCAAGCGTAAGATCCACTACATCGGAGTGAGTTTCGACGAGAAGACTCGGAATATCGGCGAGTGGAAGGAAGAGGTGGAGTAGGTTAGCGAAAACTGAGCTCAACAAAAAATGTCTATCCAGAATCCCAATTATTCACACTCCCATAGGGATGAATATCCACTAATCGCTCAATGCGAAGCGACGTTATATGCAGGGAACGAACTGAAAGAGTGTGAACTAAAACAGTTGCTAGCCAACACACCAGACGAAGCTCTTTACGACTTAGCACACCGAATAACAGAATATTATAGAGGGCAAGAATTTGATACTTGCTCAATCCTAAGCGCCAAAGTGGGTAACTGTTCGGAAAATTGTAAATGGTGTGCTCAGAGTGCGCATTACAAGACGAATATTGAATACCAACCGCTCATATCGCTCCCGAAAGCTGCGAGGTATGCACACAAATTAGCAGAACAAAAAGTACGACGCTATTCGCTAGTAGGTAGTGGAAAAGCTCTAAATAACCACGAAATTGAACTACTGGCTTCCATCTATAACCAAATACATAACGAATATCCCAACTTACAACTTTGTGCTTCGCTCGGACTTCTGCACGAAGAGCAGCTAGCAACTTTAAAAGCGGCTGGAGTGACTACTTATCACTGCAATTTGGAGAGTGCTCCTAGCTTTTTCCCAACAGTTTGTAGCTCGCACACACAAGCACAAAAAGAAGCAACCATTGCTGCAGCGCGTCGAGTCGGCATGCAGATTTGTTGCGGAGGTATTATTGGGATGGGGGAGACTCTCAATCAACGGATCGAATTTGCTTACTATCTCCGTGCGATTCGATCGCTTAGTATCCCGATCAATATCTTACAACCCATAAAAGGCACGCCACTAGAGACTATCTCGCCTCTTTCGGAGACTGAAATTCTCACCGCTATTGCCATATTTCGGCTAGTGAATCCCCAAGCATATTTACGATTCTCTGGCGGACGCATGCAACTCTCGCCAGCAGGACAAGCCAAAGCTATCTACATCGGTATCAACGCAGCTATTACGGGCGATTTCCTAACGACAACTGGTCAGAACGTCGCAACCGATTTAACTATGATTACAGCATGCGGAAAATTGAATTCTAGTACAAACTGGGAACTAACGTAAACTCTCCAAGGGTACTCGTAGCAGTATTTTTGAAATCGAAGAGTCGCGATAAACTAATTCTCCGTAGCGTTTTGGATCAAAATCTGCGTAATACGCAGAGAATTCTGCTCTTTTTTCATAAAAACACTTATACGGAAAGAGAGACCTTTACTAACATAAGTGCCTATAAAAAAAGTATTATCTGTTCTCGTCTTACGGTGAATGATAGTAAAACTTGTTGGAGGATTGTGTTCGAAAAAATTGCTAAGTAATACTTCGGCCTGTGAGCTCCCGTAGACGTTCTCTGTCTCGAGTATTCTCAAATCGACAGTCGCCCCAAAATACGGGACAACTTGTGCTGCAATCCCTTTCGTAATTGCCTGTTCTATATTGCTAGTCAGATTATTTTGTGCACAGGCAGGGGGGATCAAAAAGAGAAGTGGTACGAGGAGTGTGTATAGAAGATTGTGCATTGCCATTTTCCTTTCATCAGACAGGGTTGGTGGTGTTCTACGGAAGAACAGAATGTAGTATTTTTAGTAAAATTAGTAAAAAGCAAGGAGCAAATAACGGATATTCGCTAAAAACGAACATCAAGGCTCTAATAAAAATTTATTCTAGATCTTGCACAATTCCCGTGCCAAGGATATAATAGCTAACAAGCCATAGGATATAGCCTCTTCAGAAGGACAAAAATTTGGAGAGTGGAGGTTGCCTGTAGGACCTACTCCAAGTCTTAAAAAGAGCGAGGGGAGAGTATGACTGAAGTAAGCGAAATCATCCGTAGTCATCCGTTGGGGTAAGGCTTGTAACTTAAAAATATTGCAAGCCTCAAATGTTCGAATGGCGAGTGTGGTTAATTCTGGATCGTTGTAGAGCGAAGGATACCCCGTCGTGATATCAATCGTTGCCTCTGCTCCAAAACTCAGCGCCGTATGCGATGCAATGCGCACGATAAGTTCCTTGGCCGTAAGACGCCAATCCTCAGAGTGCGTTCGAAGCGTCCCATCTATGCGAACAGAGGCGGGAATGAGATTCATTAATCCATTGCATACTACATTGCCAAAAGAGAGTACCATAGAAGCTGTAGGGGGCGCATTACGAGATGCTATAGTTTGTAACGCTATGAGAATATGCGCGGCAACAAGGAGCGAATCTACGCCCGTGTGGGGAAGTGCGCCATGAGCAGCTTTACCGTTAACTGTAATACGAATTTCGTCGCCTGATGCCATATACTGCCCCATACAATAGCCGATCGTACCCACAGGTGCATCTGGCTCACAATGGAATGCAAGCATCATACTGGGACGATGTGCTTGAAACTCCGCTGAGTTTAATATTGCTAATGCGCCTCCAGGAAGCACCTCCTCAGACGATTCAAAGACCAAGAGAAGATCTGGCCAAGTTTCGTCTTTTGTTTCATCTCGCAAAAAACTAAGTCCCATGGCTAGCGCCATATGGATATCATGACCACAAGCATGCATTATTCCTTTGTGCTTGCTAGCCAACGTATCTATAGGCTCTTGGATCGGTAGTGCATCCAATTCGGCTCGGTAACCCAGTGTGTAGGGACGATTCCCTTTTTTAAAGGCAAGAAAACTTCTCGTACCCTCTATTGTCGCAACGTCCCAATTCCTTGCCAAGAGCAGCTCCTGTAAATAGGCACTTGTCTGATACTCCTCGCCAGAGAGCTCGGGATATTGATGTACCACTCTACGAATCTCCGTAGCCCAAGCCGTTGCACTAGCAAGGATCTTATCGTTCATCAACAAAAATATTTTGAATAGGAGTTGTTTGAATTGTTCCAAATTGCGAAAGAGGGACTTGTCCACTATAAAGCATCTGATTTTCTAACAAGAGCTCGAGGGCAACTTCCTCTTGTGTACAGTAGTAATAAGCATCGTTTTGAGGAGGGAGATCTATACTCCTTACAGCATATTGCTCCGTATTTTTCAATTGAAGTAATAGTTCGCTACCTAGGTGCGAGGTTGTACTAACAAAACCATGCTGATGCGAGAACCGACCTAATATTTGTGGCTCGGAGCTCATTTTAGGCGTGAGACTCAACGTTACCTGCAACGTATCGCGCTGAGTCTGTCCAACGAAAAGTGTGAGGTAGTTCTTCTCAAGACGTTCGAGCTCCTGTAGTATTGTAGCGAGTACTTGTGGCGAAGTAGGTACTTCATCTCCTGCAATAAGATCTAAGCGACGTTTACGCAAAGCGAAGATTAGTTCTGCTGCTTGACGAGCTTTCGCCTCTGTCGAACGTTTTACGACGACTTCGCGAGGAATGGGGACTGTAACAAATGTGGAATCATCATGCTGGATCGTAGTATGATGAATCGTACTTTCTGTATCTACAAAAGGTTCGGCAGAACGATCGAGAAAAGGATAAGGTGCTAAAAAGCACTGCGATTGTTTAGCATCGCCTCTCACTATAAAACGATTGGCAGGCAAAAGAAGTCCTTTATGGGTTAGAGAAAGAAATTGTGATGGACTTTTTGGGTTTATGAGTTCAACCAAAAAGGGATATTGCTCATCTGTAGTTTGACGTGTCGTTACGCTAGTCTGAACAATACGATAGAGAGAGGTCTCGCTTTTTCTTTGTTGTTGCGGTATCCCTAAAAATTTCTCTGAATATTGACAGTAAGGACCTTCAGTATAACGCTCTACGGCAACTCGAAAATGAAAATCAAGGCTCGTTTGAGGTAGGTAGTAAATCATGAACGGAGTCCTCGAAAAGGACTGCATCTCCTTATTGTAACGCGAAACACGGATGTGTGCATGGGGAGTACAGCTATGAAAGAGGACATGGCTAAGAATTAGTACGAAAAGAATACTATGAGTAAATGCCTTGGGGTTATACATACTTCATTATTTTAGATCCGAGGCGTCTCTTGTAGAGAATCAATATAAAAATAACTCCTCCTCCGTCGTAAAGGTTACTAAAGAAGAGGAGTTTTGTCGCATATCGCATATTCGTCCTAAAACAACCACAAGAAAAATACACCAATGAGTATGAAGAGTGGTAATAAGACTACAAGCGAGAATTTGTACATGTAGGCAAAGAAACTCGGCATCTTTATTCCTTCTGCCTCTGCAATCGCTTTTACCATAAAGTTAGGACCATTACCAATATAGGTCATCGATCCAAAGAGCACGGCTCCCATCGAAATAGCCTTGAGTAATATCTCTGGAATGCCTGCTACATAGGGAACATCTAGCGTAGGAAGCCCCGAGGCAACCGAATGGAAGGCAAGTGCAGTGGGTGCATTGTCCAAAAAACCAGAGAGCGCTCCCGTAGCAAAATAGAAATGTAGCGGACTGGTGAGCCCAAGGTTCGCAGCATGCTCCTGTAAGAAGAGAAGTGCTGGGGTCATTGTAATAAAGATTCCGATAAACAAGAATGCAACCTCGAGAATCGGATCCCAAGTAAAACGATTCGCTTGTCGGATCGCCTTCTTTGTCGTAGCAAGCGAGAGAAGCATCATCAGAACGATTACTCCCTCTCGCAAGAATTTCCAATAGGGAGATCCTTCGCGAATTATCGGGATGTATTGTTCATTAAGAAATGCAACAGAAGCCACAATACCCAATAACCAGATGAAATTTATCGTTCCATGAAGGCGCAGTGGTGCAACTTCAGCGGTATCGCGCTGTAAATCTTCTTTCGATTCTTTTGCATAATTGTAGCGATCTACGAGATAATACATAGCCAAGAGAATTATATCGATAATCAGACTCTCTGGTGCAAGATTCATAAACCAAGTAAACGGAGCGCCGCGCAAATAGAGTAAGAATAAGGGTGGATCGCCGAGAGGAGTAAGAAGACCACCAGCATTGGCTACAATGGCTATAAAAAACAATACGGTATGTACCTTGAACTTACGCTGTTTGTTCGTCTCGAGCACAGGACGGATTAGCAACATCGCAGCGCCTGTCGTTCCCATTATCGAGGCAAGGACTGCCCCAATTGCTAGAAACAGCGTATTCACTCTGGGCGAAGCCTTGATATCTCCGCTTAAGCGAATACCTCCCGTAACAGTAAAAAGCCCTGCAAGGAGCATTACAAACGGAATATAATCGAAAATAATCTGGTGCTGAAGTTCGTGCGTAAAACCCTGTAGTATCAGTATCAGCGCAGTAGGAAGCCCTAACACGAGTGCTACTATTAGTTTGTTACGATTCTTCTCCCACCAGTGCTCTGCTACTACTGGACCTACGGCAATGGAGAGAAGCATCAATACAAAAGGTATCAGCAAGAAGGCTGATACAGAAGGATGTTCCATTTAGAATTTTCGTTTAATTAGTTCTTACTTCGTCTCGTTTTGTTCTGCTGTATCCGCTTTTTCTTCAATTGCGGGTTTGAAAGAATGCATTCCCGCATGAACGAGGATTAGAAACCACTTAAAAGCCTTCATGATATCCTTGTCTCGAACCTTTTGCCGATGGTAGGTCGGGAAGAGTTGTTCGTAGAGTGCTCGTGCCGCATTTACATCGTTGCCAACAATATCGAGTGCTTCAATCTCTTTCTCGCGAGTGAGCATTGTCGTAAAGACATCGGCAAGTGGGAGATCCTTATCCTGCATAAACATTGCAATCTCCGAGAGTGTACTTACTTTGCTTATCGTGGGAACAGCAAAACGTGCCCCTCCCTCTAAAGGTTCAACTACGAAGCCATGCCGACTCTGTGCTACAAAACGGTAGAGCCCCGATTTGCCCGTGATTGCCAAAATCTCTTTCAACTCCATCTTTATGAAAAAATTAAGCGTAACTGGCGCAAAATTAGGGTATTTATACCATATTTCAACGAAACAAAAAAAGGGAGTAAAGCCTAAACTCTACTCCCTTTATCTTAAAGCTCTATGGGTAAGAGCTCTCTCTACTGTCCGAAAAGGTTACTCTAGCCTTTTACCACCTTCAACGTCTTGCTAGTACCTCGGGGCGAGATTACATGTAGGAGATATATCCCCTGGCGCAGATCAGTAGTCTCTATCACGGTCTCAACCTCTTGCAAGTAACCACTGCGTACCTCCTGACCACGGACATCTAACAATTTGTAACGATAGCCCACAGAACCGTTAAAGCTCAACTTCAGCAGCGAAACAAAAGGATTCGGAGCTACGCTCAACTCTCTAAACTCGCCATCCTCTACACTACCTGAGTTGTTCGTCTTAGATTTAAATGTTGCAATAATCGTTGTATTGGCTGTCAACTTATATTGCAGCATACCATTTGTTACTGTAGTTTGTGCACCATTAATTGTTAATACATCCAGTTCGTAACCTTCGGATGGCTCTACGACGATATCCAAGGTCGTATTAACTGCAAGCTTCGTACCCGTTGGAATTTCTATTGCTCCTACTTTTACAGTCAGCGTTCCATTATTTGGCTTAGTATAGGTCACCTCACATACCGTCTCGGGCGCTACTGCGGGTATACGTACTAATGTTACCTTTTCCTCTTTATTCTCCGCTCCCATCGTTATCGCGCCATTCTTTAGTACGTACTTTTCTGCCGTAACCGAATATTTGTATGTCCCCTCTGACAACGATATGGAGGCTTTCCCTAAAATATCCGTCTGTAACAACTGGCCGTTTAGCACTATTTGCGCCATTACACCAACGCCCTCTTCCGAGGTAACGACAAAATTCAATGTCGCTTCGCTCTTTGCAAATACAGCAACGACCTCCCAATCTTCTTGTACCGACTTCATATCAAGTTCCTTCGCCTCGCTCCCATTGTGTAACCAGTGTAGGAAGTGCCATCCAGGGTTTTCTACAGCAACCACTTTGCGAGCGTTTTCTCCTTTGTTGACAAGTTGGTACGATGCTGGATTGCCATCCTCATACTGGATACTCCCCGCTTGTGGCAAATTCACAGAGTAGGAGATTCGTACTTGCTCTTTTTTAGCAAACTGAGCCGTGTAGGTAGCCGAGGCAAAAACAGGACGGTAATCAACTAAATACGCAGATTTTACACCAGATTCCCAACCGACGAAGCGATACGCACCCTTGGCTTTCGCCAACACTGGTGCAGCACTCATTCCGTGATCTACTTCTTGCGAATTCGCGATATTCCCATCTATTTCAAACTCGCCAGCCTCCTCGGGCACACTCTTATAGGTAAGAGTATACTTATCAGATTTTGCTGCAAACAACTGGAAGTTATCAAAGCAGAAATAGAATCCCTCATTGGGCTCGTAAATTATACGGAACTGAATAAAAGACTGGTTTGCAAATTCCGTTGCCTCAATAGTTCCATTGTAGGCAAGACGACCACCGAATTCTAATCCTTTCTTCAAACTATGCCAAGTTGTTCCATCAAAAGTATACTCGATATCGCTCTGAGCAGGATCTTTCGTACCCCAGAGCAGAGTATAGTCGAAGTGTACCTGCAGATCAGCGGTCATGCCATTCAAGCGATAGCGAGGTGTATAGATATAGGAGATATACTTCTTTGAATAGATCGCTAACGTATTATTGTTACAGAGGAGGAATTGTCCATCCAATGCATGACTACCATTACTCATCGTACGTGCCAAAACGAACGGATTGTCTATCTCACCCTTCGAATACGAATACCACCCTCGTGGCATACCGTCGCCTTCAAAATCCTGTCGTTCTGGAAGAGTTGCGTAAGCAGTAAAGTACGCGGAGAAACGAGTCGCATGCTCTATATTTGCATCTGTTCGCATCAGATTCTTACTCCCATCACTCCACATCTCAAACACACTCTCGTCGTCCTGAGGAGCTACCTCAACAGCTTTTGCATCCTTTCCATGTTGAACCTCTTGCACAGCATCGCCGCTCTTCAAGATCCCACTCCCTACAATAGTATATTCTACCTTATAGGTATTGAGTGCGCACTGAGCAGTAACTTCTAACGATTTCTGTACATTCACATCGCGCCGAGGATTATCTGTTACATCATCGCTCCACTTCTCGAAGTGGTAGCCCGTCGCAGGCAATACTAGGACTTCCGATCCATTCAATCCCTTTGCTACTTGTTGCAATCCATCGCCCGAGATCGTGCTATGAGCATCTGCATGGTAAGTTAAAGTGAGATCTGCCTGCGGGAATACAATTTCGATTGTAGCATTGTCTTGTGGTAAGTATTTACCCTCTGCACGCAATTTGCCCCAACTTGCTACATACGAAATCTTTTTTCCCTTCTCGAAGGGCAGTTGAAGTTCGCCCTGCGCATCCGTAGTATAAGTCTTAGTTCCGATGACTATTTGTGCACCAGAGACTAGTTGCTTATCGTACTGTTTCACCACAAAGCGAATAGCTACAAACTTATCTGCCACTACCTCGAAGTTCTGCCCCGAGAGCTTAAGCTCATAGTACGCTGTTACGTAATTTGCACGAGGCTTCAATTGATAAGCGCCCACTGGTAGTATTACATCCCAAGAATATTCTTTCGCTTTTGCATCTTCTATTTTGAAGAGCTTCTGTGCCTGTACAGGATTTGCAAAATATTGTGCCTCTTCTGGCAACAACGTGCCATTACATGCAAACTTCCAAGCTATTGGCAAGCCATAACTCTGCTTCGTTGTGATATCTGGTGCGAGCGTTATCTCTTTCCGTACTACGGAGACTACCTTCTCTTTCGATTCAGCTGCCGAATAAAGTGCATTGCCCTGTTGCTGAGCATAAATCGTTGCACTCCCAGGCACACCAAATACTAAGCGGTTGTCTACAACACTCGCAACCTCTGGATTGGACGATGAATAAACTACTGGTAATTTCGACGAAGCCGCCGCATTGAGTTCCTTTTGCTCTGCACCGTAGGTCTGTTGTGTCAGTGTTTGTGTCCAAGTAATCGTTTGATCGTGAAGGAGAGTGATTATATAACGTTTCAGCGTACCATTCTCAGCCTTTACAATAAATTGATGAGGCTTTGTACAATCGATCTCGGTAACAGCAGAAGTTATCTTCTGTGTTGCGTCTACCTTGTCAAGATATAGCTCTGCTCCTGCCGATAGTGTAAACTCGAATTTCACTTTGTCGCGATGCACAAGATGCCCTTCTTCAGCTTCTTTTAGCGCGATTGAGCAATCCGAAGGAATAGGGGTCGCAACAGTGACTTCTTTTTTCAACCCTTGGTTCGCAGCCATAGGCAACTTGAGCGTGAGAATATCACACTCATCCGATTTATCTGCGACAAATGCGAATCGGATAGTCTGCGTATACTTCTTGCCAAAGAGCGTAACCTCGGCATCGATAGTTACCTCTGAAGAAAAATCAAAGAGTTGATTCTCGGTTAGTTCCTTACCTTGATATTTAAACGAGCTCTTGAGCCAATTCTTATAGATATTGCCCTTTATCGTACTCTTTTGAGTCTCAAAGCGTTTCATAAAGGTTACAAGCCATTTTCCAGAGGCATCTTTTTCTGCACTAACCATACCTTCGAATTGGAAACCTCCTAGGAGTTCAGCCTGCTGTCTCCAGATTCCATCTGTAGCCTTTGTTACTAGGGTTGGGTCGGAAACCTCTATTTCGGCATGACGACCAGCAGAGACAGAAGCCCAATTTCCTACACCCTCGTCAAAATTGTATTCAGCGATACAATTTTGGGGGAGAGTTCCTCCTGTGCCAGTACGATGTTTATACATGTACTCCTCAACCTCGTTGTCTTTTAGCGATGTGTTCCAGCAACGGAATTCGTCGATTTCGCCATTGAAATTGCTACCAAGCACTAAGTCTCTGAAATTGGGAGTATCGAGTCCGTATACATCTACGTCGCATTTCTTCCCATCGATCCAGATATTGATATCCGTCTCTCCTTGCAAATCGGCAGTCGGAAGACTCCTGATACACACTTCGAAACGGAGGTGATGCCACGAAGCATACGTAACGACACCTTTGCGAGTCCAAACCCAAGCGCCATTACCTATGTGGAAAACAAGACCGTTATCTGGGAAATCAACCAGTCCGTGTGCTATCTGCACTTCGAATCCACTACTTTGTAGCAAGGTAGCAAGCTCTGGACGTGGAGCTCTGAAAAGCATCTCGAAGCTCAAAATCTGTCCCTCTTTCAATTGGGCGAGCTCTTCTGCTACGTAAGGGAGCGCGACCTGATACTTTTTGCCATTAGCTGGTTTCTTGAAGGCCATACAATACTGCTCGCCCGTAGTATTCGGGATTAGGTGATATACTTGGCACTGCGCCGTGTTATTCTTCTCGTTGACCACTGCAGGCTTCTCTGCAATCTTTGCAATGATGATATGTTTGCCCTGTTGCGAGAGATCTACGGTCGTTTTTGTTAGCGTTATCTCTTGACTCGCCTTCGATGCAAGTTCTTCTATCTTCACCGTCTCGCTGGGGAGCATTTTCCCGTCAACCGAGAGCGTTACCTCTAGATCATTGCTATAGGTATGCAACGAACGGTTGAGTATTGTAATTTTAACCTCCTGTGTACTCCCGAGATTACTCCCAGAGAGTCCAGCCTCTACAGCAAGCAATTCTAAGTCGCCTGTAGTTGGGTTTTGTGCACGTACCTCAAGCGTTACATCGCGAATATCGCCATACGCAAGCCCTTGTTCGAAATTAGGCGCTTGCACTTTTGCCGATGGATTGTATATCGCCATACGCATACGGTACTGCCCCGGTTGAATTGAGGCAGGGATCTCTAATTCGAGATTCGTATCATCATCCGCTACTGGTACATCAACATACGTACCCTCCTCTGCTTCGAACTCTGCATTATTATTCCAGTCTATCCATGCACCTACGACACTCTCTAGGTCAGAATTTCGTTCGAGTGGTATATGGAGCTTTACCTTCTTATCGTCTTTATATACTAGGACTGCTGGAGAGAGTTCGTATAAAATATTACGTTGCGGTCCGTCTACAGAGTATAAGGAATCGTTTATATAGATCTGCCAGAAATAGGGGTCGTTAGCTCCTATAAGCCCTGGGATTGGATACTTATCGTAGCCTAGAGGGATCTCGCAGATGTTATCCTTACCATACGAATCGCCATTGTATTGAATTAGAGCCATCGCATCGGTAATCGAGGACTGCTGTACATTCTTAACCGGAGGCAGTTGGAAAGTCGAAACGCCTGTAGGGATTTCTTTAATTTCCAAATCGCTCGGATAGCCAAGAGCTAATGGTACATAGAGTGAGAGTAGGACATCTTTTTGAGGCTCTGGGTAGTTATTCCGTACTGTAAATTCTACTGGAATATCTGCTGTAGCGGTCTCGCCACGATGTACCGCTTTGGCACTTAGGAGCGTTAGGGGGTTCGAAATAGGAACCAGATCTATTGTCGCAAGCCATCCCGACTCTTGCGCATTGTCCAGTGCACGGAAAAAGAAGGTAAGCCCACCATCGTTCGCATCCGACACATAGACTAACTCTTCTCCTTCATTCAATTTCCCCCGAACTATATCCATGTAAGGAGCATCGCCAAGCATTAAGGACTCGGGCACTTGCGTAGTATAGATTGATAAGTATGTGCTATCGTTGCCTGCGAGATGGATATTTTTGAAGGTTACGCGTAAGCGAGTGTTCGGGGTTGTGGGGAGGAATTTCACAGTCGAACGTTGTACGCCTGGATGATTACGGAAAACTCCACCGTTATCTGTATATACTATCGGCTTGTTTACATCAATAATCACCTTTTCGTCGAACGGAATCCCTAACATAGATTTCGAGAACGGATGCACCACCACTTCACCCAGATTTTGTACTTTTCTCTCCAATGTATTATTCTCTGGTTTTGTATCGCCAGCTAATATCACCTCGGCGCGTATATCAAAGAGTTGTCCTAGTGGGTTCTCCGTACTGAGATCGAGTGTTACAGGTATTTCTGCCGTTGCCCTAGGTTGCAAATTAGCGATTGGTTTACTTACAACCCATTTCCCATTCAAGTATACTCTGAGTTCTGCTTTAGGAACAAGCACTGAAGCGTTATTGCGCACAACAAATGGGAAAATGGTTTGTTGCCGTTGGATACTATCCGCCACCTCGCGAGCGAGTTCCAGACTCACATCCAACTCCTTTTGAAGGGGTAGGAGGTAAACTCCAAGTAGCCCGAGTTGATCACGTGGATTGATCCCGCAATGTTCGATCTCTATTTTGTGCGTAGTCCCTCCCTTTAATACATAGTACCAATTGGCAACCTTCTCCGTATTCTTTACAATCTCCTCGCCATCCGAGTTCTTGAGTACGGTACCGTTGTCTAGAAGACGAAAACGAGATGTCTCACGAACATCCTTAAGCTGACGAACCAAAGCGCCGTGCAGTCTAAGTTGTACGTCCTCTGGATGATTGCTGAGATCTATATTACAGAAGATGAGTTTACACATATAGTTTGCATTCACAGAACGATCAAACCACGCATCCTTATTAAACTCTCCTCCATCTTTGTCTGGTTTGTTGACCCCCATGTAAAAGACATTCGAACCTGGTTCGCCACCCACAGCATTGTAGAGATAAAAAGAGGTATCGAGTTTGCCTAGTTCAAGAGTGTAAAAACTCCGCTGTTGCCCTTCTTTAAAAGTCTCGGCAAAGGGTAGATCTGTTCCTGAGATCACCAATGGGATCGGCGTCTTGGCAAATACGGGCGTAGAATGCAAACCGTATACTCCCTCTGCAACGCGCACTGCAACACAGAAGAGTGGCTTCTTGCCCTTGAGTAGCTTATCGGCGGGAATCGTAAATTCTGTCGCAGTGCTCTCTCCTATAGGATTCCAACGTCCCTTCTCAGTATCTGCTACAAAGATCTCGTAAGTAACGTTGGTGGCAGCGACAGCATCCCATGTAAGCTTCCAATTTTCGAGCCCACAAGCAGGTGCTTCCAGTTTCAAGTTCATAACTTGCGGCGCTATGATAAATGAGCCTTCACTTGTAACCACTGCACCAGCCTTTTCTATAACGCGCAACTTGGCATCCTGGGTGATAGGTGCATCTGTAGGAATACGACCATAAATATCTAGATAATCTTCATTGATCTCTCCGAGTCCGATATAATTCTTACCACCATCGTAAGAGAGTTCCACTTTAAAGGGTGCTTTTATGGCCTCAAGGTGTATTACTAGATCATCCCCAGGTTTGTACTGATCGTTAGGTGCTGGACTTAGCACTCGCCCTTTGGGAGTTCCCTCTAGCCACCAAGCCAAGGCAAAGGGTTGCTTACCATTCGTTATGCGAGTCCCCTTCACTTCTACTTTTAGCGAAGTAGCACCTTGCAGTTCCGTAGCATCCAAAGTAACCTGTTCTACATTGTTGCGCACATCATTGCCTCGTTTGGCTTCCTCTAATACATGCCCCTTTGTAGGATTCAATACCCACGGTTCGTATGTCTGACTCCCCGCCGTAACACGGAGATCAAGATCGTTTACAAGTACTGATTGTCCCCAAGTGTAATCGCGCCATACTGCAGGATCGTTCCATACAAGCATTATACGCGCTTTCTGTACTCCACTAGGCACTGTTATTGTGTACTCAGCTACTTTTTGCTGTTCTACCTCGCCCTCTTTAAACCAATCTTTCTCGAGAGCTTGTACTGCATGTTCCGCATTCAAGATCCCGAATCCGTAGGCAAAGTCTGGTCCTTTTCGCCCCGCATCTTCGGCCGTGTTAGCTACAAGAGCTCGCAACAAATCGCTACGTATTTCCGCATTGTTGTGTAGCTGTGCATAGCGCTCCTGCAACAAGAGAACATGACCTGATACTGTGGGACATGCCATCGAAGTCCCACTCATGGGTTGATACCCCTCACCAGGAGCGACACTATAAACATCTACACCTTTGGCACAAATGAGTGGGAAGATACGCCCATCGTCCGTAGGACCAAAACTACTGAAGTTCCCTAACTCCCCATAATCATTTACTGCACCTACGCTGATAATATTTTTTGCCTTTCGTGTGACCGTACCATAACCAGCAGCTCCCCATAAATCTTCGGTTTCTTTGCTACAATAAAGCCGTTCGTTACCCGCCGCAAATACATGGGTTAGGGTAGGATAGCGAGTAGCAAGGAGATCGAAATTGTAGTCAGCATTGAAATAAGTAAATAGGTTAAGACGTGCACAGTACTGTCCCATCGGCACACCAAAAGAGTTTTGTGTAGTATGGATACCAAACAGCTTGCGAGCTAGATCCATCTCCATATACTCTTGCAAACCGTTCCGTTGTACATTAAAGTTGTAGGCATATCCTATTGCCTCTGGCGCCATACCACGACCACGTATATCCATCAAACCACTCCCGAGCACCGTGCCCGCTACGTGCGTTCCATGTTCCTCTACACCTTCTACGTTATTTTCGTATTCTTGTCTATGAATGCGATTACCAAAGTCGGGATGTGTGACGACATTACCATCCCAGATCCCTACTTTACGACCTTTCCCTGTAAGATTTCTACCACCAAGCGCTACGGGACGTGCTAGGATCTGACCCCTACTCAATCTAGCCCCGCCAAGGTTGTATGCAACCGAGGGGGCATCGATAGGCACTATCGCTAAGACCCATGGTAGTTTGGCTACTTGCTGTAGAACTTCTGGACTCGCAAGACAACGAACTTCGTCGAAGGTTTCCGAGATACGAATCACTTCAACACCTTTTGCCTGTAAAATACTTTGTATTGCACTACGCGGTGCATTCGAAGCAAAACGAATATGCACTTTAAGTTGCCCTTGGGCAGCCGTTGCCCACAACGGGAATTCCGTTCCTGTGAGCGACGGATGTAATTTCCACTCTGGGCGCATAGCAACCATCGACCGCGCAACCCCCAATTTCTTTACGCGAGCCACTGTCGAAGGATTGGGAGCAAGCTGTGCATAGTAGATATGACCACCAATGTACGCACCCAGCGTTAACCCTGCAGTGCGAAGTTGGGCTATCTCGTTGGCATCGGGAATCTTCTTTAGCTGCACAAGTATGTTTTCGCATCCTTGAACAGCCTGTTCTGCAGCTGTTACGCCTCGTACTCTACCTTCCATATTTGGAGGTAGAGTTAGTGTATGTCCTCCTAGTTGAACCTCTTCCTGAGCCCACAAACTCAGCGTCAATAGGAGTAGGACAATACTCCATAAAATTTTCCTCATCTGCTTCCTTTTTAGATTAACATCGTATCCTTAACTGGATATTTAAGCATCCTAAATTAAGGAAAATGTATAAAAGAGAAGCAAAAAAAGATTGTTTACGCCCTTTTCTATATTCTAATTTTCACAGCTAGAATATCTCGTTCCGTTCTAAGAGGATTTTCTCAGGCAAGTTCCTATTCCACCTCTTCCTTCCACTCGCCGACATTCCGAGTCTTCTCGTCGAAGCTCACCCCGATGTAGTGGATCTTACGCTTGGAGGAACGGAACTTCTTGGCATAGCCGCGAGTTTTTATCTGGTCGATGGCATCCTG
>CBDEMG010000025.1:0-10472 GCA_965240855.1 uncultured Bacteroidia bacterium | reverse complement strand
TACCTTTCATAGATGTCGAGATGAGGAAAAACGACAGTGGTAAGAATTCGTTGAGAGTGTGTACGGACTATAGGTCGGTCGTTCTCTGCAACGACATGTAGGATGACGGCATCGTAGGCAGGATCTGAGTCGTGGTTGTGGTGATACCAGTCGCTCGAGTGTATATGCATCTCTACATCACCAGCCCAGTGTACGCCTTCTATTTCTACATGTGCATTGAGGAAGTCGGGACCAGCATTGTGATTGTAAGTCCCCGTATTAAGTACAGAAACCCTCTCGCCTGTAGTGGTATAAAGCTCTTCTTGTAAGGCGGGAAGCTGTAGCCAGAGGGCATGGAGGAATTCTTCCCGTTCCATTTTTCATTCTTTAGCGCTCTGTAAGCACGTGGTTACTTAATTTTGTCGAATTGGTATCCGATCATTAGTTCGTGTGATCCCGTTGAGTACGACCTAAGGCGCGTATAGCTGTAGTCATAACTATAGCCGAAGAGGATTTTGTTATTGTATTTATACCCGAGCAGAAGACATACTGCATCGCCATACCTGTAGGAAATACCAGCCCAGATACTGTTGTTGTAGGTAGCTTTTACATTAACGTCGAATTGAAAAGGCGAGGGGGGCGACCATTTTATAACCGCAGCAGGCTCGAGATCGAAGTTTTCGCTCAAGTAAACAAGATATCCACCCTGTATATAGTAGGCACGTCGCAGTGTATTGTTTTTTATTGGTTTGCCATAAAGGGAGATGTTGTTGCCAAATAGCTGGTGTGAGGAAATCCCTACATAGAAATGCGAAGCATAGAGATAGACTCCAAGTGAAGCATCGGGTAGCATACTCGTCTTCCGTTGTGCGGAGAGGAGTGCTGGATCTGTAGTATTGCTAGTATTATCGCCTAAATCGAACTTAGAGCCATCTACACGGAAAGCCATAAAACCAACGGAGAGCCCCGCAGAAATTCGCATTTCATCTCCCAGAGGGAGGTTATAGCCATAGGAGCCCATCAGACCAGTACGAGAGGTTGGTCCTGTTAGGTCGTTGTAAAATAGTGCACCAAATCCCATAGGATATTTTGCAAGAGGTCCGTAGACCGAGACTACATTCGTAATGGGGGCATCGTTTACACCCACCCATTGAAAACGGTGATTGGTGCGAGCTTGAAAATAGTTGTAGGTTCCGACGACTGCGGGGTTCGTTACGTAGTTGTTCAGCATATACTGTGTAAACTGGTACATCTGTTGTGCGCGGACCGTTGTTGGGGCACTCACCGTGAATAATATGCCGCAGATTAAGCTTGCAAGGAATCGGAAGCGCGTTGGTCGAATATTGCTATGCATTATGGATGGGCTAACGCACTATAGTTACGGTTCCCGAGATAGGCTTCCACTTCGATCCTCCTCCAGGAGCATTAAAACGAATAACAAAGTAATAGGTTCCGATCGGGAGTAGTTCGTTACCGCCTTTAGTTTTTCCATCCCACCCTTGTCCTATTCCATCGCCACGTGCATACCAAACACTAATGCCAGCACGAGTAAATACCTCAACCTCGAGATTCGGGAGTAGATCTTGCAAATGCGAATAGAGGTTCACATTATTCGGATCTCCGTTGTAGAGCCAACGGTCGTTGATACCATCGTCGTTCGGCGTAAAGACATTGGGGATTCGGAGCTTATCAATGAGGCGGATATAGATGTCTTTATTGGTGTAGCAGACACGGTTGAGATCATCGCGTAGGATGGACACTTGTGCCCGCGCGTGGATAAAATCGTAAGTATATCCGTCCTTTGACACAGAGACCACGTGATTGTTCGCATCCGCAAAATCAGTTGGCGAGAGCTGGAGTTCATAAAGGAAGGGCTTCCCCGAATGTGCGGGAGTAAAGACAGTATGAGGTGTAATTTCTAGTGTGATTTTTTCATCTTTTGCTCCAGTGAGTAAGAACCCCACCTCTGTTTTAGTCCCCTCGAGTACTCCAAGAGCTAGACTATCATAGTATTGAAGTACTTCGTTAGGTTCACCAATATTTGTACTCCGTACTTTGTCAATTACTTTTCCATTGAATAATACTCCAGCATGGCTCACATTTTGATCGTAAGTAATAGCCACAGGCGAGACGACCTGTATCATCTTACTATCCGAGATCTGACATCCTTTTGTACTTTTTCCGTAGACGGTAATAGAGGTTCGGTTGTAAAGATGCGATTCGAGACGATATTTGTACTCAGCTGGATTATGCTCTAGTACACGTCCACGAACTTCCTTATTTCCATCTAAGTTGTGGTATACAAGAAAATCGTATTTAGGAGTACCCTTTAGTGCATCAGGGCTTGAGATTCGAAGTGAGAAGATAAGCGAGTCGCCATAGCAAACAGCATGAGGGATATCTCTAAGTTCGAGCGTCGGTTGTCCAACTTTGTCGTAGGACATATCGAACGAAAATTTTGTATCGCATCCCCCTTCTAGGATTCGGATCGTGTATGTTCCATGCGGGAGTTCGTAAGGTACTGCAGAGCCTAATTGTACGATTTGACCTTCGAGCTCTTTTACGGGTTCAGGCACTTTGAACCATGTACAATTTTTTGGTGTACCATTGCCACCACCAAGAGTTAGGTTCTTAAGCGTCCCTTTCGAAATATCTCCATTCTCATTGTATCGAGGACAAGCGGCATCTACAATCTCTGTAGGAGGACGCATAATAAAATACTTCCTACTCCCGGGCATCGTATGTGTGAAGGTTGCTCGGCATCCTTTATCGTCTACTACAGAGATACGCCATTCGCCAGGTTCTACGCTATCGAGTGTGTTTTGTTTGGTTATGATGGTATCGAGAGGGATTCCTTTCTCATCGAGTTGTGTCCAACCAAAACGAAGGTAATTACCAGAACCTCCTGTAATATTCGCTTTTACTTGATCGAGTTTAATGCCTGGACATACCGCCTTGGCTTCTCCTATATGTTCGAAGTCGGCATGCCATGCAGGAGCATCTTGTACTTCAAAGAGTTGGTTATATTTGAAGATACACTGATCGATGTTCTCTACCCATACTTTGTAGTAACCAGCAGCGAGTTGTTCGAAGATCCCAGTGCCATTGACAACCTTCACAACATCGGCAGGGTCTTGTTGCATAGGATCGCTTCCTGCTTTCGTCGCAATGAGAATATAACGAATATCCTTCCCAGCTTCCTTTGCCGCAATGATTCCAGACGTCTCGCCAGGACATAAAACATGAGAGATTTGCACATTCTTCGGATCTAAATTCACAAAGACCGGTATCGTAACATGGAACTGATCCCTTAGAATATCCTCTAAATGAAAGGAGTGTGCTCCAACTTTATCGAAAACCCAAAGCGTACTCTCGCCTCGCTTGATGGGAATAGCCTTCTCTGTATTGACATTAATCTCTTCAGATTCTGTTGGAGGTGTGCTAACATTATTAGCTGTAATGGTATAGTGGTAATATTGCTGATGTGTGGCAATATCTTCTTTTGGTGTTCCTCCTGTTACTTTTATGGTAACCATGGTGGTTGTATTGGAGGTCGGACATTGGCTGGTAATGTTGTGGGATATTATCGCAACGGAAGGTTGTCCCTTGGCGATTGGCGCTGACAACAGGGCGCAGGTTAGCTCGAACACAAAAAAAGCGTAACGCATCCCACGAGAGCCACTGCAAAAGAGAAATACCATTTGCCTAGATCCAAAATTGCTAAAGATAGCAGGTTAAAAGTTTAAAAACCTACCGCTACAAAAGTAGCGCTTTCTTAATAAAAGCGGAAACATGCAATATTTTGTTGCATGGGCTGAAGAATTTTATGAGAAAGAATTCTTTGATTCGTGACCTAAGGGCGAATATATTGCGAGTGCAATTAAATGATTTACGGTATTAGATCTGCTGCATCTCAAGAAAATTCAAATCAGGAGTAGCCCTCTCTGAGCCCATTTCCCAAGCTTTTTGTAGACAAAAAGCAGGCGCACCTAAAGAGATACGCCTGCTTCATATTGAATTGACAGCTCCTAGATACTGCAATCTATTTCTGTACCTTATTAGGAAGTTCGAGACCGTATCCCTTCTTCTTATCAATCCCCTTCAGCATCAATCCTAGCAACAAAGCAATAACACCACAGCTAGCAAAGATGAGCATAGGAACTGTATAATTGTATTCCAAGGGGTTTTCTACACCTTCGTTTACCGAGCGAAGAACGCTCCCTATCATCATCGGGAAGGCAAAGAGTCCAATATTTTGAATCCAGAAAATAACAGCATAGGCAGAGCCAAGCAGACGATTGTCTACCAATTTTGGGACGCTCGGCCACAGCGAAGCTGGAACAAGCGAGAAGGAGATCCCGAGTAGAACTATAGCTACGAAAGCCACGACTGATCCGAGAATCCCTGTTCCTTTGAGGCTAGGTAATGCCAGTGCAAAAGTAACATGGCAAACAATGAGGAGTATTGCTCCGAAAATAAGCATCGTAGCTCCCTTACCCTTGCGATCGAGGAAATTGCCTAAGAATGGAGTAATCGCCGCTGCACCGAGAGGAAAAACGGAGAAGATGAGCCCCGCATTCTCTTCGGAGAAGCCAAGGTTGCACTGCAACATATTGATGGCATATTTTTGGAATGGGAAAATCGCTGAATAGTACAGTACACAAAGCAGTGCAACGATCCAGAATACGCCACTCGAGAATATCTTACCGAGGTCTTTGATTTGGAAGGGCTCTTCGGGTTCTTCGCCACTATCCCCCATTTCGTTCTCTAGTTTTTTGTCCATAAAGAAATAAACCAAGAAACAGATGAAACCAATCAGCAGGAGTATGACGCTAAAGAGTACGGAACGGGAGACATCTGGAGTGCCTCCAAGACGTGCAAAAAATGGCGATATGAGTACTGCAGCAGCAACACCGATACGAGCAATTGCCATTTCTAGCCCCATAGCAAGAGCCATCTCTTTACCCTTAAACCATTTAACAATCCCTTTAGATACGGTAATACCAGCCATCTCTACCCCGCAACCAAAAAGCATAAATCCGATGGCAGCCATCTTTGCGGAGGAGGGCATCCCCTCGTAAAAGGGGAAGAAAGTCCATGTATCGCGAAGAGTAGAATCGAGCGAACTCCCTTCAAATGCTGGCGAAACTGCGTAAAATTTGAGAGAGGCACCTATGATCATCACAATGCCCGAGAGGATCGCAGTATTCCGTACCCCGATCTTATCTAGAATGATCCCTGCAAAGATGAGAAAGAAGACAAATACGTTAAGGAACGTCTCACTTCCTTGGTATGTGCCATACGCTTTGGGATCCCACCCCTTCGAAGTTTGGAGTAGCGATTGGAGTGGCGACAAGATGTCTACAAACATGTAGGCAAAGAACATCATGAGAGCTAACATGACTAACGCAATCCAACGCGCAGTCTTCGAGTCTCTAAGTAATCGGCGAGTTGCTTCAACCATCCTAAACAGAGAATTATTTTTGTTATTTATTAGTCTCTAACCCAATTTTGACCACGTAAAATTAAGGCTTTTATTGAATACTCTTTTTGGGTAGTTATACTATGCTCTGCAGTAGGTGAACGAAAATAGAAGTTTTGCAAAAAAGGCTATATTTGAATAGTATAAAACGTTTTACAATATGGATTTTAAAGCAATCAGTGCGCTCCTGGGTGAGCGTGGAAATCAACTCTTCGAACATAAGTGTACTGCCATAGATAAGAATTTACTGCATTTGCCCGGTGCGGATTTTTTGGAGCGCGTAGTAGCCCCATCTAATCGAACACCTCAGGTGTTGCGAAGTTTAGCCCAGATTTTCAACCATGGTCGTTTGGCAGGAACAGGCTATGTCTCAATTCTACCAGTAGATCAGGGTATAGAACATACTGCTGCAGCTTCGTTTGCCCCGAATCCAGCTTATTTTGATCCCGAGAATATCGTAAAGCTCGCGCTCGATGGTGGATGCAATGCTGTTGCTTCTACATTTGGAGTGCTCGCCTCTGTCTCGCGTAAATATGCACACAAGATCCCATTCATTGTAAAATTGAATCACAATGAGCTATTGACCTATCCTAACAAATTCGATCAGATTATGTTCGGATCGGTCGAAGAGGCTTGGAATTTAGGAGCAGTGGCTGTAGGAGCGACGATTTACTTCGGTTCGGAGGAGTCGAACAAACAAATTATCGAAGTTGCCGAAGCATTCGAACGTGCACACGAGCTCGGAATGGCGACGGTACTCTGGTGCTACCTACGCAATCCGAGTTTCAAAAAGGATGGCGTAGACTATCATGTGAGTGCAGATGTGACGGGACAAGCCAATCACCTCGGAGTCACCATTCAGGCCGACATTATCAAACAAAAGTTACCAGAGAATAATGGAGGCTTCAAGGCAATCAACTTTGCTAAGACAAACGAAAAGGTTTATACACAACTTACAACAACTAATCCGATAGATCTCACTCGTTATCAGCTTCTTAATTGCTTTGCAGGACGCTCGGGGCTTATAAATTCTGGAGGAGCATCGGCAGGAGCAACCGATCTTGCTGAGGCGGTTTTCACGGCTGTCGTAAATAAGCGTGCAGGGGGTACTGGGCTTATTAGTGGTCGGAAGGCTTTTCAGCGTCCCATGAAAGAGGGAGTGGAACTTCTCAATGCAATACAAGACGTATACCTGTGCAAGGACATTACAATCGCTTAAGTGCTTTTATGGCAGATCTTAAAAAAGAAGAAAGGCGACATAGCAGTGCAGCTGTGTCGCTCTTTTTTCATCTCAAATATGTTGTTGTGGGTTCTCTTCTACTTTGTATCTTTTATAAGATATTTCCTCCATCCTCATTAAACTTTAAACCCCTTCGCTGTCATAATAATGAGGCTATCGCATTATCACAACTTCCTACTCCAACTATACATACATACGAACGTGAGTCTCCATCAAGAAAGAGAGAAAAAGTAAAAATAACTCCTCGTATACATAAAAAGGTCTTAAAACCGTTTAATCCGGATACTGCCTCGCTTATTACTTGGCAGACTTATGGTTTCTCTCGCAAACAAGCTCTAGTCATATGCAACTATCGACGTAAAATTGGTGGATTCAAAACTCGTGAGCAATTGGAACGTTGTTTTGTTATTGGTAAAGAGGGTGTAGAGCGCTTAGCTAAGTATTTAAGGTTACCTAAATCTGTAGAAGAGGTAGGTAGAAAAGCTCGCGGTGCAACTCCCACTCTTTTTATTTTTAACCCAGATACAGCGAGTATACAAACCTTTGTGAACGTAGGCTTTAGTAAGAGACAGGCCGAGGCTATTATCCGCTTTAGAAATTCTTTGGGAGGAAAGTTCGGCTGCCAGAAGCAGTTTGCAAAGTCGTACGTGGTAGATTCTGCTGCCCTTGAAAGATTACGACCCTTTTTAAAGTTTGAATGAAAGGCATTCAGCAAATAACGTGTAGAGAGGTTATGTAGGGCTACAATAAAGGCGAGCTTAAATATATAGTCCCACAGTTTGAACTCCTCCACAACGGGAAGTGTTCTAGAGTTTAGTTCTTACCAAGTAGAAATCTACCATTCCAGGCTTATTTTCTGCTATTTTTTTCTCTACACCCTCTATGGTTTCTGGTGCATGTTCCACAACCTCTTGACCGGGTTGCCAATCTAACGGAGTGGCAATTGGCGCTTGATCCGTGAGTTGCAATGCCTTAAGTGCTCGGAGAATCTCGTCCATATTCCTGCCTACATTAAGAGGGTAGTAAAGAATGAGACGGATGGTACGTTTGGGATCAATAAAATATACTGCACGAACTGCTACAGTAGAAGCAACCCCAAGTTGTACCATACCATAAAGGTGCGCCACTTCCATCTTTATATCGGCTATGATGGGAAAATTAAAGCGAACACCAGTCTTTTCTTCCACATTACGCACCCAAGCAAGATGAGAGTATATACTATCGATGCTTAGTCCTAGTAGTTTGGTATTGAGTGCATCAAATTCGGCTTTACGTTTTGCAAAGCCCGTGAGTTCTGTTGTACAAACAGGGGTAAAATCTGCTGGATGCGAAAATAAGATAACCCAACTATCTTTGCCATACTCAGAAAGAGTGAGCCATCCCTCTGTGGTTTTTGCTTTGAAATCTGGGGCAGGATCTCCTAATAAGGGCATCCGTGGCAATTCTTGACTGTTTTCCATATCCCTACTTTTACCGTTTTCTCTTTTTATTTTTCTTTTCTTTCTTTTTCAGAGCTCGGAGCTCGTCTTTATCAACAAAACCCTCTTCTAAAGGTTCGGTACCGAAAGCCTCTCCTTCTATTTTATAGGTAGGAACTTCTGCAAATCCACCACTTGTACTACGACGATGTATGAGTACAGCTATCGCTTTTCGACTACTGGCACGTTTTTGAAGTTTCGTCTCCGCACTACGTTGTGCAGCGCGGAGATTCCGACTACTCTTGCTCGATTCGGCAGAAATCATCCCATGCGAATACAAGCCCGCAACGTCGTTAGGATTCTCATAGAGTATGATGGCTCGCCAATCTAAGTCGTTGAGGTTATCGATAGCTTTCTCTGTCATAGTTTCTGTCTGTCCACTCGAATAGGTTACTCGGTAGACATTGCGTCGTTCGTAGCTCAATTCTTCGTCTGATCCAGGTTCGGAGTAGTATACTCCGTGCGAAGTCACGTTTATTACTTTAGCCACAATACGTCGTCCTGAGGTGAGTACGATCGTATCGAGGGGGATGAGTGAATCTAGCGTGCTCTCTTCATATTCTTGTGCAGAGACCGAAGAGCCAAAAAAAGTGCACAGTAAAAAAAATAGGTACACAGTACGAGGAAGTACCATGTACCTATAAAGGATTATCAAAATATTCTTAGTGACAACGCAAATTGTATTCATCCGAGACCGTAAGCTTTTTGCGGCCTTTACGACGACGAGCAGCTAATACTCGACGACCATTTGCCGTCGACATGCGCTCGCGAAATCCATGCTTATTCTTTCTCTTTCTTACCGAAGGTTGGAATGTCTGTTTCATCTAAATTCTCTCCTACTACTATAGTCTCCTATTGCGCACAAGAACGCCTATATGACCGCAAAGATAGCTCTTTTTGTAGAATAGCGCGATTGCTACTACTGCGTAGATTTGTTAATTACTCGTTGGATACAGAAATACCTAACTTTACGATCGAGAAGAGGGTTGTGATTATGCGGACTGCAGTATACTGGGTGTGCATTGGTCTGTTACTGATATTAGGCCTATATGGAGCTTGGAAAATATTCAGCAGACTTCTCTTGTGGGCAAATGCGCAGAGCGATAGGGGTATTACGTATGTAAGTGATCACTTTGTCGGTCAACCCACTATCCCAACAGAACTATATTTTGCAGGCGAACGCATTCCACTCGAAAATTCGGACGTCCGAGAGAGTCTTGACCGAGAACTTTGTGTAGCTACCAACTGGCATAGCCAGATGCTTTTGATGCTGAAACGCTCGACGCGCTATTTCCCTGAGATAGAGCCTATCCTGCGCTCAAATCAAATCCCGGACGATTTTAAGTACCTCGCTGTTGCAGAGAGTTCGCTTAACGAGCGAGCGTATTCGCCCTCCAAAGCTGCTGGTATTTGGCAATTTTTAGAAGGAGTCGGAAGGGATTACGGATTAATTATCAATGACGAGGTTGATCAGCGTTATGATCTCTCGCGTGCCACAAAAGCGGCTTGCGACTATTTGCAGACGGCATATAGACGTTTTGGAAGCTGGATGATGGCTGCGGCGGCTTATAACATGGGACAAAATGGCTTGCAACGAGTGATGGCACAACAAGGCGAGCATCGCTATACAGACCTTCATCTAAATATCGAAACGGCTCGCTATCTCTTTCGTATTCTCGCGCTCAAATTGGTATTAGAGAATCCTGAGCTCTATGGATTTCGACTGCGTGCTTCAGAGTGTTACAAACCCTACCAATACAATGAAATTGTAGTAAGAAATACAATCCCCGATTTGGCGCTTTATGCTCAAAGTCAGCATACGAATTACAAGATGTTACGCCTCCTTAATCCGTGGCTGCGAGGGACTGTGCTAACAATTCCATTAGGACAAGAATATACGCTCCGTATTGTAGATAGCGTCGCAAGAGTTTTCTAGTCTTTATTTCGTTGGGGCGAAGAAGTTCCGTATAACATATTAACTACTTTTTATCTTCTTGTCGCCTATACTCTACTCCTCGCCCAATATCTTTGCTACCCAGCCTCCTATATTCCGCGTCTTGGGGTCAAAGGTTACACCAATGCAGACTATTTTTTTACCCTCTGCGAGGTAACGATTGGTATAGCCCCGTTCTCTGATTTGCGCGAGTGCGTCTTCGGGCGTGCCTGCTCCCTCCAGTTTGAACTCAAAGATGTAAATGGTGTCCTTGGTGTGCACTACAGCGTCGGCACGACCGCCTGGGGTGTGTACCTCCGTTTGTACATACTGCCCCATTAACGAAAATACCAAATAAAC